>NZ_DATJWR010000474.1:0-6285 GCF_035501035.1 Paraburkholderia sp.
GGAGCGCCGGGAGACCGGCAAGGAGTAGATGGTGAAAGTCCATTACGATGAAGGTATAGCGAACCACATCGGCCCCGAGCCGTGCGCAGGCGTTCGTGAGGATGTCGGCGAAGCGTCGGCAGGGGAGCACACAGGCCAGCCATTGAGCCGCGATAGTTTTATCATCCCGGGCGCCGACGTTGTCCATTTGACGGAAGGCAACACGGCGGGGCGCGTCATCGCAAGCGCCTCGTTGGCCCGGCGCGGTCGGAGACCCTGGCATGTGTGGACGCTCCTTGTGCGGGAACCGGGAGATCTCTCGTCTGGCCTGTCGCAGCATGGGCAGGTCCGCATCGGGAAGGCGAGGAGCCGTAGCCGATGATGAACGGACGGGAGAAGTCTGACTCCGCCGTAGTAGCGACGAAGCCTGCGAACAAGGCCGGGAAACCGGCTGCGGAGTGGGTGGAGCCAAGGGCGGGGACCAAGGGGAACACGGGGCAGACCAACACGTGCCGGGCACAGGAGCGGGAAAGCGTGTCACATGGGCTGGAACGTGTACGGCAGGCTGCAAGGCAGCGGAAGAAGGAGCGGTTCACCGCACTGCTACACCATGTCACTGTCGATCTGCTGCGCGAGTCGTTCCATGCGCTCAAGCGCAATGCGGCTGCGGGCGTGGACGGCATGACGTGGCAGTACTTCGAGGCAGGGCTGGAAGAGAATCTCCTGCGCCTGCACACGCAGGTACAGAGTGGCGCGTACCGGGCGTTGCCCGTTCGGCGGCAGTACATACCGAAGCCGGATGGAAAGCAGCGCCCGCTGGGGATTGCCGCGCTGGAAGACAAGATCGTGCAGCGCGCGGTGGTGGAAGTGCTCAACGCTATCTACGAAGAAGACTTTATAGGCTTCTCGTACGGGTTCCGGCCCGGGCGCAGTCAACATGATGCGTTGGATGCGTTGTCGGTAGCCATCGATCGCACCCCAGTGAACTGGATACTGGACGCGGATATACGGAACTTCTTTGACGGGCTGAGCCAGGAATGGCTGGTCCGCTTTCTGGAGCACCGGATTGGCGACCAGCGCATCATCCGACTTGTGCGCAAGTGGCTCAAGGCGGGCGTTCTGGAAGATGGAGAGCTTAGCGTAAGTGATACAGGTACCCCGCAGGGTTCAGTGGCATCACCGCTGTTCGCGAACGTGTATCTGCACTACGCCTTTGATCTCTGGGCCGAGCGTTGGCGCCGCAAGGAAGCCAAAGGCAATGTTGTCATCGTGCGATACGCCGATGACATCGTAGCCGGCTTCGAACACGAAGCTGATGCAAGACACTTCTGGGACGCGATGCGAGCGAGGCTGGAGAAGTTCGAGCTTGCGCTACATCCGGACAAGACGAGGCTGCTGGAGTTTGGCCGCAATGCAGCGGGCAGACGAAAGCGGCGCGGTCTTGGACGGCCGGAGACGTTCACCTTCCTGGGCTTCATCTTTATCTGCGGGCGCTCACGCCGCGGTGCCTTCCAGCTTCACAGGAAGACTCGCGGGGATCGCATGCGGGCGAAGCTCAGGCACCTCAAGGGCGAGTTCCGAAGGCGTATGCATGACCCGATTCCAGAGCAGGGGAAATGGCTCAAGCAGGTGGTTCAAGGGTACTTTGCCTATCATGCGGTGCCCACGAACTTCCGTGCACTTAGTGCCTTCCGCCACCACGTCCGGGAGCTATGGATGCGCACGCTACGGCGGCGCAGTCAGAAGGACCGAACGTCGTGGGAGCGGATGACGCGAATTGCAGATACATGGCTCCCGCGCCCTCGCATACTTCACCCGTGGCCGGACCAGAGATTTGCCGTTAAGCACCCAAGGTAGGAGCCCAGTGCCTGAATCGGGCGCGCTGGGATCTGCGCGGGGGGTGCCCAGCAATGGGCATTCCTACCGCAAACAGACACCATGAGGAAGAATACCGATGCCGGAGTGAGGGGCGGAGCTGCCCGTAGTAGTGTTGAAGCCCTTGTAATGAGGGTGGAGCGAAGGGGCAGCGTTATCCTGTTGACGAAGGTCACCAACCTGCATGGCGGGGATAAGTGACATGACCTCAACAAAACCGTATGACATTGCGAAACGCACGGTCTGGGAGGCGTATCAGCTGGTGAGGGCCAACCGGGGTGCTGCAGGCGTGGACGATGAAACGATCGCCATGTTCGAGCAGAACCTGTCGGGCAATCTGTACAAGCTGTGGAACCGGATGTCGTCGGGGTCGTATTTCCCGCCGCCGGTGAAGCAGGTAGAGATACCCAAGGCCACGGGCGGTACCAGAAAGCTGGGCGTGCCCACCGTGTCGGACCGAGTCGCCCAGGCTGTGGCCAAGCTCATGATAGAACCGGTTCTGGATCCGTTGTTCCATCCGGATTCATATGGATACAGGCCGGGAAAATCGGCAAAACAGGCGATTGCGGTGACGCGCAAGCGTTGCTGGCAGTATGACTGGGTTGTTGAGTTTGACATCAAGGCGGCGTTCGATCAGATCGATCATGACCTCCTGCTCAAGGCGGTACGCAAGCACATCAAGGTGGACTGGCTTCTGCTGTATATCGAGCGATGGCTGACTGCGCCGTTCGAGACTGCAGATGGGGCGAGACTGCCACGAGCGCGAGGTACACCTCAGGGTGGGGTGGTCAGCCCGATGTTGATGAATCTGTTCATGCACTATACGTTCGATGCATGGATGCAGCGGCACTTCCCTCAATGCCCGTTTACGCGTTATGCCGATGATGCGGTAGTACACTGCCGCAGCCTGGCACAGGCGCAGGAGGTCATCCAGGCCATTGCTTCGCGACTGGCGGAGTGCGGATTGCAGATGCATCCTGAGAAGTCAAAGATCGTGTACTGCAAGGACCGCAGTCGTACCCAAACCTACCCGGAAGTGACTTTCACATTTCTGGGCTTCCTGTTTCGTCCGCGAAGGGTGAAGACCAAGTCTGGCCAGATCTCTACCAGTTTTCTGCCCGGCGTAAGTCCTGTTGCCTTGAAACGGATGCGACAGACGGTGCGGGGGTGGCGGCTGCCTCGTCGAACGTCCGGGTCACTGGTCGAGCTGGCCGAGCAATGTAATCCCATGATACGTGGCTGGTGGAACTACTACGGGGCCTTCTATCGGACGGCCATGCGCGGGCTCGCACGGTATCTCGACCGTAAGCTCGTGCGTTGGGCCCAGCGCAAGTACAAGACACTGCGACGGCATAAAAGCCGCAGTGAGGAGTGGTTGCACAAGATAAAGAAGGCGTATCCGCGACAGTTCATGCACTGGCAGTTTCAGGGGGCACAGGTTGGATAACGGGAGCCGTATGACGCGCGAGTGTCACGTACGGTTCTGCGAGAGGCTTCGGGCGCAATTCCCGAGGCCTACTCACCCCTATATCAAGGTCAAGGGCTCGTGGAAGTATCTTTACCGCGCAGTGGATATGACGGGCAAGACCATTGACTTTCTGTTCAGAGCCAAGCGGGACAAGGCCGCTGCGCGGCGCTTCTTCGAAAAGGCCATCGGTCAGAACGGTTCGCCCGAGACGGTGACCATCGACAAAAGCGGCTCCAATCTGGCCGCGCTTAACGCGGTGAATGCCGAGCGCGAGATGCCCATCAAGGTTCGTCAGATCAAGTATTTGAACAACATCGTGGAGCAGGATCATCGGGCCATCAAACGCCGAACCCGACCGATGCTCGGGTTCAAGGATTTCAACTGCGCGCGTGTCATTCTGAGTGGCATCGAATTGATGCACATGATCAAGAAAGGACAGCTGCAATGTTCGGGCAACACCCCGCTGTCTGCCGCCCAGCAATTTTACTCGTTGGTTTCATAAGCTATCCTTTGTATATCGCCTTCGCTTGTCCCACTTACCTTACTGCGACAGAACCGCGCTTTCACCAGCAGGAAATGGACATTCGAACCCTTGTTGAGCGTCACCTTCTTGCCGCGCAGTTGCGCAACGGTGCGGATCGGCGAGTCCTGCGCGACGACGATTGCTTCGCCGCGCGGCGCGGGCGGTTCGTTGCCGATGTAGACAAAATCGACGCCACCCGCCTGCGCAAAAATGGGCGGCGTTTCGCCGACGCTGCCCACATCGACGGCGCCCGCGTTCAAGCCTTCGAGCAGTTGCGGACCAGCGGGAAATTCCAGCCATTGCACGCTGACGTCCTGGCTCGCGAGCCGCTTTTCGAGCGTGCCGCGCGCCTTGAGCACGACAAAGTTGCCGTACTTCTGGAAGCCGATTCTCAGCCGGTTGTTCGTGCCTTGTGCGTGAGCGGCGCTTGTCGCGAATGGCGCAAGCGGCGTGAGCAGCCCGCCGAGCGCAGCGCCCGCCACGCCAGCGCCCGCGCGCCGCAGCAGTTGACGCCGATCGGGATCGGCAGGAGAGGGGGCGACTGATTTGTCGCGTTTGCTCATCGGCTTTGCGTGTCGGTATCGGAGAATAGACTGCTGACGTTAATTCGCGAGGCGCATGAATTCAAACAACGTTTGCGCATATCGAAAGCAGGGAAACGGCTATGGGACGCAACGCTCAACGCGCGTTGACCGTCCCGCCGACTCTCCCTGCATGCTCGACATCATTCGGGAAACACAGGCTCGCCGAGCGTCAGCATTAGGCGGTTCGCCCACGCGAAGATCGCTATCGCATGGCTCAGGTCGAGGATTTCAGCTTGCGTGAGGCCGTTTTCCTTGAGTGCAGCAATCGATGCCGCATCGATCGCGTCGGGATGCAAGGTCAGATCGATCGCGTAACGGGCGATGGCCCGTTCTCGCGCCGTCGTGCCTGCCGTTTGCGGATCGGCGAACACCTGCTGAATGACGTCGTCGCGTTTCGCGAGTTGCTGGAACCGCTGCGCATGCACGGAAGCGCAATAGACGCAGCCATTCACCCGAGAGACCACAGTACTGGCGAGTTCACGTTCCGCGCGCGACAACCCGCCCGGTGCATACATGATGCTGTTGAACGCGCCCGAGCGTTGCCGCAAGATTTCCGGCTCATGCACGAGCAGCAGATAGTAGTCGGAAGTCTTTGCTTGCGGATGGCTCTCTTCCAGAACGGCCGTCTGTTCGGGCGTGGCGTTAGCGAGCGCCACCGTGTCGAGCCATGCCGACCAGCCGAGTTGCTGCGATGTGAAGCCGTGCGATGTGCTCATGCTGAAGTCTCCAGTGCGCGCAGTGCGGCAACGACGCGAACCTGATACGTGACGAATGCGACGAGCTGCGAAAGCGCGACGATCTCGGGCGTGGACAGAGCGGCTTGTTTTACGCGCAGCAGTGCGGACTGCCCGGGAGTTGGGGTGAGGGTCGTAAGCGCGTGCGTGTGCTTGAGAATCGCGGCGAGCCGAGCATCGATGTCAGGAGCGTTTGCATGCACCACGCCCTCCGAGATGAAGCCCCCCAGCGCCGCAATAGCGCTCTCCGCCGACGAACCCAATGCAAGCAGGCGCTCGCGATAGGCGCGCGCCGCCTCGGGTGCTGCCGACAACGCGGCTGCGTAGCTGGCGGCCGCGAAACGCTCGTCGAGCGAAAGCCCGGTGGTGCTCGGGTCGAACAGGGCGTCGAAGCTGCCCTGCGTATAGCGTGTGGCATCGGCGCGAGCGGCGCGCAACGCGGCGACGGACCCCGTCGATGCGATTCCGGCCAGACGCGCGGTGTCGTCGTGTGCCGGCGTTGGCTTCACTTCTGTTGTCATGCAAGATCCTCAGGATAAGGTGTTCACGATTTGTCGATGACGGACGGTGCGTCCGCGTCGGTCCATTCGTCGCTGGCAAGCTCGGCCTTGTCGAATGCCTGGAGCGCGGCGTAATGATTTTCGCGGTCAGCGTCGAACAGCATCGACGCGATCGCGCGCGCGAGCCGCTGTGCGCCGTCGCTGATGGCGGGAATGTCGCCTGCCACCTTGCCGTGCGAGAGACTCGCCGCGTGATTGAAGCAATGAATGCGGGCAAGCGCGGGACACGTGCCCGGCACGCGCTCCTGAAAAGCAAAGCGGCTATCGAGATCGGGCGATGTCGCCAGCTCTTCGTTGTCGAGTTCCGCGCCGGGATCGAAACGATCGCGCCAACGCCTCACATGTGGAGCAATGGCGGTGAATTCGTCGCGCGTGTCGATCTCCGAATGGAAGCCGGTGGCGAAAATAAGATAGTCGAGTTGATAACGCCCTTTGGGCGTGTCGATCACGAGTTCGTCGGCATGAGCATCAGCACGCATGATCGGGCTGCCCAGATGCAGATACGCGTTTTCGTGACGCGTGACGCGCAGCACGCTGTCGCGCGGCGGCGGTGTCTGGCTTT
>NZ_DATJWR010000475.1:0-6241 GCF_035501035.1 Paraburkholderia sp.
GCAAATCCTTGAAACGCGCGTAAGCGCCTTGCCGCCGAAAAAATCCTTCGACCTGGCCGTAACATGCAGGCAACGCTTGCGCGATAAAGCGCAAGGCGAGACGTCTTCCCAGCTCAAGCTCGTTCTTGTGTGGTATCGCAACGTAGCGATCCGAAGTTTCAAGGTCGTCAGGAATCTCGTCGTCGAACGCGTCGCTGGAATCAGAGATCCACCAGACCTTGCCCGTATCGAGCGAGACATACGCGTTATGCTCCATTGGCGCCGCGCAGCTGACGAAGTCGAAAGCTGAAGAAAGATCATCGTACTTGACTGCGACCATGGCTTTACTCGGCAATGTCCCGGGCGTAGTTGAAGGTTGAAGGCGGCGGTTTCCCGTGGGAATCCAGGAGAATCGGGTTTCCACGACCACCCCCCCGGAAGGAAAACCGCCAAATGAAGCGTACCAAGAAAACTGCCCCCAAGGCCAGCGCGCCGGTGAACATCGTCGCCAAGCAGAACGAAGACCGGATGCGAGCCTGTTTCGCCGAGAACAGTCAGCTCCTGCTGCCGATGCTCGATCTGCTCCAGAATACTCGTGCGAGCATCAACGAACTGATGCACGAGGCCGGCCGTGGCCTGGTCGAGCAGTTGCTGGTGATTTCCGCGGCCGAAGTTGCGGGTGAGAAGCATCCGGGTCGTAAAGGCGGCGAGATCCGCTGGCATGGTTCGCAGCAAGGCCAGATCGTGATGGACGAGCGCAAATTGAGCGTCAAGCGCCCGCGCTTGCGGCACCGCGATGGCGGCGAAGTGCAGGTTCCGGCCTACGAGCAATTGAACGAGAATCCGCGGCTGGGCGAGCGCATGCACGAGATCATGGTGACGGGCGTCGCGACGCGCAAATATGGCAAGGTCCTGCCCGAGATGGCTGGCACCGTGGGCATCTCCAAAAGCAGCGTTTCGCGCGAGTTCATCAAGGCCAGCGAGAAAGCGCTCGCCGAGCTGAAGGCACGACGTCTGGACGACAAGGACTTTCTGGCGATTTACATCGACGGCATCATCGTTGACTCGCGTCACGTTATCGCCGCCATCGGCGTGGACAGCACTGGCGACAAGCGCCTCCTGGGACTCGCGAGCGGGTCCAGCGAGAACGCCCAGGTCGTCAAGGATCTGTTGCGCGGGCTGATCGAGCGTGGCCTGTCCACGGAGCACGAATACCTGTTCGTGGTTGACGGCTCCAAGGCACTGCGCTCGGCCATCGAGGAGCTCTTCGGCGAGCGCGCACACGTACAGCGCTGCCGTGTGCACAAGCAACGCAATGTCCTCGAACGTCTGCCCAAAGAGTGCGTTTCGCAAACCGCGGCGATCATGAGGGCAGCCTACAAGCTGCCCGCGAAGGAAGGAATGGCCAAGCTCAAAACGCACGCGGCGTGGCTCAAGTCCAAACATCCGGATGCCTCGGCCGCCCTGCTTGAGGGGCTGGAGGAGACATTCACGGTGAACGAACTTGGACTCACGCCGGCGCTCATGCGTGGCCTGTCGACGACCAACATCATCGAGAATCCGAACGGCGCAGTGCGCCGTGTCGCCGGGCGAGTGAAGCGCTATCGCGATGCCGACATGGTCTTGCGCTGGACCGCTGCTGGTTTCCTCGAAGCGGAGAAACACTTCCGCAAGATCCTGGGCGTGAAGGACCTTTGGGTGCTGGCCACGGCCTTGCAGCGTCCCACTGCCAAACCGCCTGAAAAACCCGTTGACCACAAACTGAAGGCCGCCTAATCTATGCCGCACCCGCCGTCCCAACCTTCAACTGTCTTTGGGACATTGCCACACTCCCCGCGCAGGACACGACTGACGATGGGCGCTGCGGTGACAGTGGCAATATTCGAGAAACGAAAACGGCTCGTGCTGGCGGGAGGTTGCGCAGTTGCCGTGAACTAGTGGTCGAGCCCTCTATTGGATGACACTGTCAACGGATGTTTTCCGCTACGCGGTCGCCCGACAGTTCGCTGTGCAGTGCGTCGCCACGCCACCCGGTAGCGCCTCAGACTTGACGGGGCCGTGCGGATTATTTATCTTCAACATAGGGATGGAGTTCCCTATAACTGCCGTTTCTGGCTGATGACTCCTGCGACGAAATGGTTCATGCCCCTTGGCATGTAACGATTGCATGGAGTCTTTCATGACACCGGTTGTTCTACCGTTCATCGAGCTTCGGGTAGTGTCTTTGAAGCTCGCTTCCCCCTCTGATGCACTGCCCGGTCTGATTCATGGGGCGCAGGTGCATTCGTTTTGGCCAGGACACCGCCTGCGAACCGGCTACGGACCATAGAAGCACTGATGTGCGTCCAGATACCGCTAGGCAGGAACAATTCGCTGCAGTCACTGACGCCTGGTCATATCATTCGCAGTGCAGATGATGCGAGGCAGCATATGTTGTTCTTGTGGAGCGGGTTGTCTGATCATTCAAAAATCCAAGCTGGAGGTGGATTGTTCGCGGAACGCATGGGAAAAGCGTGGGTTTCCTGGTAGGAGGGAAGCCGGATCGACTGAAGAGGAGATGCGGTGTTGAGCCCGATAAATCGCATGCTGTGTGCGAGGCGGACGAGTGTCTGCACGCAGATGCCAGTGTTTTGCGACCAACCAGAACGCCATGACCCGAGTCATCAAACATGTGCGGCATGCCCGCACTGAGTCTCCCACGAGCGCAAACCAGAATCATGAACCGAGCGCGCAAGTATCTGACCGCGCGCTTGACGAGGCGATAGAGGAAACCTTTCCGGCAAGTGACCCGCCTGCAATCGGCGGGGTGACCAGGGTTGAGTCAGGGAGTGGGGCGACGGCTGGACAGGTGCCCCGTGACCAACCTGATCAGCGTTCGCACAGCCGGTCACCCGGAAGCTCCCATCCGCAGCGCGGAGAAAAGCGCTCTTGAAGATCCCGGGTGGACTGTGCGATTCGCAGCCGCAACGATATCACCCTGGGCGTCGGTGGAGCTTCCCGACGCGGTCCGCCATGGCTGATCGCGTGCGTTGTTGCTGATTCGCGTGACGGCGTACTCACGTGAGGCCGAGAATGAGGTATGGTGCGGGTCGAGCAAACGACCCGCACCAATGCAAAGCAAGCTGCAGCTATTTGACAAGTGCCCTGATATTTTCGACAACTTCCGGATTGGCAAGCGTCGAGACATCGCCCGGGTCCTGATGATTCGATACGGCAGCGAGCACGCGACGCATGATCTTGCCTGAGCGCGTTTTGGGCATGTCGGGCACGATAATCACGTGGCGCGGGCGCGCGATTGGGCCGATGTGGTCGACCACTGCCTCTGAAACGCGGCTTGCGATGTCATCAGAACTTCCGAGGCCAGGCTTCAACGAAACATAGACTTCAGGCAACTTGCCCTTGACTTCATCTGCAACCGGCACAACCGCGGCTTCAGCCACTTCCGGGACGGTCAGTGCAGCGGATTCGATTTCCTTGGTTCCAAGACGATGGCCTGCGACATTGATCACGTCGTCGATGCGGCCAAGGATGCGGTAGTATCCGTCCGCTGCCTGCACGGCGCCGTCGCCTGCCATGAACGGCCAGTCACGCCAGTCGTGACTCTGCGGGTTCCTGCAATAGCGGGAGTAGAACTGCTGCACGTAGCGTTCAGGATTCTTCCAGACCGTCTGGAACGCTCCGGGCCAGGGATTGCGGATGCAGATGTTGCCGGCCTTGTTCGATCCGCGGGGCAATTCGTTGCCATTGTCGCCGAAGATGACGGGATGGATTCCGGGAATGCCGGGACCGGTGCTGCCGGGCTTCATTTTGTGCAACGCCGGGACAGTGCTGCACAGGAAGCCACCGGTTTCGGTGAGCCACCATGTATCAACGATGACCGCTTCGCCCTTGCCCACAACGCTGTGGTACCACTTCCAGACTTCGGGCTCGATGGGCTCGCCGACGGTCGTCATGTGCTTGAAGTGGTAATCGTACCTTGATGGTTCGTCCGGCCCACTGCGCCTCAGGGCACGGATAGCGGTAGGCGAAGTGTGGAAGATGTTCACGTCGAGTTGTTGCGCTATGCGCCACGGGCGTCCAGCGTCCGGCCATGTCGGAACGCCCTCATAGACGACCGTTGAGGCGCCCAGAGAGAGCGGTCCGTACACGATGTAGGAATGACCCGTAATCCATCCGATGTCGGCCATGCACCAGTAGACGTCTTCAGGGTGGATGTCTTCGATGTATTTTGCCGTCCAGGTGACGTATGAAAGGTATCCCCCGATGGCGTGCTGGCATCCTTTCGGCCGACCGGTGGTCCCGCTCGAATACATGAGAAAGAGGGGCGCCTCAGCCGGTAGTGATGCTGGCTCAATGCGACGTCCACGGTAGGCCTTGAGGGCGTCGTTCACGATAACATCGCGTTCTGCAAGGGTAGTCGGGCTCGAATAGCGACCAGGATAGCGTTGCCAGATCAGTACCTTTTCTGGCGCGTGTCCTTCAACCTGCGCTTCCCGGTACGCAATGTCTGCCTTTTCCTTGTGGTCAATGAGTGAGCCACCACGCCAATAGGCGTCCATCGTGACAAGCAGGCGACTTTCAGAGTCCACGATCCGATCTGCACAGGCCTTTCCGCTAAACCCGCTAAACACCTGCGAGTGAATGACACCGAGCCGTGCGCATGCCAGCATGGTGATGGGCAACTCGGGCACCATTGGCATATGGAGCGTGATGCGATCGCCAGGCGCCAGTCCAAACTGGTCGCGCAGAAGCGCAGCGAACTCGTTGACCCGTACAGACAGTTCCTGGTACGTGATGTGTTGCATCGCGTCCTCTTCCGGCTCAGGAACGAAATGGATGGCCGTTCTGTTCTTGTGGTGGGTCAGGTGGCGGTCTAAGCAGTTGTAACAGGCGTTGAGTCTGCCGCCTACGAACCATCGCCAGAAGGGGGGGTGACTGGAGTCGAAAGTGGTTTCCCAATACTTGTCCCAGGACAGCAGGTCGGCAAACTCCTTGAAGCACTCCGGGAAGTTCTCGAGTGAAAAGCGTGAGAAAACCTCTTCGTCTGTCAGGTTGGCCTGCGCAATGAACTTCGCGGGCGGCAAGACATAATCCTCTTCGGGCCAGTGAACAGCGATCTGTGCCTCGGAGATATCGACCCCATGGTGCTGCGCGCTACCACGAAGCGACGACTCGCTTTGCGTCATGGCAGTTCCTCCTCAATAAATATTCAAGCATGCGCCTGTGGCAGCCTGCATACCGCAATATGGCGCGACCCTGATACGAATTTAAGACTACGTAACGGATAGTTCCAAGCTGCGCTTTTCGGCGTCTTCAGGGAGTGTGGCGAACGTAGCCACGTTCACGATGTGATAGTCCGGGGATGACGGGAAGGGTGAGATTTCCGCTCTTTTCTTTGCTTGCAGATGACGCTTTCGCTACCTACAGTTCTGTTCAGAACGAAGCGTTTGGGGCTTCATCATGAACCTTCTTGTGGAAAATGCCGATGTCTGGGCGGCGAGCATCCCGGACCGTCCTGGCGGCCTTGCCGAGGTACTGGCGATACTTCGCGACGCCGGCGCCGATCTGCAATTCGTGATTGCGCGACGTGCGCCTGAGGAGGTCGGCCGGGGAGTTGTCTTTCTTACACCTTTGCAGAGCGATCGAGAGATAGAGGCGGCTTCGCTGGTGGGCTTTAGCGTCACGTCGAGACTTCACTCTGTGCGCGTCATGGGACCGGACCGACCCGGTATCCTTGCGGAGATAACGGCAAAAATTGGTGACGCGGGTATTAATCTGCGTGGGCTTTCTGCGTGCGTGTCCGGAAGCCAGTTTGTCGCCTATATCGCGGTCGACGCACGGGAAGAGGCAGACCGCGCGATCGCGTTGCTGGCAGCAACGTGAACCGATATGCGTAGGTGGCCCAGACCGAAACGGCGCATCATGAACTCGATGATCCCGGACATGATGCGTCCCGGCGGTGAACGGTGATCTGAGCGCTTCGTAGCGAGGCAATACTGTTGCCATACCTGGTGCCGGATCGGCGCTTCCTCAACGCAATCATCGAGTGCCTCGGCCCACGTTACACGATGATTCCCGTGATCCGAAACTGCATTTTCTCACGGGAAGAGTGGCGTCGTGGGCTCGGCACCCTCCGTGCCGGCTTTCGGGACATGCCGCGTGACCATCTGAGTGATTTCGTCCTCGCGGGCGCCGGGTAGGCCTCTGACCAAGATTCGGTCGAATTGCTATCATAAGCCTTGAGGCCATGGGGCTGGCGCAT
>NZ_DATJWR010000476.1:0-14718 GCF_035501035.1 Paraburkholderia sp.
TCGATGAAGTCGGTCACCACGCGGCCGCGCTCGCCCAGTTGCGCGAGCACCGCGCCGAACAGCAGCGCGATCAGCAGGATCTGGAGAATTTCACCCTGGCCGAACGCCGAGAACATCGTGTCCGGAATGATGTGCATCAGGAAGTCGACGCTGCTCTGGCCATGCGCCTTTTCGGCGAAGCTGGCCACGGCCTTGGCGTCGAGCGAATGGACGTCGACGTTGAAGCCCGCACCCGGCTTCAGCACGTGCGTGGCGATGAGGCCGAGCACCAGCGCGAAGGTCGAGACGATCTCGAAGTAGAGCAGCGCCTTGCCGCCCACGCGGCCCACCTTCTTCATGTCCTCCATGCCGGCAATGCCAGTCACGACGGTACAGAAGATGATCGGCCCGATCACCATCTTGATGAGCTTGATGAAGGCGTCGCCGAGCGGCTTCATGTCGATGCCGATGGCGGGCCAGTAATGACCGAGGATCACGCCGATGACGATCGCCACGATCACCTGGACGTAGAGGACTTTGTGGAGAGGTTTCTTCACGATGGTTCCTGCGAATGAGTTAAGCCAATGGCCGCGCACTTTCGAGCGCCATGCCGCGACAGGTCGAAACGGGGGATCAGCGAAACCGGAAGATGGGATCGGACATCGGCTGTCTCCTTGATTCTTTTTTTGTCGCGGCCGGGGTTGGCCGCGCGTATCTATTTGCAAGGTCGATGCCAGCGCGCGCCCGCAGGCGCGCCCTTGATTTATAAGGATTTTTTGTGGTCGCGCGCGGGCGACCTTATGGATTTCCGGAAATCCGCCCGAGGGGCGTATGGCTTTCCGTAAGGAACAGCGAAATCAGCCGCGCCCCTTCCACGGCACGAGCCGCTTCTCGAGCGCGCGCATGCCCAGGTCGAAGCCCCAGGCGATCAGCCCGATCAGCACGATGCCCATGACCACGACGTCGGTGCGCAGGAAGCTCGACGCGTTGAGCACCATCTGCCCGAGGCCTGCCGTGGCGGCGACCATCTCGGCGGCCACGAGCGTGGTCCAGCCAAAGCCGATGGCAATGCGCAGGCCCGTGAGGATCTCCGGCAGCGCGGCGGGCAGCACGACGAAGCGCACGATCTGCGCGAAGCCGCCCCCGAGCGAGGCGGCCGCGCGAATCTGCTCGACGCTCGCGCGCTTCGCGCCGGCGCGCGCGGCCATCGCGATGGGCGCGAAGCAGGCGAGCCAGATCACGACGATCTTGGCGGTCTCGTCGATGCCGAACCAGATCACGACGAGCGGCAGGTAGGCGAGCGGCGGCAGCGGCCGGTAGAACTCGAGCGGCGGATCGAGCAGGCCGCGCGCGACGCGCGACACGCCCATCAGGATGCCGACGGGAACCGCCGTGATCGCGGCGAGCGCGAACGCGCCGAACACGCGCAGCGTGCTCCAGAGCAGATGCTCGGAGAGCGGCAAGCCGCCCTGGATGCGGCCTCGCGAGGCGTCGACGAACGCTTGCCAGACGGCTTCGGGCGTAGGCAGAAAGAGCGGCGGCAGCCAGTGCAAATGCGTGGCGAGCCACCAGAGCAGCGCGAGACCCGCCACCGAGGCGGCGCTCAGTGCCGCGCTCGGGCCTTCGCCGGGCATGCGCCAGACTTTCGAGCGAGCGGTTTGTGGCGCGCGCGCTGAAGGCGATTCGCCCTTGCGCGCCTTCAACGCGATTTCCTTCAACGACTCGTGCGGCACGCTCATGCCTGCTCCTCATGCGCGCTTGCGCTTTCTTGAGCATCCGCGTGCAGCAGGCCCACGAGCCGCTCGCGCCACGCGATGAATTCCGGCGACGACTTCACCGCGCGTGCGTCGCGCGTGGCGAGATACTGCCGCGCGAACGGCACTTCGTACTCGTGTTCGATGCGGCCCGGGCCCGGCGTCATGACTACGATGCGCGTCGCGAGAAAGAGCGCCTCCTCCACGCTGTGCGTGATGAAGAACACCGTCTTGCGCGTGCGCGCCCAGACGTCGAGCACGAGCGTCTGCACCGACTCGCGCGTCATGGCGTCGAGCGCGCCCATCGGCTCGTCCATCAGGAGTAACTGCGGGTCGCTGGCGAGCGCGCGCGCAATGCCTACGCGCTGCTGCATGCCGCCCGAGAGCGCGTACACACGCTCGCGCGCCTGTGCCTCGAGGCCGACGAGCGCGAGCTGCTCACGCGCGATACGCTCGCGCTCGGCCTTCGGCACGCGCCGAAAGCGCAGCCCGAGCGCTACGTTGTCCTGAACGTCGAGCCACGGCAGCAGCGCATGCTTCTGGAACACCACGCCACGCTCCGCGCCGGGACCCCGCACGCGCGCGCCGTTCACGCGCACTTCACCTTGCGCGGGTTCGATGAAGCCCGCGATGCAGTTGAGCAGCGTGGTCTTGCCGCAACCGGAAGCGCCGAGCGCGACCACGAACTCGCCGCTCGCCACGTCGAGATTCACGTTCGAGAGCGCCACGTTCGGCGGCGCGCCGCGACGCGCGCCCTCGTAGACGACGGTGAGGTCGCGGATCGCGAGCGCGCTCATGCCTGCCTCCCTCTGCTCAATGCCCAGTGCTCAATGCGCAGCGGCGCGCTGCACGTACTGCGGGTCGATCCCCACCGAGTAGTCGGGCAGCACGTTCTGGATCGTGCCCTGCGCCTTGAGGAACGTCGCCGTCGCGAGCAGCGACTGCGCCGCGCCCGACTGGGCGCCGCCACCCAGCCACGTCTTCGAGGCCTGCTCGGCGGGCGTCGGGAAGGCGTAGAGCGCGAGGCTCGCGGGCACATCGGCGGCATTCGCACCCGACTCCTTCGCCACGGCCTGCACCTGCGGCGAGGCCGCATTCCACGCGGTGCGGTGCGCGCCGTAATCGGCGTCGGCTGCGGCCAGCACCTTCACGAACTTCGCGACGAAATCGCCGTTGTCTTTCGCGAAGCGCCGGTCGACCACGAAGCCGTCGAAGGTCGCCTTGCCCGTGGCCTTCGCCACCTGCCCCGACGTGATCAGCACCTTGCCGTTCTTCTTCACCTCGGCGAGCACGGGGTCCCAGATGTAGGTGGCGTCGATGTTGCCGCGCTGCCAGGCGGCCGCGACCTCCGGCGGACGCAGGTTGACGATCTTCACGTCGGCCGGATTCACGCCCGCGTTCTGCAGCGCGACCAGGGTGTGAAAGTGCGAGGTCGAAACATACGGCACACCGATCGTCTTGCCCTTCAGGCCCGCGACGCTCGTCACGCCCGAGCCGTCGCGCGCGACGAGCGCCTCGGCGTCGTTGATGTTGTCGAGAATCCAGAAGAGCGAGAGGTCCACGCCCTGCGAAAGCCCCGCGGCGATCGGGCTCGAGCCCGCCTCACCCAGTTGCACGGAGCCCGAGGCGAGTGCCCGGATCACGTCGGCGCCGCTCGCGAGCTTGCGGTAGGTGATCTTGTAGCCAGTAGCCTTCTCGACTTCGCCCGTTGCCTGCGCATAGCGCCACGGCACCACCATGTCCTGATACGCGATCACGACCTCGCGCGTTTCGGCATGCGCGCGCGGGGCGCCGAACGCAGCGGCGAGGCAGGCGGCGGCAAATGCAACGGCGACGAACACGCGAGGGCGACGCTCGAGGGCGTTGCCGGCAAAACCGACGGCACTGGTAACACTGGCGGCGCGCGGCGAGGGGTTAGCGCGAAGGGTCATCGTGAGACTCCAGCGGAACGACGTTCGAATGAAAGAAGGTTCCGACTATATGGAGTCTGGCGGCGCCTGGTTCTAATTTATCCGCGTTAGCTAATGACGCTGCTGGAGCATTGCTTTTCGCGCCGGACCGGATGGTCTTGCGATGGACGGACGCCCTGTGGCGAACGGGCGCCGCTCGAGCAAAAAAGCCCGCTTTTCAGCGGGCCTTGCGTGACTGCGAACCACTACGGCGTTCAGGAGATCAAACCACTCCCGCCCCGTGCGCCTGCAGATCGGCGTGATAGCTCGACCGCACCATCGCGCCGACTGCCGCGTGCGTGAAGCCCATCTTGTACGCCTCTTCCTCGTACATCTTGAAGGTGTCGGGATGCACGTAGGCGCGTACCGGCAGGTGGTGCTCCGAAGGCTGCAGGTACTGGCCGATCGTCAGCATGTCGACGTCGTGCGCGCGCAGGTCGCGCATCACCTGAAGAATTTCCTCTTCGGTTTCGCCAAGACCCACCATCAGGCCCGACTTCGTCGCGACTTCGGGATGCAGCGCCTTGAAGTCCTTGAGCAGCTTGAGCGAGTGCGCGTAGTCGGAACCCGGGCGCGCTTCCTTGTAGAGGCGCGGCACCGTTTCGAGGTTGTGGTTCATCACGTCGGGCGGCGCGGCGTTGAGGATTTGCAGCGCGCGGTCCAGACGCCCGCGGAAGTCCGGCGTGAGGATCTCGATGCGGGTTTCCGGAGACTGCTCGCGCACCTGGCGGATGCACTCGACGAAGTGGCCGGCGCCGCCGTCGCGCAGGTCGTCGCGGTCCACGCTCGTGATCACGACGTACTTGAGCTTGAGCGCGCCGATCGTGCGCGCGAGGTTCGCGGGCTCATTCGGGTCGAGCGGATCGGGGCGGCCGTGGCCGACGTCGCAGAACGGGCAGCGGCGCGTGCACTTGTCGCCCATAATCATGAACGTCGCGGTGCCCTTGCCGAAGCATTCGCCGATGTTCGGGCAGCTCGCTTCCTCGCACACCGTATGCAGGTTGTGCTCGCGCAGGATGTTCTTGATCTCGTAGAAGCGCGAGTTGCCCGTGGCCGCCTTCACGCGGATCCACTCGGGCTTCTTGAGCTTCTCGATGGGGATGACCTTGATCGGAATGCGCGAGGTCTTGGCCTGCGCCTTCTGTTTCGCGGTAGCGTCGTAGGGGACGGCGTCGGCGGCGGGAGTGCCTGCGGGGTTCGCGCTGGGGGCCGCGCCGGGGTTCGCGATTACGTCAGTCATTCGTTCGATCCAGTCAGGCCGCCGGTGCAACGCCGGCCTGCGATTGATGCGGTTGCCCGCTCGAGGCCGCCGATGCGGCCGGGTCCACTGCAGCCGCTTCGGCTGAAGGGTCTGTGGCAGCCGCTTCGGCCACCGAAAGAGTTGCGCCAGGCGTTGAACTCCCATGCGCCGCGAGATTCGCTTCGAGCCGTGTCGCCAGCGTGGCGGCCACATCGCGCCAGCTCGCCTCTACGCCCATCGTCGCCATGTCGACGGTTTCGAGGCCCGCATAGCCGCACGGATTGATCGCGAGAAATGGGCTCAGATCCATCGACACGTTCAGGCTCACGCCGTGATAGCTGCAGCCATTGCGGATCTTCAGCCCGAGGGCGGCGATTTTCGCGCCCGCGTGCGCCGCGCTCGCGCCGGGTGCCCTGCTGGATATCCCTTCTGGCACGTAAATGCCGGGCGCGCCCGCTTTGCGCTCACCGGCGAGATTATACGCCGCGAGCGTTTCGATCACGGCGTCCTCGATGAGCGTGACGAGCTCGCGCACCATCAGCTTGCGACGCCGCAGATCGAGCAGCAGATACGCCACCACCTGGCCCGGCCCGTGATACGTGATCTGCCCGCCTCTGTCGATCTGCACGAGCGGAATGCCGCTGTCGGCCACGAGCAGGTGCTCGGGCTTGCCGGCCTGGCCGAGCGTGAAGACGGGGGGATGCTCGACGAGCCAGATTTCGTCCGATGTATCGGCGTCGCGCGCGGCCGTGAACTCGCGCATGGCGTCGAAGCTCGTCTGATACGCCTCGTTGCCACGCCAGCGCACGATGACACGCTCGCCTTCGATGATTGCCGGGTGGGAAGCGGCCTCGGTCGAGCCGGGGTCGGAGGGAATTTGCGGGGGTGATACCGGGGTGGCGCACATGATTTCCGAAGTTTACCGAATTCGGGACAAGCGCGCCGGGCATGCTGCGGATAACGACTGGAGTGGGTTGCGCTCCCACCCCCGCTCGTGTTGCTGCTGAAAAACCTGCTACGCGCTCACACCGTCCGCCACCCATCGCCCACGTGGACGCCCGCACGCTGCGCCATGCGCGCCGCCCAGTCGATCACGCGCTCGCCAAGGCGCGTCGGCGCCGCGAACGCCACCCAGGCGGGCGTCTTGCCCTCCGCGCCGATCCACAGCCGCTCGCCGCGCCGCAGCCGCAGCGTATGGCCGGGTTCGAGCCAGTAATCGGCGGTGTCGTCGCTGCGCGTGACCCAGACGACGCCACACTTGACGACAAGCCGAGTGCTGCGCGTCACGCGCACCGAAGCGGTTTGGTCCGCTGCCACTTCAAACGTGATATCCGAAGAAATTTCTCTCATTTTCGCCTCCGAACGACCTGCTCTGATGGCTACAATCGTAGACACCGCAAGGCATCGAGCAAAACGATCAATTTTCACGGCTATGTGAGAAAAAATACGATATGGATCTGCGCCAGCTCCCCGCGCTGAACGCGCTCAAGGCCTTCGAGGCCGCCGCCCGTCACGAGAGCTTCTCGCGCGCGGCCGACGAACTCTTCGTCACGCACGGTGCCGTGAGCCACCAGATCCGCGCGCTCGAAGCCGAGCTGGGCGTGTCGCTCTTTGCGCGCGAAGGCAAGCGCGTGCGCGTGACCGACACCGGGCGCCGCTACGCCGCCCAGGTGCGCGACGCGCTCAGCCAGCTCGCGCACGCCACCCAGGAGATCCGCGCCGGCGACCGCGACCGGCGGCTCGTCGTCTCGATGCTGTCTTCGTTCGCGGCGCGCTGGGTCACGCCGCGCATCGGCCGCTTCATCGAGGCGCATCCGCAGTGGGACGTGGAACTGCAATCCACGAATTCGCTGACCGACTTCGCGCGCGACGATGTCGACGTGGCCATTCGCTTCGGCTACGGTCACTATCCGGGGCTGCACGCCGAGTTGCTGCTCGACGAGATCTTCTTTCCCGCCTGCTCGCCCAATTTCAACGGCGGCAGGCTGCCCGACGAGCCGCAGCAACTCGCGCGGCTCCCGCTCCTGCGCTCGGACGACGAACTCTGGCGCCCGTGGTTCGACGCAGCCGGCCTTCAGGACCTGCCCGAACCGAAGCGCGGCGTGCTCTACCAGGACTCGTCGAACCTGCTGCAGGCGGCCATCGACGGCCAGGGCATCGCACTCGTGCGCCGCTCGCTCGCCATGCACGAGATCACGCTTGGGCGCCTCGTGCGCCTCTTCAAGGACATCGACGGACCGAGCCCGTGGCGCTACTACTTCATCTGCCCGCCGCAGCGCATGCAGACCGAGCGCGTGCAGGCGTTCCGCGACTGGGTATTCGACGAGGTCGCGCGCTTTCGGCGGCTCTACGAGGACGCCTGCGAGGCCGGCCCGCTGATGACGGCCGCCGCCGCCGCACAACGCGCACGCATGGGCGACATGCCTTGAGCGGCATGTGACTTACACCAGATGCGACAAGGGCCGCACATGGCGGCCCTTGCTGTTCGATCCGTTCGATCCGTTCGATCCGTTTGATCGCAGCGCGCTGAATGCGCCGCGTGCGAGCGTTCACAGCACGATCTTCACCATCGGATGCCCGGTGAGCGCGCGGTAGATGTCGTCGAGATGCGCCTGGCTCGTGGCGCGCACGGTGACCGTGAGGCCCATATAGTTGCCACCGCTCGACGGGCGCGACTCGATGGTCGCGGCGTCGAAGCCGCCGTCGAATTCGCGCAGCACCGTCACGATGGTGTCCTGGAATTCAGGGTGCGTCTTGCCCATCACCTTGATGGGGAAATCGCAGGGGAATTCGATCAGCGATTCTTTCGCTTCGGGGCTACCGGGGTTTCCTGTCTGTGCCACTTTCATTTCTCCACTTCCTGTAGCAGGGCAGCCGGCGCGCCCAGCGCCTGAAACTGCGCCTCGCGTTGCTTCGCGCGCTGGTAAGCCGCATAGAGCGCGGCGTAGACCGGGCCCGGCTTGCCGTTGCCCACCGTCTTGCCGTCGAGCGCGACGACCGCCAGCACTTCCTTGGTCGCCGATGTCACGAGTATCTCGTCGGCCTCGCGCAACTCGGCCTCGGCGATCTCGCGCGCCTCGAAGCGAATGCCGCACTCCGCGGCCAGTTCCTCGAGCAGTCCGTAGCGAATGCCTTCGAGAATCCGGTTGCTGCGCGGCGGCGCGAAAAGCGCGCCATCCTTCACGGCCCAAACGTTCGACGATGACGCCTCGGTCAGCCAGCCATCGCGCAGCTGGATCGTTTCGAACGCATCGTGCTCCGCCGCGTGCTGCGCCATCAGCACGTTGCCGAGCAGCGACGTCGACTTGATGTCGCAGTTGAGCCAGCGCGTGTCCACGGCCGTCACACAGCGCACGCCCTGCTCGCGCTGTGCCGCGCCTGGCAGCTTGAGCGGATTGACCATCGCGAACACCGTGGGCGTCGCCGCCGCCGGAAACGCGTGGCCGCGCGGCGCGACGCCGCGCGTGACCTGCATGTAGACGTTGGCGTGCGCATCGGCCGCGAGCGCGCCTGCCGCTTCGTTCGCCTCGATCAAACGCGCGACGAGCGCGCGCCAGCCGGCTTCGTCGAACGGATTCGCAATGCCCACTTTCTCGAGCGAGCGCGCGAGCCGCGCAAGATGCTGGGCGATGCGAAACGGCACGCGCACGCGCGCCTCGCCCACGGCGAGCGCATACACGGGCACGACCTCGTAAATGCCGTCGCCGAAGATGAAGCCGCGATCGAGCACCGGAATGCGCGCTTCGCCAAGCGGCGTGAGCGCGCCGTTGAGCCAGACGAGCGGCTCGGCAGCTTGCGCCGAAGCCGCTGCCGAAGCCGAGCCGCTGGCGGCCGCCGGGACCGAAGGATCGGCCTTCATCACTTCTTCTTGTTGACCATGAGCATGAGCGAATCCCACACGCGGCCCACGATGCCCGCCTGCGGCACCGGCTCGAGCGCGACGATCGGGAACTGCGTGAGCACCTTTCCGTCCGCGCCCACGAACTTCGCCATGCCGACCTGCTGGCCTTCGGCGATCGGCGCGATCAGCGGGTTCGTCAGCTCGATCTGCGGCTTGGCCTTGTCGGCGGCGCCCTTGGGCAGCGTCACGTACTGGTCCTTCTTCACGCCGACCTTCACGGCGTCGAGCGTGCCCTTGTAGACGTGCGGCGTGGCCACCGCCTGGTTCGCCTGATAGATGCGCGTGGTGTCGTAGGCGCTATAGCCGTAGTTCAGCATCTTCATGCTGTCCTGCACGCGGTCGTGCTCCTTCTGCTCGCCCATCATCACCGAGACGAGACGGCGGTCGCTGCTGCCCGCCATCGGGCGCTTGGCCGACGCGATCAGGCAGTAACCCGCGGCCTGGGTGTGGCCGGTCTTCAGGCCGTCGACGGTCGGGTCGATCCACAGCAGGCGGTTGCGGTTCGGCTGCTTGATGTTGTTGTACTTGAATTCCTTCACCGAGAAGATGCCGTAGTACTCGGGAAAGTCGCGGATCAGGCGCGCGGAGAGCGTGGCGAGGTCGCCGGCCGTCGTGTAGTGATTCGGGTCGGGCATGCCGTTCACGTCGGCGAAATGCGTGTGCGTCATGCCGAGCTTCTGCGCCTCGGCGTTCATCATGTTGACGAAGTTCGCCTCGCTGCCGCCCACGAGTTCGGCGAGCGCGATAGCCGCGTCGTTGCCCGACTGCACGATCATGCCGTACACGAGATCGTGCACCGACACCGGCTTGTTCGCCTCGATGAACATGCGCGATTCGTCGTTCTTCACGCGGCGCACGGCTTCGCTCGGCGTGACGATCTGATCCATCGAGATCTTCTTCGTCTGCAGCGCCTCGAATACGAGGTACGCGGTCATGAGCTTCGTGAGCGAGGCGGGCTCGACGCGCTCATCGGCGTTGCCGGAGGCGAGCACCTGGTTCGCGGTGGCGTCGACGAGCACCCACGAGCGGGCGTTCACCGCGGGCGGCGGGACCTGCGCAAACGCACTCGCGCTCGCGAGGAGCGTGGCGGGCAGCAGGGCTGCGAGGGTGATATTGCGGACGACGGAAGGAGAAACGAAATAAGAAGGCTGGCCGGAGGAGAGAAAACGCATAGGTTCGGGTCGGGCGGAATTTGGGCGGGATGAACGTAGCGCGCCATGTGGCGCACGGTCGGGAAGAGCCGGGATGTCGTTGCCGCGTATGCGCCGCTCGCGGCTAGATACCCACAAAAATGGCGACCATTATACGCGTCACGTCGAGGCGTTTTTTCGCGATGCCACACGTTTTCGCCTACCTGTCGTGCATTTTTCACGCATTTCGCGGGCCATACGCAGGATGACGGATCACTTGCATCGGGCCCCGAAACGCGTGAATCACACGACGGCACGACGCTCAGCGCCACGCCTCGACGATGATGCGCTTGAGGATATGCAGCTTGCGATGCAGGAAGTGTTCTGCCCCCGGAATCACGACGACAGGCAGCTCCTGCGGCCGCGCCCATTCGTACACCGAGAGAATAGGCACGGTGTCGTCCAGCTCGCCGTGGATCACGAGCGTGTCCTCGCGCACGGGCGCGACTTCCCAGCGGCTCGCCGCGGTGCCGACGAACACCATGCGCTCGATCTCGCCGCCCGCTTCGAGATAGCGCTTCGCGACATGCGAGAGCACGAAGGTGCCGAACGAAAAGCCTGCGAGTACGAGCGGCACGTCGGCCTGGCCCGGTTGCGCGCGCATGTGCGCGATCAGCGCGAGCAGGTCGTCCTGCTCGCCTATGCCGTTGTCGTGCGTGCCGCCGGTCGTGCCGACGCCGCGAAAGTTCGAGCGGTAAGTCGTGTAGCCGAGCTGCACGAGCGTGCGTGCGAGCGTTTGCGCGACCTTGTTGTCCATCGTGCCGCCGAACAGCGGGTGCGGATGCGCGACGAGCGCGATACCGCGCGGCGTGGTGCCGGGCTCGGGCACGTCGAGCGCGCATTCGATCTTGCCGACGGGACCGTCGATCTGGAATTTTTGTGTCTGGGCGTTCATCGTGCGGCAGTCCTTGGGGGCCGTGTTCTATTGGCCATGCTTTATTCGCCGATCAGCGGTCGATTTTCAGGCGCTCGACCACCTGGCCGTTCTGCAGATGCGAGACGACGATCTCGTCGATATCGCTCTCGTCGACGTAGGTGTACCAGGTGCCTTCCGGATACACGACGACGGTCGGGCCTTCCTCGCAGCGGTCGAGGCAGCCCGCCTTGTTGATGCGCACCTGGCCCGGGCCCGCGAGGCCGAGCTGTTTCACGCGTTTTTTTGCGTACTCCTGCATGGCCTGCGCGTTGCAGTTCGCGCAGCTCGGCCGGTCCGCACCGGGCTCGCGCTGGTTCAGGCAGAAAAAGACGTGGTACTTGTAGAACGAATCGGTCATGGCTTGGGGTACCGGTGAGTGTCGTGCAATGAGGGCGGGCTTGCTGAGCGCGGGCGGCGCGGCTCGAGGCGCACAGGCCGGCGCGCGGAGGTTGCGTTGCGCGCGAGCAGGCCGCCACGGCGATTCGGTCGATTATAGCGAGCGCAGCGCGAACACTCCGGCGGCACACGCGTGCGCTCATCCGTCATGACGAGCGCGCGGCTCGACGCGCGCGCCGCACGAGCCAGGCCCGTTCGAGCGAGAACGCGGTCCACGCGAGCGCGGCCCACGGCCAGGTCCACGCGAGCCAGCGCGCGAGGCCGTTGAAGTGCAGATAGCGACCTTGTCGCCAGTCCGCCAGCACGACGTCGAAGTACGGGTTCACGGGCAGCAGGTTCACGAGCAGGAGTGCCACGCCGAGTGCGAGCGTCGCCGCCGCGGCACGCACGGCGCGCGGCAGGCGCAGCGCGAGGAGCGCCGCGAGCGCGCCCCAGACGAGCCCCGCGAGCGCCCCCGGGGTCGCCCAGTCGAAGAGAAGCCCGCTTTGCGACTGCAGGAAGGTGGCGCCCACCTTGACGACGAGCGTGGTCGCAATGAGCAGCAGCACGAGCCGCGCGCGCGGCGCGCGCGAGCGCATGGGGAGCGAGGCGAAAGCCGCCGCGCCGAACAGGTTGAGCGTCGCGACGAGCGCCTCCCAGCCGCTATCGGGCAGGCGTGCGGCGAGCGCCTCGGACAGCGAGCGCAGATGCCACGCGGCGGGCGTCCAGGCAAGCACGGCGTCCTGCATCGAGGCGTCGAGTCGCTGCCACAGTGCGCGCGGCCAGTCGCCCATGCCGAACAGGCGCGGCGCGGGGTACATCGTCGCGAACGGCCAGAGCGCCGCGAGCACCATCAGCACGGCCGCGTCGCGCTCGAACCAGCGAAAGCGCAGGCGCCGCAGGAATCCGCGTTCGAGCAGCGCGCCGGTGGCGGGTGCCGCGAGCGCCGCGCCGAGCAGTGCGCCGAGCGCGTTCGAGGCGAGATCGAGATTGGAAGCCACGCGCGTAGGCAGCCAGGTCTGCACGGCCTCCATCACGCCCGAGAGCAGCGTGCCCGCGGCAGTGGCGAGCAGCACCGCCACGAGCCCGCGCCAGCGCGGCCACATCGCAAGCACCATCAGCGCGCCGAACGGCATGTAGCCGAGCACGTTGGTCACGATGTCGAAGACGGTCCAGTAGCGCGGGAACGGATCGCCGAGATAGGCGAAGGGGCTGAGGCCGAGCGAGCGCCAGCCGGAGAACGGGTACCACGAGCCGTAGACGATCAGCGCGGCGTAGAGGGCGAGCGATTGACGCGCCAGCGTCGAGGACCGGCGCGGCAATCGCTCGCTTTCGGCAGCCAGTGCCCCGGCTGGGCGCGCGGGCGCAACGGCATGCGCCGCGCCCGGCGTGTTCGCCTCGCCGCCGGCGATTGCGTTGCGTTCCTCGTCTGCCTTGCGCTCGCCTGCCTTGCGCGCGCCGGCTTTGCCGCCGCGATCGCCAACGCCGCTGCCGCCTTCGCCTTCACCGCCGTCCATGCCGCGCCGCCCGCCGTGCGGGGCGCGCAGCCGGAACCGTCCCGCGTCGATCATGCCGCTGTCCTGCCCTTGCCTCCCGCGCCCCGCCGCCGCATGGCGCACGGCGCACGCGCACGGCCATCAAGTCGCGCCCGCGAGCGTCTGCGTGCTCACCCATGCGCCCAGTTGCTTCGCGAAATCGTCGCTGGCCGCCTGCAGCGCACGCACGCCGCCCGCCGCGTCCGGCGTGCTTGCCGGAGCGCGCGTGACGAACGTGCGCTGCGCCAGCACCCTGCCGCCCTGCATCAGCGTCGCGCGTGCGGCCAGCACGCCCGCGCTTTGCGTCGGGCTCTCGAACACCTGCTCGAACTCGTACAGCTCGATCTTGAGCATGGGCGCCTGCACGGAATCTGCGCCCGAGAGCACGGTCATCTGTGCGCCGAGCGACGTGCGCAGGCGCTCCGTGAGCAGCCGTGCGGGCGACATCGTCCAGCGGCTGTTCGCGTAGCGCGCCGTGCGCTGCGAGTCGGCATCCATCCGGTAAAGGATGCCGTCGTTGTCGAGCGGCGGCGGCGCGACGACCGCCAGCACCTTCAGCACGGGCTTCCTACCAGGTGCGGCAGGCACGGCCTGCTCGCTGCCGCCGGCTTGCGACCCGAGGTCGTAGCGAATGTCGGTGAGCACCGTCGGATTGCCCGCGCAGGCGGCGAGGAGCGTGCCGCACGCAAGCGCGGCCAGCCACGCGAGGCGAGGCCAGACGCGGCCGGTCGGCGCGGCGGGTTGCATCGATCGTGGCGGGCGTGATGAGCGTGACATTTCGATTCCTTCTGATGCGAACGGTACGAGCGGTGCCAACGGTACGAGCGGCGCGTGCGGTGCGCAGAATGCGTCGAGCGGACCAGGACCAGCTCGCGGCCCACGGGTGCTCGGGCACACGCGGCTCACTTCGCTGCCGCAGTGGCAGGCCACGCGAAGCCTGGCTCGCCCGGCCCCGGCGCGGGCTGCGGCACGCCGCCGAACAACACGCTGCGCGGGCTCGCGTTGAAGGCGCCCGCCGCGCGGTCCACCGAGCGCATGGCCGAGCGCACGTCGTCGGTCAGCGAATCGACGCGCGGCAGCGTGTCGTAGCCCACGCGCGCCGAGAGGTCCTGGATCGAGGCGTCGATCGAGGTGAGCGCCGCGCCCGCCTGCGCCGCCGCCGTGCCGGCCTTGTTCAGGTTGGTCTGGAACGGCCCGTCGGGGCGATTCATGCTCGTGATGAGCGTGTTCGTCGACTGCAGCGTGTGCTGCAACTCGGTCACCGCGCCCGGCAGACGGCTCGTGGTCGGCTCGAGCTGCTGGGCGAGCCCGTTCACACTGCTCGCGGCCTGCTGCAGGCTGTTCACGGCCGCCATCATCTGCTTGCGGTTGTCTTCGGAGAGCATGGCGTCGACGTCGCCGGCAATGCGGTCGAGCTTGCGCAGGAGCGCGTCGCCGCGCCGCTGGAGCTGGTCGAGCAGGCCCGGCCGCAGCGGCAGCTCGGCGACGTGGTGCGCGGAAGAAGGCAGCGGCGAGAGGTCGATGCCGTTGTCGTCGAGCTGCACGAAGGCGATGCCCGTCACGCCTTGCAGCGCGAGCGTGCCGAACGTGGAGCGCGTCATCGGCGCCTTCTGGTCGACGAGGATGCGAATGCGGATCTGGCCTGGCGCGTTGGCATCGAACCTGATCGACTGCACCTTGCCGACGTCGAGACCGCGATAACGCACTGCCGCGTCCGGATAGAGGCCGTTCACGTTCGAGCGCGAGATGAGGTCGTACGGCACGCGCTCCGCATGGCTCGCGCTAAAGAAGATGACCGTAAGCGCGATCACGACGAGCAAGCCTATCGTGAACAGACCCGCCCAGAACGCATGCGGTTTGTTTTCCATCGTCAGATTCC
>NZ_DATJWR010000477.1:0-2770 GCF_035501035.1 Paraburkholderia sp.
GCCACAGCCCGCAGAGCAAGAGCTGGTTCGACCGCGTGAAGAGCTTCTTCGACTGATGCGCCGTTACGGCGCCACAACGCAGTAGCAGGTAGTCAACGCAATGGCAGTAAATCCTGAGGGCGCGGTTTTCGCGCTGCTCGATGACGGCGACTCGACGGCGGCAAGCCGTACGAGCCGTCTCTATACGGGGTTCGTGCGCGAGTTCGTGTGCGAGCGCGCGGCGGACCTCGACGCGGTGTGCGCGCAGGTGAATACCGGGCGGCGCGCGGGTACGGGTTCGGCACTGCATGCGCTCGTGCTCGGCGACTACGAGTTCGGGCGCGCGCTCGAATTCGCGAAGCACGATACCTCGTCATCCAGCGAAACGCAGCACGGCCACGCCGCGCTGCGTTTTTTATTGTTCGAACGCTGCGAAAAGCTCTCGCGCGAAGAGGCCGATGCGTGGCTCGCCGCGCAGGAGGGCAGCGACACGCCCGCGCCGGCGGGCGTTGCCGGCGTGACGATCGGCGTGAGCCGTGAGCGTTTCGAGCGCGATATCGCGGCTGTCCAGGACGCGCTGCGCGCGGGCGAGTCGTATCAGATCAACTACACGTACCGGCTCGGTTTCGAAGCGTTCGGCGCGCCGCTCGCGCTCTATCGGCGGCTGCGCGAGCGTCAGCGCGTGCGTTACGGCGCGCTGATCGCGTTGCCGGACGGCCGCTGGGTGCTCTCGTGCTCGCCGGAGTTGTTCGTCGAGAAGCACGGGCAAACGTTGCGCGCGAAACCGATGAAGGGCACGGCCGCACGCTTGGCCGACGCCGCGCAGGACGCCGCCGCCGCGCATTTTCTCGCCAACGATCCGAAGAACCGCGCCGAGAACGTGATGATCGTCGATCTGCTGCGCAACGATCTGTCGCGCGTCGCGCAGACGGGGTCGGTGCGCGTGCCGGCGCTCTTCAGCGTCGAGCCGTATGCTTCGGTCTGGCAGATGACGTCGACGGTCGTAGCGACGATGCGCGCGGGCACGACGTTCGCCGACGCCATGCGCGCGCTCTTTCCCTGCGGCTCGATCACGGGCGCGCCCAAGCACCGGACGATGGAGCTCATCGATGCGCTAGAGCACGCGCCGCGCGGGCTCTACACGGGCACCATCGGCTGGCTCGAGCCGCCGGGCGAAGACGAGGCTTGCGGCGACTTCTGCCTCTCGGTCGCAATCCGCACGCTGACGCTCGAAGCGCCGGCCGCCGACGCGGGCGCGTTCGCCACGAGGCGCGGCGAGATGGGCGTGGGCGCCGGCATCGTGCTCGACAGCGTGGCCGCCGACGAATACGAGGAATGCCGTTTGAAAGCCCGCTTTCTTACCGATGCCGATCCGGCCATCGAATGCTTCGAGACGATGTACGCGACGCGCGCACAGGGTGTACGCCATGTCGAGCGCCATCTCGCGCGGCTCGCCGCGAGCGCGGCGTGGTTTGGGTTTGCCTGCGACATCGAGGCATTGCGCGCGCGGCTCGCGCAAACCTGTGCCACGTTTGCCGACGAAGACACGCCGCACCGTCTGCGTCTTGCGCTTGGCAAGAGCGGGGCGGCAACGCTTGCCAGCGCGCCGCTTGCGCCGCTCGCGCACGACACCGTGGGCGTGCTGCTCGCTTCGGATCACGGCTTCGCGCCGGTCGCGTCCGCCGACGCGTTGCTGCTGCGCAAGACCACGCGCCGCGCCGAATTCGACCGCGGGTGGCGCGAGGCCGAGGCGCAGGGCGCATTCGACATGCTGTTCTTCAACGAGCGCGGCGAGCTGACCGAAGGCGGACGCACGAACGTGTTCGTGAAGCTCGGCGGCCAATGGTGGACGCCGCCGCTCGCCTCGGGCGTGCTGCCTGGCGTGATGCGCGGCGTGCTGCTCGACGACGCGACGTTCGGCGCGAAGGAGCGCGTGCTCACGCGCGACGACGTGCTCAACGCCGAAGCGTTGCTGTTGACGAATGCGCTGCGCGGCGCGGTGCCGGCACGGCTGCAGCGATGAAACCGATCCGGTTGCCGCTGTCGCAACGTATCGCGTGAGCTGAGCATAAAAGCCGAGCCCAAAAGCAAAGCGCGCCCCGCAAGGAGCGCGCTTTTTTCATGCTGCTGGGCGGATCGGGATCGCCGAGTCAGATCAGAACACGTGTTCCGGTCCCGGGAACGTGCCGTCCTTCACGGCCTTCACATATGCGCGCACGGCCGATTCGATATCCGGCTGCCCCGTCATGAAGTCCTTCACGAAGCGCGGCCGTTTGCCGGGGAAAATGCCGAGCATGTCGTGCAGCACGAGCACCTGGCCCGAGCAGTCCACACCCGCGCCGATGCCGATGGTCGGAATGCGCAACTGCTTCGTGACTTCCGCACCGAGCGCCGCCGGCACCGCCTCGATCACGACGAGCTGCGCGCCCGCGTCCTGGAGCGCGAGCGCATCGCGAATCAACTGCGTGGCGGCCGCGTCGCTCTTGCCCTGTACCTTGAAGCCGCCGAACGCGTGCACCGACTGCGGCGTGAGCCCGATGTGCGCGCACACGGGCACGGCGCGCTCCACCAGCATCTTCACCGTGGGCGCGAGCCATTCGCCGCCCTCGAGCTTCACCATCTGCGCGCCGGCGCGCATGAGCTTCACCGAATTCGCGAAGGCGTCCTCGGGCGTGCCGAAGGTGCCGAACGGCAGATCGGCGATGATCAGCGCCTTAGGTTGCGCGCGCGCCACGCACGCGGTGTGATACGCGATGTCTTCGATGCTGACGGGCAGCGTCGTGGTGTGGCC
>NZ_DATJWR010000478.1:0-6608 GCF_035501035.1 Paraburkholderia sp.
GTGGGCCGGCTAACGGCATCGGCCGCGGTGGCGACGGTGGTTGATGCCCGCCAGTTCAAAAACGGCCGGCAGATGGCGGCCTGGCTCGGCATCGTGCCCAAACAGAAAAGCAGCGGCGGCAAGCAGCGGCTCGGGAGCATCACCAGACAGGGCAACGACTATCTGCGAACCCTGCTGTTTCTGGGCGCACGATCGGCGATGCGCACGGCGCACCGACGTGACGACCGGCTCTCGCGCTGGATCGTCCAGCTACAGGCGCGCGTGGGCTACTCCAAGACACTGGCGTGACGGTGGCGGTGGGCAAGGGCAGCGCCTACGACCTCTTTCTGTCTCGCGAACTGCATCACGCGATGATCGTGCGCGCGCCTACCTCGCCCGCCGTGGTGCAGACGTTTCTCGATCAGCATCTGGACGTGGCGGCCGGTGTGAAGCAGCAACTCGAACGCGACGCCGCGAAAGTAGGCGGCCTGCGCCTGCTCGACCAGCGTTTCATGGTGATCCGGCAGGCGATGGGCGTGCCGAAGCACCGGGGCGAGCAAGCCGCGGACTACCTGAATAATTTCGTACAACAGATGATTCACTCGGGCTTCGTCACGCAGGCGCTGCAGCGCCATCACATCGACGAAGCCCAGGTGCCGGCCGGCGACGGCTCGTGAGCGCGTGAAGCGCATCACGCCGAGCCGCAGCCGGAGCGCGCACGCGCCGCGCATCTAGCCCACCGACACCCAGCGCGTGCCGACGCCCTCGACGATGCTATTCGCGTCGAAGCGGTACGCCATCAGCGCGGCGAACCCGCGCCGTCCGTCGATCGAGGCCGGTGCGCTCGTGAAGCCGTGCTTTGCGATCAGCGCGGCTTCGATCGCATCGGCGGCCGCCTTGCCCGTTTCGAGCGCGCCCATGGCGTGCGAGACGTTGTGCGCGAGGCCCGCGGCCTGCGTGGCGGCCACACCTAGTGCATGGCGCGCGCGCGCGGCATCGAGCCGGTAGAGGCGCGCGGCAGCGAGCGCCGCGCCGAGCACGCCGATTGCCGACGCCACGTTCCAGCGCGCGCGGAATTCGGCGCTGTCCACGGCGGCGAGAACGCGCGCGGCGGCCTCGATGCCTACGGCCGCGGCCTGCGCCATCTCGGCCTCGGAAGCACCGATTGCCTCGCCGATCGTGACGGCCGTGGCGAGCACCGGCACATCGGCTGTCGCAGGGGAGGCGCTGGCGAGCGTTGCGCCGAGTGTCCACGCGCGCACGCGTAGATCATTCGCAGAGCTGCCTTGCGATTGCAGCATCGCGGCGAGTTGCGCCGCGACGGCGCTATCGCCGCGCGCATGTGTGCGTGCGTCGGCCAGGCGCGCGCGGGCGTTTTCGAGCGCGGCAGCCGCGCTCGCTCCGAGTGGGCCGAGGGCGAGGGCGGTCAGGGCGTCGGAGACGGCGGAATGTTGAGCGGTTTCGTGCATGGTTCAGTTACTCCTGCGGCGCGCAGAGCGCGAACAGCGTGTCGAGCGAAGCGGCGGCGTCGATCGATTCGACGGCGGAGGCGAGGCGGGCGGCGTATCCCTCACCGAGTATCGGGTCGATCAGGAGACGCACCTTTTCCATCAGCTCGTCGTTGGTGAGCGGGCGCGCGAGGCTGCCCCGCGCGTGCTCGACGTGATGCTCGACCACCGCGCCACCCTTGAGCGTCGCGCGAATGAACACCTCGTCGCGATTCACCGCGGCGTCGGGGGCGAGCGTCGTCAGCGCGCGCACGCGGCGCACGTCGTCCTGCACCACACGGGCGTCCTCGTACTGCGCGAGGCCCACGCGCTTGTCGCACAGCGCCGCAGCCACACCGTGAATCGCGCTGAAGCGCGCCTGCAGGCCGTCCTTCGGCTGCGGGTTGCCCATCAGCTCCGGCACGAGCGGATGGCAGCGCAGCGTGATCGATTCGATTTCGCCGATGTCATCGATGCGCGGCGCGATGGCGAGGCCCGCGTCGATGGCCGGATGCGCGACGATGCCGCACGGGTACGGCTTGTACGTATTGAAGAGCAGTTCCCAGCGCTCGCCGAACGCACCGTTCATCTGCTCGAAGTCGACGCGCGTGGACATCGAATGCGAATAGCCGCCCTGCGCTTCGAAGATGTCGGCGGCGGCCTGCTGACCCGCCTGCGCAAGACGCGCGGCGGCGATCCCGTTCGACGCGGCCTTGCCAGGGTGATAGGGCTTCGTCATCGTGCCGAACGCTTCGCGCTGGCCGACGAACATCGAGGCCGCGATCGCCACGGCCTGCGCGAGCTGCGCTTCGTTCAGCCCGAGCAGCAGGGCGGCAGTCGTCGCGCAACCGATCACGCCGCAGGTGCCCGTGATGTGCCAGCCACGGTCATAGTGTTCCGGCGAAATCGACACGCCCACGCGCAGCTGCGCTTCGCAGCCCAGCGCGAAGGCCATGAGCGTTGCGCGGCCCGAGGGTTTCGTCTCGGGGGCGAGCGCCGTGATGACGGCGAGAATCGAAGCCGCCGGGTGAATCACGGTGGCCAGATGGGTGTCGTCGAAGTCGTCGAGATGGCCGGCGAAACCCGTGGCGAGCGCGGAGAAATGCACGTCCACGCGCTCCTTGCGGCCCGGCACCGGCGCGCGCTGCGCGACGCCTAGCTCCTGCGCGGCCGCGAGAATGGCGTCCACGCCAGGGTGGCGCGACGCGCCGATCGACGTGCCGATCACATTGATCAGCGAACGTTGCGCTTCGCGCGCCACGTCGGCGCGCAGCGGGCGCTGCGCGAGGGCGTGGAGGCCGTGCGCGAATGCGGCGGCAATGGAACTCATTGAGACAACTCCTCTAAACGGACGCCGTTGGTGCGCGGCCCGAGGGCGCTCACCATCACGACGATGACCAACATCGCTGACGAAATCAGCACGAACACGGCAGGCACGCCCGAATGCTTGAGCAGCGCCGCCACCCAGAAGCCGACGAAGATCGAACTCAGCCGGCTCCAGCTAAAGACGAAGCCGACGGCCCGCGCGCGGATGCGCGTGGGGTACAGCTCGGCCTGATACGTATGGAAGATGCCGATCAGCCAGTTGTTGGCGATCGTCACGGCTGCGCCGCACAGCAGAATGGCAACGGGCTCGCGCGCCATGCCGAACAGCACGCCCGCCACGGCTACGACGGCGGCGCAGCCCACCAGTTGCCACTTGCGCTGCACGCGCTCGGCGAAATACATCGCGCCGATGGCGCCGAGCGGCGTGGTGAACGCGATGACCATCGTGTAGAGCAGCGAATGCGTGAGCGTGATGCCCTTCGTGAACAGCAGCACGGGCACCCAGGCGCCGAAGCCGTACACGCCGAAAGTCTGGAAGAAGTTGAAGCACGAGAGCATGACCGTACGCGGCAGGTAGCGGCCTTTCCACATCTCGCTCCATGACCCGGAGCCTTCTTCGGAGGTGCGCAGCGTGCTGGGCGCTGGCGCGGCGAGCGCCTGGCCCGTCTCGGCCACCACGCGCCGCTCGATGTCGTCGACGATCGCGCGCGCTTCGGCATGCCGGCCCTTGCTCTCCAGCCAGCGCGGCGATTCGGGCAGCCCGCGCCGCATGAACCAGATCAGCACGGCGCCGGCCGAGCCGATGATCATCACCCAGCGCCAGCCTTCGAGGCCGAGGAACGCATGAGGCACCAGCAGATACGACAGCACCGCCACCGTCGGGACCGAAGTGAGGATCACGAGAATGCTGAAAGCCGAATAGCGGCCGCGCGTGTGGCTGGGCGTGAGCTCCGAGATGTAGGTGTCGACAGTGATGAGTTGCACGCCGATGCCGAGGCCGGCCACGAAGCGCCAGGCATCCATGCCGACCGGCGAAGTTTGAAAGGCCGCCGCAAGCGTCGCGACCGAATAGATGATCATGGCGGCCGTAAAGACGGCGCGCCGGCCCAGCCGGTCCGTGAATCCACCCAGCGCGACCGTGCCGACGAACATGCCTGCAAAGAACGAACCGAGGAAGCTCGCGAAGCCGTTCACGTCGAACATGCTCGCCGTGGTGGCGCGATAGAGCCCGCTGTGGATCAGGCCGAGGGAAATGTAGGCGGCCATGAACATCTCGTAAAACTCGAACCAGCCGCCAATGGCGATCCGCGCGACGAGGCCACGGAAGTAGCGTGTCGGCGGAAGACGGTCGAGGCGGGCGGAAACGCCCGCCTCGACTGCACCCGCCATGGCGACCTCTTTTTCCATATACATGGAAGTCTCCTGAGAGTATTGGGTACGTCCTTTTCTTGTAGTGTCGACACTTACAGCAGTTTATTCTCTATCAATCGCGTTTAGCAAGGTTTACTTGGCTAAGTGTATACACTCAGTGCGCCGAAGGGCGGCTGGGGAGATCCTGTGACGGGCGCCTGGTAGAATCGGCGCGGCGGCGCGCGGAGCGCCACATGAACACCTCGAAGGAAGCGGGAATGAAGGAAACAGACGCCATGCTGGCCGAAGCCGACGACATCGCGGAAGCCGGCAGCGAGAACTCGCGGGTCGACGAAATCGTGGATTGGGTTGCACGCGGCATCATCGAGGGCCGCCTGGTGCCCGGCGACGACCTCAATTCGGTCGAGCTTGCGAGGCGCTTCAACGTGAGCCGCACGCCGGTGCGCGAGGCGCTGTTCGTGCTGCATCGCGAGCGCATGGTCGACTGGTCGCCGCGTCGGCGGCCGCGTGTTGCTGCGATGAGCCTGAAGGACGTGCGCGAAATCTATCATCTGCGCGCGCTGCTTTATGGACAGGTGTCGCTCGCGATCGTCGAGCACGCGACGGACGAAGACATCGAGTCGCTTTGGCGGGCTCATGAAGCGCTCGCCCGCGCTGCCGGGCAGGGCGATGTCGATGCTTACTTCTGGGCCAACGTGGCGTTTCGCGACGAGGAACTGCGCGTGAGCGGCAATGCAATCATCAAGGAAGTGCTCGATTCCATGCGCATGCGCACCAATCGCATGCGTCATCTGAGCACGTCGTTGCCGGGGCGCATGCAACGCTCGTGCGCGGATCACCAGCGGCTGTGCGAAGCCTACGCGGAACGCGATGGCACGCTCGCTGTGGCGCTGAATCGCTCGATCGTATTGGGCGCCCTTAAGTCGATCGAGAATATCTGGGTCGAGTGACGGGTGTTTGCACGGCGCCCCCATTTTGAATACGGCGCTGTGCGGCGCATGTTGCTGTATAGGCGCATCGACAAGACCGCAGTGCAAACGGCCACGCCTTAGCGCGTGACCTGCCCCGTCATCAGCTGGAGAAGCTGATCAGTGCCATCGATAAGGATTCCGATACATCAATTTTCCTGCTCATCCACCGTCGGCAAGCTGAACAATGCGTGGCATCGTGCTGCATGCACGAACGTCACCACTGGCGCGTTCTACATCGCGCTGCAATTTGCTATGCTCGTGCTTTCCGGCCGAACGATCCGTTCGCGTGCCGGCGTGCTGTTTCTCCATGCGATGCGTGTGAAATGGAAAGCCTCCGACTGAATTACTCGCTGCGTCAGCTTCGCTATTTCGTCACGACGGCCGAAGTGTTGTCGTTCACTTCGGCAGCGAAGCTGATGCACATCTCGCAGCCCTCGATTTCCACGGCGATCGCCGAGCTGGAAGATTCGCTTGGTGTGCAATTGTTCATTCGCCATCATGCGTCGGGCCTGTCGCTCACGCAGGCCGGGCGCGAGATTCTCGGCAAGACCCGCGATCTGCTGAAGAACGCCGAGGAACTGCAGGCCACCGCACGCGGCATGGATACCGGCATGTCGGGCACTATCGCGCTCGGCTGCCTGGTGTCGCTGGCGCCGCCGCTGCTGTCGGGGCTCATCAGCCGCTTTCTCGCAGAACACGCGGGCATTGGCTTCAGGACGACGGAAGCCCATCAGGAAGACCTGTTCACGGGGCTGCACGACGGCTCGCTGGATCTCGCGCTCACCTATGACATCGATCTCACGGCGGATATCGCGTTCAGTCCGCTGGTGCGTTTGCCGCCGTATGTGATCCTGCCGAAGAATCATCCGCTCGCGCAGCATCGCTCGGTCACGCTGGCGAACCTCGTGGGGCAGCCGTATGTGATGCTGGACCTGCCGCACAGCCGCGAGTATTTTTCTTCGCTGTTCGACGCGCTTGGCGAGCGGCCCGTGCCGGCATTCAAGTCGTCACAGCCCGAAGTCGTGCGCGGCATGGTAGCGAATGGCCTCGGCTACAGCATCCTGAACTTTCCCTTGAAGTCGACCCAGACGGTTGACGGCGAAGACTTCGTCGTCAAGCGCTTCAAGGATAATGTGGCCGCCACCACGCTAGGCATTGCCTACTCGCGCAACATGAAGCCGCGCCAGGTCGTCCAGCGTTTCGCGTCGTTTGCCGAAACGATGATCAAGAAGCTGCACGCCAAGGGCTAAGCGCGGCGGCGCGCTTGCAGCGCCGAAACCCTGCAAGCCGCCGCCCGCCCCAACCTCATCAGAACGAGTAGATGAACTGCGCACCCAGCAGGTCGTTGCTCTTGCCGTACGAACCGTCGTCGTGCAGGAACACACGCTGCGTCGCCCAGTCGTGGCGATATTCCACCTTCACCTGGATCTGCTGCGTCGGATAGAACAGCAGGTCGAGCGCCACGTCCTGGCGC
>NZ_DATJWR010000479.1:0-4144 GCF_035501035.1 Paraburkholderia sp.
CGGCCGAGGTAGCGCACGGGGATGCCTTCCATGGCGCTCATGTAGTCACGCGGCCGGATGAAGCTGCCAACCGGGCAGCCGCCATAGCTGTGTGCGCTGCCGTGACCGCCGCCACAGGCGCCGCCGCGGTAGGCGCCGCCACCGCCCGGAAGGAGTGCCGCGCGCCCCTGGCCAAAAAGATGGGCCACCGCGCGGTCGAAGATCTCCTGATGAGTCAGGAAGTGGACGTTTTTCATCTCAGCCCCCTGTCGCCCGACTGCGCGGGCACAGCGGTTAGTTCCCTTCGAATGCGGCGCCGCCGGTCTTCCAGCCGGCATTTCCACGCGTTCCCCTGACGCGCCTGCACTCACTTCCCGTTATAACGGCACGCCAGAAGACAAACGTGGGGCGGCACACCATAGCGATGCGATAACGCCGCGGCCCGTAGCTCGCGAATGGACTTGCGCCCTGCGCAAAGCCTTGCTGGGCAGGGGTTTGCGAAGGATGGGGACAAAGGCTTGGGACTTTCCCGAATCGAGCGCGCCTCACGGCCACGCTGTTGCACAAACGCCGCAACTGCGCACCACCTCTACCAGCTCGCATGCAGTCGCGGGCGTTCTCGCAGACAGCCGAGGCACTTCAGGTGCGGCGCTTTTTGCCGAGCGCCGCGCAGGCGGCGCGGCACATGCAGTCACGCTCGTGGTCGTTCACCATGCCCACCGCCTGCATGAACGCATAACAGATCGTCGTGCCAACGAATTTGCAGCCGTACTTTTTGAGCGCCTTGCTGAGCGCGTCCGAAACTTCCGTGGAGGCCGGCGCATTGCGATAGGAGGCCCAATCGTTCTGGATGGGCGCATCGTTCACGAACGACCAGACGAACTTCGCGAGCGACCCGTGCTCGGCCTGGATTTGCTGCACCGCGCGGGCGTTGGCGATGGCGGCCTCGATCTTGGCGCGGTTGCGTACGATCGATGCGTCCTCCATGAGCTTTTCGACGTGCTTCGGTGTGAAGCGCGCGACCTTGGCGATGTCGAAGCCGGCGAACGCGCGACGATAGCCCTCGCGCTTGTTGAGTATCGTGGACCACGACAGCCCGGCCTGCGCGCCTTCGAGCACGAGCATTTCGAACAGATGCTGGTCGTCCCGCGAAGGCACGCCCCACTCTTCGTCGTGGTATTGCACATATTGCGGCGACGCACTGGCCGATACCCAGTTGCAGCGGTGTGTCACGGTGAGCTCTCCTTGCGAGACGTCATTCAGGCCACGCAAGCATAGCGGATCGGCACCGCGCCGCCACCCTGGCCAGACGGCCGATTGTGCTCACGCAATGAAGCCGTTAGTCTCTCCGGCACGACTCGTTTTTCGACGATTGAACACGACCCACAGGCGCGCGAGGCGCGGCGAACATCATGCAGAAATATTCCTGGTTGATTGGCGTTGACGGCGGCGGCACGGGCACCCGCGTCGCGCTTGGTGACACGAACGGCGTCGAACTTGCGAGAGCGGTGGCGGGGCCGTCGGGGCTCGGGCTCGGCATCGAGCGCGCCTGGCAGTCAATCGAGGAGGGTTGCCGCGTTGCGTTCACGCAAGCGGGCCTGGCGTTCGAGTGGTCGCAATGCGTGCTCGGTTGCGGGCTTGCTGGCGTGAACAATCCCGAATGGCTCGCGGCGTTTCGCGCGGCCGCGCCGCCAGTCGCCGGCCTCGCAGTGGAGAGCGACGCTTACACGACGCTGCTGGGCGCACATGGCGGCGCACCGGGCGTGGTGGTCGCGCTCGGCACCGGCAGCATTGCTGCTGCGTTGGGGGCCGACGGCCAGTGCCGCATTGCTGGCGGCTTCGGCTTTCCTTCGGGCGACGAAGCGAGCGGCGCGTGGTTCGGCCTGCGCGCAATCGTGTGGGCACAGCAGGCGCTTGATGGCCGCGTGGTCATGGACGACCTGGCGCGGGCCCTGCTGGCGCATGTACGCGCGATCGATCGCGACAGCCTCATCGTTTGGCTGTGCACGGCCAACCAGACCGCTTACGCGAGCCTCGCCCCGGTCGTCCTCGCGCATCGCGAGCACCCATTCGTCGCAAAGCTGCTGGCCGACGCCGGAGTGGAGATTGCGAAGCTCATCGCGGCGCTCGATCCTTCGGCCAGCTTGCCGGCAGCGTTGTCGGGCGGCCTCGGGCAGCCGCTGCGCGAATGGGTGCCGCAGCCGGTACGCGATCGCTTGCGCGCCCCGCTCGACGATTCCACCAGCGGCGCGTTGCGGCTCGCGCAGCAAGAAGCCGGGCGGCAGGCAGGCACCGCGGAGCAGGGCTGATCGGCCGGAAGGTGGAAGGCGGAAAGCGGAAAGCGACAAAAGGCAGTACGGAAGGCGAGTCCGGCAGGGCTGCCATGACGGGGCCATAAGACGGGCCTCATGTTTTGCTTCGGGGGTCGAATGTGGCGCGAAATGCCGGCAACGCGCTCGGAACGTGGATCAAACGCATTGCCGGGTCGCAAATGCTACGATTAGCGGTTTCCCGCTAGCGGTCTGATCACCATGTACAAGGTCATTGCAACCGATCTCGATGGAACGCTGCTCAACAGCGACCACCAGGTCGATCCGTTCACGGTCGCCACGCTGGGTACGCTCGACGCGCAGGGTCTGCCGTTCGTCATCGCGACGGGCCGCCACTACTGCGACGTGGCCGGCATTCGCGACGTGCTCGGCATCCGGCCGTATCTGATCACGGCGAACGGCGCACGCGTGCATGCGCCCGACGACTCGCTGATCCACGCGAGCAATCTGTCCGAACCTGTCGTCGAGCGTCTCGTTGCGGCCGACACCGTGGGTGCGCACGGCCGCGTGATCGTGAGCCTGTATACCGACGACGCCTGGCTCATCGACCGCCACGCACCGGAGCTGCTCGCGTATCACCAGGACTCGGGCTTCGAGTACCGTGTTGCCGATTTGCGCGCCTACGCGGGCGCGGGCATTGCCAAGGCGCTCTACATCGGCGATCCGGCGGATCTCGCGTACGTCGCGGGCAATCTCGCGCGCGAGTTCGGCGACGCGCTCTATGTCACCTACTCGCTGCCCGATTGCCTCGAGGTGATGGTCGCGGGCGTTTCGAAGGGGCGCGCATTGCGCGTCGTGCTCGACCAGCTCGGCGTGGATGCCGCGGGTTGCATCGCGTTCGGCGACAACATGAACGACATCGATCTGCTCGAAACAGCGGGCCATCCGTTCATGATGAACAACGCCAATCCCGATCTCATCAAGCGGTTGCCAGCGGTGCCGCGCATTGGGAATAACTTCGAGGCCGGTGTCGCACATCATCTGCGCAAGCTGTTCGCGCTCGACGACGAACTCGCTTCGTAATACTCACCAGCACTCACAAGCACGAAACAGCCGCGCCGTCGCCGCGATCGCAGCTGAGCGCCATCTGGCGTTACCCGGCGCTATTGAGCCGCAGGCAGTTGCGCGCAGGGGCAGTCGTCGGCGCGTCCGTCCAGCCCTTCGCGCTCGCGCGAAAAGCGCGCGCGCGGGGTCTCGCCACTCCAGTCGATGCGCACCACATAGATGCTGTCGAAGTCCGCGCTCTCCCAGCGCGGCACGTCGCTCGCGTTGCCGCCATGCGCGGCAACGACGCGGCGCACGAACCCCTCGATCTCCCGATGCTCCCAGGCGACGAGCACCGTGCGGCCGCGCCATGCCGGATCGACTAGCTTGGCTTGCAGCGAGTCGATCTGCGAGTAACCGTAGGGCGTCTGGACCGGCATGCCGAACTGGATCGCGGTCGGCTCGACAGTCGCGAGCGGCCGCACGTAGTAGTAGGGATGGCCGTCGTCGTCCTTTTGCTCGCCGGGGTCGGGCGCGTAGATGGCATCGGGCTTGCCGTACTTGGCCGCGATCACGGCCGGCAGCGCGAGCGCGCGGTTCAGGCCTTTGCAGTCGAGCTGGCCGAGTCCCTCGGGCGGCTTTTCGCCGTGCCTCACGAATACGAGTGTCTCGACGTTGCGCGTCTCGGTCATCGCGCTCGCGGCAGGCGTGCCGCTCGCGTTCGTGTGGGCCGAGGCCGTCTCGCTGGCGCCGGCCGCCTGGGGCAGCGGCGCGCACGCGCATACCAGTGCGGCGAGGCATGCAGCGAGCATCGGGGCTGGCCGGATCGGCCGGGGGCGTGAACGCTTCAT
>NZ_DATJWR010000480.1:0-3702 GCF_035501035.1 Paraburkholderia sp.
TTCGATGGATTCGGATTCGGTGCGCGACGAGAAGCTTCGCGTGCTGCGCGCGCTCAAACCGATCGACCCGCTCGATATCAGCAAGGTCGCGGTGCGCGGGCAGTACCATGCGGGCGTGATCCGCGGTCAGGCGGTGCCGGCCTATGCCACCGAACATGGCGTGAAGCCCGAAAGCCATACCGAGACCTTCGTCGCACTGAAGGTGGAGATCGAAAACTGGCGCTGGGCGGGCGTGCCGTTCTTCCTGCGCACCGGCAAGCGTCTTGCCGACCGCGTGGCCGAGATCGTCGTGAACTTCCGTCCGGTGCCGCATTCGGCGCTCGGCGCGCCGGCGCTGCGTCCGGGCGCGAACCGGCTGGTTATCCGCCTGCAGCCGAACGAGAATATCCGCCTCTACTGCCTCGCGAAGCAGCCCGGCGAAGGCATGAATCTCGCGAGCGTGCATCTGGATCTCGCGTTCGACCGGTTCTTCCGCGAAGGCCAGATGGAGGCTTATCAGCGCCTGCTGCTCGACGTGATCAACGGGCGCCTCGCGCTCTTCGTGCGCCGCGACGAGCAGGAAGCGGCGTGGAAGTGGGTCGAGCCGATCCTGAACGAATGGGCCGCAACGCCGCGCCCGCCCAAGCCTTACGCGGCGGGCACGTGGGGCCCGGCGGCCTCGAGCGCGATGCTGGCGCAGCACGGCACCTGCTGGCTCGAAGAAGAGAACTGAACCGATGTGATTGCAGGACGTCGCGCGCACCCTGCGCGACGCCGGAACCGACAGATGAACTACCCCGCAGACCTACAAGAAAGCAGCATGGAGGAGAAGTGATCGAGCTTCACGTATTCGACGACCCGCGCGTCCAATCCGACGCGCTGGCGCGAGCCGTGGGCGACGCGCTACATGCGTCGCTTGCCGCTCGGCAAGCCGCACCGGGCAGCGGTGCGCGCCGTGCAACGCTCGCCGTCTCGGGCGGGACGAGCCCGCGACCCTTCCTCGAAGCCCTTTCGACGCACCGCTTCGACTGGGCGCACATCGACGTCACGCTCGTCGACGACCGCTGGGTGCCGCAAACCGACTCCGCGAGCAACGCGCGCCTCGTGCACGAGACGCTGCTGCAGCACGAAGCGGCCAACGCGCGCTTCCTGCCGCTCGTGGATGTCACGCAGGATCTCGACGCGCACGTCGCCGCGCTCAACGCCGACCCGGCCCGCAAGCTGCCGAACGTCGCCGTGCTCGGCATGGGTGAGGACGGCCACACGGCCTCGATCTTCGCCGACGCCCCCGAATGGCACGAGGCGATCACGACCGCACGCCCGTTCGTGGCCGTGCATCCGCAGGCCGCGCCCCATGCGCGCGTTTCGTGGTCCATGCAGGCGCTGCGCCAGGTCGATCGCCTGTTCCTGCTGATCGCCGGCCAGCGCAAGCTCGAAGTCCTGCAACAGGCCGCCGCGGCCGAACAAAACAACGCCATCTCGAAGCTGGCGAACGACAAGGGAGTGAGACTCGATGTCTACTGGTGTGCCTAACAAAACCGCCCCTGGCGCGGGCCAGCACGCCGACGGACCGAGGCTGCTCGCCGACATCGGCGGAACCAACGCGCGCTTCGCGCTGGAAACGGCGCCAGGCGAAATCGGCCAGGTGCGCGTGTATCCGTGCGCGCAGTATCCGGGCGTGGCGGAGGTGATCCAGCAGTACCTGAAGGACACGAAGATCGGCCGCGTGAATCACGCGGCGATCGCGATTGCGAATCCGGTCGACGGCGACCAGGTGCGCATGACCAATCATGACTGGACCTTCTCGATCGAAGCCACGCGCCGCGCGCTAGGCTTCGACACGCTGCTCGTCGTGAACGACTTCACCGCGCTCGCCATGGCGCTGCCCGGCCTCACCGACTCGCAGCGCGTCCAGGTGGGCGGCGGCCAGCGCCGCCAGAACAGCGTGATCGGCCTGCTCGGTCCGGGCACGGGCCTGGGCGTCTCGGGCCTCATTCCCGCCGACGACCGCTGGATCGCGCTCGGCAGCGAAGGCGGCCATGCGAGCTTCTCGCCGCAGGACGAACGCGAAGACATCGTGCTGCAGTTCGCGCGCAAGAAGTGGCCGCACGTCTCGTTCGAGCGCGTGTGCGCGGGACCCGGCCTCGAGTTGATCTACCGCGCGCTCGCCGCGCGCGACAAGAAGCGCTTGCCGCCGAACCTCGACACCGCCGAAGTCGTGAAGCGCGCGCATGAGGACGAGCCGCTTGCGGTCGAGACCGTCGAATGCTTCTGCGGCATTCTCGGCAGCTTCGCGGGCAATATCGCGATGACGCTCGGCTCGCTCGGCGGCATCTATATCGGCGGCGGCGTCGTGCCGCGCTTAGGCGAACTCTTCACGCGCTCGTCGTTCCGCCAGCGCTTCGAGGCGAAGGGCCGCTTCGATACCTATCTCGCGAACGTGCCGACCTATGTCATCACGGCCGAGTACCCGGCGTTCCTCGGCGTTTCGGCGATTCTCGCGGAGCAGCTTTCGAATCGCGCGGGCGGCGGCTCGTCGGCGGTGTTCGAGCGCATCCGCCAGATGCGCGACGCGCTCACGCCGGCCGAGCGCCGCGTGGCCGACCTCGCGCTGAACCATCCGCGCTCGATCATCAACGATCCGATCGTCGACATCGCGCGCAAGGCCGACGTGAGCCAGCCCACGGTCATCCGCTTTTGCCGCTCGCTCGGCTGCCAGGGCCTCTCGGACTTCAAGCTCAAGCTCGCCACGGGCCTGACGGGCACGATTCCGGTGAGCCACAGCCAGGTGCATCTCGGCGACACCGCCACCGACTTCGGCGCGAAGGTGCTCGACAACACCGTGTCCGCCATCCTGCAGCTGCGTGAGCACCTGAATTTCGAGCACGTCGAAAACGCCATCACGCTGCTCAACGGCGCGCGGCGCATCGAGTTCTACGGGCTCGGCAACTCGCACATCGTCGCGCAGGACGCGCACTACAAGTTCTTCCGCTTCGGCATCCCGACCATCGCCTACGGCGACCTGTACATGCAGGCCGCCTCCGCGGCGCTGCTCGGCAAGGGCGACGTGATCGTGGCCGTCTCGAAGTCGGGCCGCGCGCCGGAACTGCTGCGCGTGCTCGACGTCGCGATGCAGGCGGGCGCCAAGGTGATCGCGATCACTTCGAGCAACACGCCGCTCGCCAAGCGCGCGACCGTTGCGCTCGAAACCGATCACATCGAGATGCGCGAGTCGCAGCTTTCGATGATCTCGCGCATTCTGCATCTGCTGATGATCGATATCCTGGCGGTGGGCGTCGCGATTCGCCGCGCTTCGCCCGACGCGGAAATGAGCGACGCGGTCGCGCAGGCGCGCGAGCACGCCGACGACGACGCATCGGCCGTGCTCGACTGGCTGAGCCACGGGGCGTCGTCCACGGCGCGCGACTGAAGCCGCCGGCTCATTCGCGCGGTGAAAAAGCGCGGTGAAAAACATGGGACGCTTCGGCGTCCCATTTTCGTTCAGCGATACGTTGCGCTCACGGTGCTGCCGTTTGCGCCGTGCCCGGCGCCGGCGTGCCGTGCCACTTCACGACGATCGCGCGCCCGGCCCACGTGAGCACGCCGCACACGCCGATCGTCACGCCCATGCCCAACGGCGAGACGCCCGGGAACCAGCCGACCACGGCGCTCGCGAACGCCCCGAGGCCAAGCTGCGTCGCGCCGAATACGGCGGCCGCCGCG
>NZ_DATJWR010000481.1:0-13724 GCF_035501035.1 Paraburkholderia sp.
CGCTGTGCTTCCCGCGCAGCGCGGACAGGCGAGGCCTGCGAAGAGCAATGGTTGCTCGTCGAGTGGCCCAAGGAAGAGCTCGAGCCGACCAGATACTTCCTCAGCACGTTGCCGGCTGACACGCCGATCAAGGAACTCGTGAGACTGGCAAAACTGCGCTGGCGCATTGAGCGCGATTATCAAGAACTCAAGCAGGAGCTCGGCCTGGGGCATTTCGAGGGACGCAGCTGGCGCGGCTTTCATCACCACGCGACGCTGTGCATAGCGGCTTATGGCTTTCTTGTCACTGAACGCCTGGTGGTTCAAAAAAAAACTCCAGCCCATCGGTTACCTCGCGAAGTGTCTTCCTTACCCGAAGGCTTCCGGCCCCGGGGCGCCCCTGCGTAAGCAGCGACACGTGCCAGATTCCATTACGACTTTGCGATTGGAGCTTGCGGCAGCGCTACTTTCCCGCCTTGAGCGGTGCCCGTGCTGCGGCCGCGAAACCGAATAATTTGTTAACACAGTCGTACTAGTCCGTTGGGTTGTCGAGCGAACACACGCCTGGTTGCATCATTTCCGTCGTCTAGGTATTCGCTTCGAACGTCGCGCTGACATCCACGAAGCGTTCCTCAAACTCGGCTGTTGCTTGACCTGCTGGAACACTCTTCAGCGTGTTCAGCCGTCTTTATGAAACCGTCTCTAACTAAGTCGCGGCGCGTATCAAGGCGCCTGGAAAACCCGGGACGGCACGCCACGGGTGTTGCTGCTGTGCGTGCCAACCCATCTCGCCCCCTGGCTTGCCCGCACGACTGCCAGCCCTCCTGCCGCCGCAACCGCGACCAACAGCGCTCGCACCCAGGCTACGAACCCCTCCTGAGGCGCCATGACGGCATGGTGTTTTCCCTGAGCCGAAATCGGTTGCGGCCAAAAATCGGCTGCTCTACGATTCGATCAAATAAAGATTCAATGTGAAAACCGATCTAAAGGGTTTGAATCAGGATGCGATGGCGTGCCAGATGGACTGTATCGCGGCGTGGCGTTGAACTAGCGCCGCCGATGGAAGGTCGTGACCTCTCGCGTGGCGGATTCATAGACGCGCTCCATCTGCTCGAGGCACGCGGTGGCGGCGGCAGCAGCGGACTTGATGCCTGACGCGGCCTCGGCCATCTTGAGCAGCACCGCGCTGCGTAGCTCTGCGTATTGTTCGCACACGCGCGCGCCTTCCTTTGTCGTCGTGTAGTACACCCCGGTGCGTGCCGTTCCGCTTTTCTCGACAAGACCGGCCTTTATCAGTTTGCGTAGTTCGTACTGCATATTAGCTACGTCCTGCCGGTTGGTCATGTGCAGTAGATCGCGAATGGTCTTGGGCCGTTCGTGCATGTAGATGATGTGCACGAGCGCGTTTTCTTGTCCGCTTAGCGTGACGCCGGTGACGGCCGCCATGCATTCGGACTGCCAGCGCGAAAATGATTGATCGAGCCGCATGACGGCGTATTCGAGGTCGGTGATCTCGACGCCGAAGTCGTCCATGGCGAGGTGCCAGCGATGTTCGGCAGCGGCAGTGTGTTTTGGGGTTCTGCGTGATTTTTCGGTCATTGCGGAATCGCGCGGTTGCGGCCTGTGCCGTCGACTGGTTGGGGGAGCAGGGCAGCCGCGAGGCGGCCCGTCGTGTAGACAAATTTTACTGCGACAGGATTGACATGAGACGAATTCTGAACACGAAGGATTTCATTCTCGGCACGTTCGCGACGAACTGCTCGGGCGGAATGTCGGTGACGAAAATCGGCGAACGCTGGGACAACTCCTGGGAGAACAACGAAAAGCTTGCCGTCATGCTGGATGAGGCCGGCATCGATTTCATGCTGCCCATTGCGCGCTGGATCGGCTACGGCGGTGAGACGGACTTCCACGGCGCGGTGCTCGAGACGATGACGTGGGCCGCGGGCCTGCTTGCGAAAACGCGCAATCTCACGGTGTTCGCGACGATACACACGGCGGCCAACCATCCCGTGGTCGTGGCCAAGCAGATCGCCACGCTCGACCAGATCGGCGCCGGCCGCGCCGGGTTGAACATCGTGGCCGGCTGGAACCGGCCGGAATACGAGGCGCTTGGGCTGCCGCTCGCAGCGGGCCACGACAAGCGCTATGCGTACGCGCAGGAGTGGTTCGACGTGGTGCAGAAAATCTGGACCCACGAAGGACCGTTCAACTGGGCGGGCGAGAACTTCCAGTTGAAGAATGTGTACGGGCTGCCCCGGCCGTGGAACGGCGAGCGTCCGCCCATCCTGAACGCGGCGGGTTCGGGCGAGGGGCGCGACTTCGCGATCGGCAACGCGAATTTCCTGTTCACGCCCGCGATCGATCTCGAGCGTTCGCGCACGGAAGTGGCCGAACTGAAGCAGAAAGCCGTCGCGGCGAACAAGGCGGTGAACGTCCTGACCTTCTCGCACGTGGTCTGCCGCCCGACCGAGGAGGAGGCGCGCCAATACCTCCAGTATTTCGCCCAGGACAACGCGGACTGGGGCGCGGTCGACAACCTCGTGGCACTTCAGTTCGCGAATGCGCATTCGTTCCCGCACGACCTGCTCGCGCTGATCCGCGACCGGATGGCTGCCGGGCATGGAGGCTTCCCGCTCGTGGGCACGCCGCAGCAGGTCGCATCGGGCCTCATTTCGCTTGCCGAAGTGGGCTTCAAGGGCACGACGCTCTCGTTCGTGGACTACGTGAAGGAGTTCCCGTACTTCCGGGACACGGTGCTGCCTATCCTGGAGGCACACGGGCTGCGCAGCCCGCGTGAGACGCGCCGTGCGGCCTGAGGACAGGGACGCCGCCGCGGCGTTGAGCGGCCGCTTCGTGCAGGCCATGCGCGGGTTCGCGGGCGCAGTCTGCGTCGTGACCGTTGCGGATGGCGACGAACGCAGCGGCTTCACGGCCACCTCCGTATCGTCGTTCTCGGCCGAGCCGCCCATGGTGGTGGCGTCGCTGAAGGCGACCAGTTCGTCGGCGGGGCTACTGGAGCGCACGCGGCGCTTCGGCGTGAACCTGCTGCGCGCCGAGCAGCGCGCGATCGCCGAACGCTTCACGGGCTTTCGCGGCGAGCAGGGCGAGGCGCGCTACGGCGACGACGAATGGCTGCAGATGACGCCGAACGGCGCGCCGCTGCTGGCGGATAGCGTCGTGGCCATCGATTGCGAGGTGGAGGAACTGCTCGTGCGCCACGGGCACCTTCTCGTGATCGGACGCGTGCGCGCCGTGGTGCGTGACGAGTCTGTGCCGCGCCCGCTCGTCTACTGGCGGGGGCAGTACACCGCGCCGGCCGGACCGCTCGCAGCCGCGGGCTGAGGTATCCGGTTGCGTCCCGGGAAAGAAGGCCGATCCGCAGGGTTAACTATGATTATGGAAATGTTTATATGTAAAGTAAAATGATATCGATGCGCGACGAGTACGCGTCGTGCGCCACGGTAAGACAACGTAAAAGGACGGTCATGGCAGAGCGGTCGTTTGTCGAGGAAGTGAAAAAGCTGCGTCTGGGCGCGGGCGAGGTATTCAGCGGCGAGGGCATTCTTGCGGTGACCAAGGCGCTGCTGGAATCGGGTGTGGCCTACGTGGCGGGCTATCAGGGCGCTCCCATTTCGCACCTCATGGACGTGCTGGCCGACGCCCAGGACATTCTGGGCGACCACGGCATCCGCTTCGAGAACAGCGCGAGCGAAGCCACGGCGGCCGCGTCGCTAGCCGCCTCGGTCAACTACCCGCTGCGCGGCGCCGTGACCTTCAAGGCGACGGTGGGCACCAACGTGGCCTCGGATGCGCTCGCCAATCTCGCTTCGGGCGGTGTGACGGGGGGCGCGCTGATCATCGTCGGCGAGGACTATGGTGAAGGCTCGTCGATCATGCAGGAGCGCAGCCACGCCTTCGCGATGAAATCGCAGATCTGGCTGCTCGATCCGCGCCCGAATCTGCCGTGCATCGTGCAGGCCGTCAAGGACGGCTTCGATCTCTCCGAGGCGAGCAGCACGCCAGTCATGCTGCAATTGCGCATCCGCGCATGCCACGTGCATGGCCGGTTCATCGCTTCGGACAACCGACGTTCGGCGTTCACGATCAAGGACGCCCTCGAAAACCCGGCTCGCGACGTGAATCGCATCGTGCTGCCGCCCGCGAGCTTCCTGCACGAGCGCGAAAAAATCCACGAGCGTTGGCCCGCCGCCGTGAAGTTCATCGAATCGCGTCAACTGAACGAGTTCTTCGCGCCCGGCACGCGCGATATCGGCATCGCAGTACAGGGCGGCAGCTACAACACGGTACTGCGCTCGCTGGAGCGGCTCGGCCTGGCCGACGTCTATGGCGAATCGCAGATTCCCCTTTACGTCATGAATGTCGCGTACCCGCTCATCGATTCCGAATGGGAGCGCTTCTGTGCGGGCAAGCGCGCGGTGCTCGTGATCGAGGAAGGGCAGCCGAACTTCGTCGAGCAGAACGCGAGTGCCATCCTGCGCCAGCGCGGCGTGACGGCCGAGTTGCACGGCAAGGACATGTTGCCGCTCGCGGGCGAATACAACGCCGCGACCGTGACGAAAGGCCTGCGTGCGTTCTTCGAGCGCTACGGCGTGCTTGCGCCGCAGCCGGCGCCGCGCAAGGTGATTCCGGTGCTGGCCGCGCCTGTCGAGTCGCCGCTTGCGGCCGATGCGTTGCCCGCGCTCGATGACCACGTGCACGCGCGGCCGCCGGGCTTCTGCACCGGCTGTCCCGAACGGCCGATCTTCACGGCAATGAAGCTGCTGGAGCGCGAGATCGGGCCGCATCATGTGAGTGCCGATATCGGCTGCCATCTGTTCTCGATCCTGCCGCCGTTCAACCTGGGCGCGACGACGATGGGCTACGGGCTCGGCAGCGCGAGCGCGGCTGCGCTGAACGCGCCGGCTGGAAAACGTGCGATCTCGGTGATGGGCGATGGCGGGTTCTGGCACAACGGCCTCACGAGCGGCATCGCCAACGCGGTGTTCAACAAGAGCGACAACCTGACGGTCGTGGTCGATAACAGCTATACGTCGGCAACGGGCGGGCAGGACATTCTCTCTTCGAAAGCGCTCAACCCGACGCGCAGCACGGGCCACGAAATCGAAGAGGCCGTGCGCGGCGTGGGCGTGAAATGGGTCAGGACGGTGCGGCGCACCTATGATTTGAAGGCCATGAAAGCGACGCTCAAGGAAGCGCTGACGACGGCCACGAAGGGTCCGAAAGTGCTGATCGCGCAAAGCGAGTGCATGCTGAACAAGCAGCGACGCGAGAAGCCGAAGCAGCGCAAGGCGATTGCGGCTGGTGAGCGCGTGGTGCGCGAGCGGTTCGGCGTCGATTCCGACACATGCACGGGCGATCATTCGTGCATCCGTCTCTCCGGCTGCCCGTCGCTGTCGATCAAGCCCAACCCCGACCCATTGCGTATCGACCCGGTGGCGAGCGTGTTGGAGAGCTGCGTGGGCTGCGGCCTGTGCGGCGAAGTCTCGCATGCGGCTGTGCTCTGTCCGTCGTTCTATCGCGCGCAGATCATCAGCAATCCTACTCGAATGGACAAGCTGAAGCAGCGCGTACGCAGCACGGTGATCGGCTGGTTGCAGCGCCGCGCCGCTCAACGCCGAGCGCGCTACGCATTCTGATTCCGGGAATAACACGATGAAAGCACAACCGATCAAGATCGCCATTCTCGCCATGGGCGGCGAGGGCGGTGGCGTCCTCGCGGACTGGATCGTCGATCTCGGCGAGCACAACGGCTACCACGCACAGACCACGTCGGTGCCCGGCGTCGCGCAGCGCACCGGCGCGACCATCTACTATGTCGAGCTGTTCCCGCGCGAGGAAGGCGAAAGCCGCGTGCCCGTGCTGGCGCTGATGCCGCTGCCCGGCGACGTGGACGTGGTGCTGGCCTCCGAGCTGATGGAAGCAGGGCGTGCGGTGCAGCGCGGCCTCGTGACGCCCGAGCGCACGACGCTCGTTTCATCCACGCATCGCGTCTATTCGATCGCCGAAAAAGCCGCGATGGGCGATGGCCGCGTCGACAGCGAAGCGCTCATTACGCATGCGGCCCAGGCCGCCAAACGTTTCGTGCGCTTCGACATGGCGGAGGCCGCGCAAGCGAGCGGCAGCGTGATCAGCGCCGTGTTGTTCGGCGCGCTGGCCGGTACGGGCGTGCTGCCGTTCAGCGCGGGCCAGTTCGAAGCGACGATCGAGCGCGGTGGCGTCGGCGTCAAGCCAAGCCTGCGCGCGTTTGGCCTCGCATACGAGCGCGCCCGCGTGGAGGAAGCGCCCGACACGACAAGCGCAATCGACGATATCGAACCCGCGCCGCGCGATGCCGAGGTGGCACGACTCGTCGAACGCGTACGCAAGGAGTGGCCGAGCGCGGTCCAGCCAATTGCGCTCGAAGGTGTGCGCCGCTTGATCGACTATCAGGATCCCGCCTACGCGAGCCTGTATCTGGATCGTCTCGCCGAGCTGCGCCGCGCGTTGCCCGATACGCAGACCTTGCTGTTGTGCGAGAGTGCGCGTCACCTCGCGCTATGGATGTCGTATGAGGACACGATTCGCGTAGCAGACCTGAAGACGCGCGGCACACGCTTTGAACGCGTACGCAGCGAGGTGCACGCGCAAGCCGGCCAACTACTGGCGATCAACGAGTTCATGCATCCACGGCTCGAGGAAATTTGCGAGACGCTGCCGGCGGGCCTTGGCCGCTGGCTTGCGCGGCCGCACTGGATTCATCGGCTTGTGCGGCGTTGCACGCAGTCGGGGCGCGTCGTCAAGACCAGTTCGCTACGCGGCTACTTGATGCTCTATGCCGTGGCGAGCCTGCGCGGCATGCGCCGCCGCACGCTGCGTTACGAACTGGAAAACGCGCGAATCGAAGCCTGGCTCGCGCAGATCGTGACTACGTCGAAGCACAATCCCGCGCTTGCCGCCGAAGTCGCGCAGTGCCAGCGGCTCGTGAAGGGCTACAGCGATACGCATGCGCGCGGCCTCAAAAACTACCAGACAGTGATGGCCGCCGTTCAAAAGGCGGGCGCGCGGCTGGCTCCCGCGACGCTGCGCGAGTTGCGTGATGCCGCGCTGGCCGACGAGCACGGCCACAAGCTGCAAGCGGCACTGGTTCGCCACGCGCTGGCCTGAGCCACGAACGAGCACAGAGGGAGCGAAGGGCATGACCGACCATACTTTCAGACGCAAACACAAGATCCACTTTTCCGAGTGCGATCCTGCGGGGATCGTGTTCTATCCGCAGTATTTCGTGTTGTTCAACGACCTGATCGAGTCGTGGATCGACGAGTTGCTGCCGCAGGGTTATCACGGCTTGATCGGCGCGCAGCGCGTGGGCATGCCCACGGTGCATCTCGAGGTGGATTTCAAGGCGGTCAGCAAGATGGGCGATACGGTGTGGCTTTCGCTCGAGGTGGAACGCATCGGCCAGAAGTCGCTCACACTCGCGTGGGCGTGCTCGGGCGGCGATGGCGCGGTGCGGATGGCCGCGCGCCAGACCATCGTGACGACTTCACTCGACACACATGCATCGATCGCGATTCCGGACGACCTGAGAGCCGCCATCGAGCGTTCGCCGATGGCAGCTTGAGGCGAAATCGACGTGCGTGGATCAGGCTGCCGGGCGATGCAATTCGAGCAGGAGGCGCAGCGTGGCCTTCAACTCGTCGGCTTTCGCCTTGCCTAGTGGCGCCAGCACCCGGTCTTCATGCGCCTTGGCCTGCTTGATCAACGCGGATACGAGCTTTTGTCCCTGAGGCGTGATGCGTACCAGCGTGACGCGACGGTCGGTCTCGTGCGCAATGCGTTTCACGTACCCCTGTGCTTCCATGCGGTCGAGCAGGCGCGTGACGGTGGGCTGCTTCGTAACGGAGGCCTGTGCGAGGTGGCCGATGCTGACCGCTTTGCCGTCCGAGAGCGTGGACAGGACACGCCAGTCCGAAATTTCGAAACCGGCTGACTGGACGATGACGTGAAATTCGCCGGAGATCAGCTGGCTGACCTGTGCGAGCAATGCAGGGGTGTAGTTGTCGACAAAACTGCTGACCGGAGTTTGGCTCATACGTGGAAAACAGTGGAAGACGCTTGTAATTGAATGGGGTTGCATCCGCGGAAACGCAAACATACCACGGTGGCGAATCCGTCTTCTATACGGCCGCCAGTGAAAAGGGGCTAACCATGATTATGAATGAATTTATGCCTAAAGATAATCTGACGTAAGCAGGCCGGGCGCCAGCCGCGATGCGACGACTCGCACCGCATGGCAACGACGATTGATTCAAGAACGGAGAGCAGAACATGACGAGCAGTCTGGAGCAACTGACCATCGATCTGGCGAGCGGCCGCGTGCGTGTCGTGGACCTGACGCAAACGCTGTCGCCGGAATTTCCGGCCCTGCAACTGCCGCCGCAGTTCGGCCAGGTCTGGGCGTTCAAGATGGAAAAGATCAGTCAGTACGATGAACAAGGTCCGGGCTGGTACTGGAACAACTTCTCCTGCGGCGAACACACCGGCACGCATTTCGACGCCCCGGTGCACTGGGTGACAGGCAAGGACCACGCCCAGAACGCCGTGGACACCATCGATGTGAAGCACTTCATCGCGCCGGCCGTCGTGATCGACGCAAGCGCGGAGGTCTCGGCCAATCCGGACTGGCTGCTCACCGTCGCATTCCTCGAAGCATGGGAAACGAAGCATGGCCGCATCCCGGCTGGCGCGTGGGTGCTGCTGCGTTCTGACTGGTCGAAACGCACCGATCCCGCGGCTTTCCTGAACCTGCGCGAGGACGGTGCGCACACGCCGGGGCCGACGCAGGAGGCGGTGGAATGGCTGATTCACGAGCGCGAGGTGCATGGCTTCGGCGTCGAGACGATCAATACCGATGCGGGTCAGTCCTATGCGTGGCCCGTACCGTATCCGTGCCATACGCTGATGCATGGATCGAACCGCTATGGCTTGCAGTGCCTGAAGAATCTCGACCAGTTGCCCGCCACGGGCGCGGTCATCGTTTCGGCGCCGCTGAAAATCCAGGCAGGTTCGGGCAGCCCGCTGCGCGTGCTCGCACTGGTGCACGAATAAGCCGTTGAACGCGCTCCGTAATGGGGCGCGTCTCACCTCATCGAATGGTCGATGGGTGGTGCTGCAATAATTAATTCGGATAACGAAATAATATCGTGAAGTGGAGATCGCCGATGAAGAGGGAATATGCGCTTGCCGTGGCCATTGGCCTCGCGGCACCGATCGTGCACGCGCAGAGCAGTGTCACCGTGTTCGGCTTGCTGGATGCGGGCGTGTCGTACATCAGCAATCAGGGCGGCAAGCCGAACTGGCAGATGGCCGATGGCATTGCCGTGCCGAACCTGTTCGGCATGATGGGCACGGAAGACCTGGGCGGCGGATTGTCGGCGAAATTTCGCCTCGTCAACCAGTTCTCGTTGGGCAACGGTTCGATCATCGCCTCGCCCAGCAATAGCTCGATGACGAGCGGCGGTTTGTTCGCCCGCGAAGCTTGGGTGGGTCTTTCCAGCGACCGTTTCGGCAGCCTGACGATGGGCCGCCAGCAGGACTTCATGGTCGACACGCTGCTCGCCGATGTGGGCGCGGACTCCGCGCTTTACGTGGGCGGACTCTACAACTTCCGCGACGGCCCGTTTGCCGGCCTCGCGCTGCCCGATTCGCCGCCGAACGAGGCATACGATTTCGACCATATGGACGGTGGCGAGGCGCTGTCGAATTCGGTGAAGTACACGTCGGCTGATTATGGCGGCCTCAAGTTTGGCGGCATGTACGCTTTCGGCGGGGTTGCGGGCAACTTCAGCGAGAACAGCGCGTCGAGTTATGGTGTGAGCTATACGCGCGGACCGCTGGCCGTGGGGGCCGCTTATACGAACGTGAAATACGCGGTGCTCGAAGGCGACAGCATTCGCAACTGGGGCGCAGGCGCGCGCTACGCGCTCGGCAACGCGCTGCTCACGCTGCTCTATACGAACACGCGCAACACCCAGAACGGCGCGGCGGTACAGATGGTGGAGGCGGGTGGCACGTATCGCGTGACACCGGCTTTTGGGCTCGGTGCGAACTACATGTACATGTGGGGCAATGCGGGTGTCGACAACAACCACGCGCACCAGCTGAACGCGGTGGCGCAGTACAGTCTTTCGAAGCGCACGATGGTCTACGCAGAAACCGTATATCAGATCGCGAACGAGGGGGCGAACGCGGCCATCTGCGGCACGTTCGGGCCGTCCAGCAGCAATCATCAGTTCGTGGGGCGCGTTGGCATCCAGACGAAGTTCTGATTCCTCTTGAGGGTCGCCGCGCTCTCCTCACGGCGACCCCAGGGATGATCACGGCCCACTCGCAGCAGTTCGAGGCCCGGCAGGAAGCGGGTTCGGGTTCGGGGCCGGGCGCGGCAGCGTCGACGTTGAGGCCGAGGCTGCACGGCTGCGATCACGCAGCGGGCCTGGCGTGCCCGCCATCGCCCATTGCGTGCGGGTCGTCGTATTCGCGTGAAATGTCCTTGTTGGTGTAGTCGACCATCCACCAGGCCGAGACCAGGCTGACCACTGCGCACACGAAGATATATCCCGCGATTGCGTAGCCCGAATGGTAGTAAGCGAAGAGCGCGGTCGCGATCAGCGGTGCGGGGCCGCCGGCAATGACCGAAGCGAGCTGGTAGCCGAGCGAAGCGCCGCTGTAACGCAGGCGGCCCGTGAAGGACTCGGCAATCAAGGCGGCCTGGGGACCGTAGACCATCGCATGCGGCACCAGCGAGAGCACGATGGCCGCGAAGATCAACACGGGGTTCTTCGTGTCGACCATGGCGAAATAGAGGAACCCGAATATGCCGACGGCGGCGGCGCCTATCATGTACATCTTTCTGCGCCCGATCCGATCGGAAAGGTGCCCAAACAGCGGAATGGTGCCGAATTCGACTACCGCGGCCGCCAGCACCGCTGTCAGCAACAGGTCGCGCGACACGCCCAGTGTCGTGACACCGTACGTGAAAATGAAGGCCGTATAGAGATAGAAAGGCGCCTGCTCGGCCATGCGTACGAAGGCTGAGAGCAGAATGTCCTTCGGCTGGCGGCGCAATACTTCCAGCGTGGGTGCTTTTTCGATCCGGCGCTCGGCGAGGAGTCGTGCGAACACGGGTGTTTCGAGAATGTTCAGGCGAATGTACAGGCCTATCGCGACCAACGCGATGCTCAGGAAGAATGGAACGCGCCAGCCCCACGTAACGAAACTGCTGCCGGAAATCTCGCTCATGGCCAGTACTGCCAGGTTGGCGAGGAAAAGTCCTGCAGGCACGCCAAATTGCGGCCACGATGCCACGAACCCGCGGTGCTCATTCGTGCGGGCCCATTCCATCGACATCAGGACCGAGCCGCCCCATTCGCCGCCTACGCCCACACCTTGAATGAAGCGCAACACCGTGAGCGCGATGGCGCCCCAGATGCCGATCGTCGCGTAGGTGGGAACGAAGCCCACGGCAAACGTGGCAAGCCCCATCAGCAACAAGGTGACGATTAGCGCGGCCTTGCGGCCGATGCGGTCCCCATAGTGGCCAAAAATCGCCGCGCCTACGGGTCTTGCGACAAAGCCCACGGCATAGATCAGGAAAGCCTGCAGCGTGCCGACGAGCGGATTCGATTCCGGAAAATAAAGCTTCGCGAAAATGAGGCCGGTTACCGTGCTGTAGAGGAAAAAGTCGTACCACTCGATTGTGGTGCCGATCGTGCTGGCGACGACGGCGCGGCGCAACTGCCGCCGTGCTGTTTCATCGGAGAGGGGCATGGCCCCTGCGGGTGTGGCGGGCATTTTGGCATCCCCCAAAGAACACGGGTGATAAGTAAATAGACATTCATCACCGTGTGAAGTTCCGGAGGCGCTTGCCCGTCGACCCCCTCGATCAGCGCTTGAAAATAACCTTTGCCGTATCGAGGTCGATGGGAGAGGAGGTATGTTGGTGTGCAATCTTCCAACCGTCGCCCTTTTGCCTGAGCGTCACGGTCAGGCGATTGTCCAGCGAGCGCAATTCGGTGCCGTCCGCAGTCACCGCCTTGAATGTCACGAAGGCGTGAACGACGGCGAGGTTCTGGGCGACGATCGTCTGCGTATCGACGAAGTCCACGATAACGCGTTCGGTACACAGCGAGCCGAACCAGGACGTCACCATCTCCCGCCAGGACGCGACGCCATCGTACGACCATACCCCCCACATGTCGAAGATCAGCACGTCTTCGTCATACAGGTCGACGTACCGGTCGACGTCTTTTGCGAATACCGCGGCTTTGTAGTCGGACAAGACCTGCAGGATTGGATCGTCGAGTTTGCCCACAGTGTTTCCTCCTGAATCAGATTCCGCTTCGGCAATCAGGGTCCAGCCGGTTCTAGTCCCGGCATGGTCCGATTCGGCCCTCGAAAAGTTCGACGTGCTCATCGAATACGCGCTGCTGGCGCAGCAGTGCGTCGTCGAGGTGGGAGAGTAGCGCCTGTTCCGCCGCGTCCGGATCGTGCCGCACGAGCGATTCGAGCACCTGCTGGTGTTGCACGAGCGTCATGGCGCCTTCTTCGGGCTCGCGCGCCGTCACGTAGCGCACGCGGTCGATCGGCGCGCGCACGAGTTCGATCAACTGCAGTATCTTGGGCAGCCGTGCCGCCGCGCCCACGGCTGCATGAAATCGGTTGTCCTGACGAATGGCTTCCACGGAGTCGCCGCGTTCGACCGCGCGCCGGTGGACCTCGTGAATGTCGTGCAACGCATCGAGCTCGCGCGCCGTGATCAGCTCCGCTGCGCGACGGATGCTTGCACTTTCCAGCACGCGCCGGATCAGCGCGCCTTCCGCGAATTGCTCGCGCCGCACCGGCGCGACGAATGTGCCCGACTGCGCCGCGATGGTCACGAGTTCTTCCCGTGCGAGCTGTTGAAGCGCCTCGCGCACCGGCGTGCGCGAAATACCCAGCGTTTCGCTGAGCGCACGCTCGAAGACGACGTCGGACGGCAGTACGGCCATCGTGATGATCGCTTCGCGCAACAACTGATAGATCTGCACGGAAAGCGGCTGCGCGCGGTCCAGCGAAGCGCTGCGCGGAAGCACGCGTGCGATGAATTGCTCAGGTGCGTTACGTTCGGATTTCATCGGTTAGGGTAAACCGCATACTCAGTGGCTGAATAAAAATCTTCACAGGTTGATTCAACTAGTATATTAGTTAACCGAGGCGGCCCGTCAACGTTGTGCATCACCCTCGCCGCACGCAGACATTTCGACAAGAAAACAAGGAGACAGCAAGTGCGCTCGCACCTCGTTTTTGTGGCTTTTGGACTTCGCGCGGTCGCCCGTGCTGCGGTGGCAAACGGCAGCATCGCTTCGGCCGGGGCCTCGCTTTCAGCCAGCCATGCCGGCAACGGCTGAGTTCAGGCGCTGTTCGAGCGCTACTCAGGCGCTGATTGGTGCGCTGCACATCTAGTCCTTCCTTCCAATCATTTCGTATTGCTTACTCGTTCGGCTAGAAGAGAGCATACGGCGTCCTGATTAATCTCGCGAAGATTGCAGGTGGACGCGCCGTACAACACCAGGCAAACACCAGGCGTTCGGCCAACGGCAACGCCGTGACCTGAACATGAGGGGTATGAGCGCAAAACGATGAACCCGCACGAATACGAAATCCACGATGCACGCTTTCGCATGCTGCTGCAACCGAACGCGCAG
>NZ_DATJWR010000482.1:0-2061 GCF_035501035.1 Paraburkholderia sp.
CAGGGCAACGTGGCCGTGGGCGGCGCGGGCGCCTCGGCCAACGGCAGCAAGGTTCAGGTGAACCAGCTCGCGGCGGGCCGCATCTCAGCCGGCGCGATCGTCGAGCGCGCGGTGGTCTCGCCCGTCTCGCAGCAAGGCGGCATCCTCACGATGACCGTCAACGACATGGATTACGACACGACCCAGCGTATCGTCGCGGCGATCAACAACATGTTCGGCGAGGGCGTGGCCATGCCGCTCGACGGCCGCACGATCCAGGTGCACGGCCCCGCCGACCCTTCAGCTCAGGTGGGCTTCATCGCGCAGGTGCAGGACCTCAACGTGACGCCGGCCCAGCCGGCCGCGAAGGTGATCCTGAACGCGCGCACCGGCTCGATCGTGATGAACCAGATGGTGACGCTCGAAAGCTGCGCGGTCGCGCATGGCAATCTTTCGGTGGTCGTGAACACGCAGACGGTGGTGAGCCAGCCGGGCGCGTTCTCGAACGGCAACACGGTGGCGGCGCGCCAGTCGCAGATTCAGCTGAAGCAGGACAACGGGTCGCTCAAGCTCGTGACGGCGGGCGCCAATCTCGCCGAAGTCGTGAAGGCGCTCAATGCGCTCGGCGCGACGCCGGCCGACCTCATGTCGATCCTGCAGGCGATGAAGGCAGCGGGCGCCCTGCGCGCCGACCTCGAGATCATCTAAGGGGTGAAACTTGGATAACACGAACAACGTTGGCGGCAGCCTCGACCTCACCAACCGCTTCGCGCTCGACGTGCAGGGCTTCGACGCCATGCGCTCGGCCGCCAACGCCTCGCCCCAGCAGGGCGTGAAGATGGCTGCCAAACAATTCGACGCCGTGTTCACGCAGATGATGCTCAAGAGCATGCGCGACGCGACGCCCGACGACAGCCCGCTCGATTCCAACGACAGCAAGCAGTTCACCTCGATGCTCGACCAGCAGCTCTCGCAGCAGATGTCGAACAAGGGCATCGGCGTGGCGAACGCGATGATCAAGCAGCTCATGCGCAGCATGGGCGGCGCCGATGGCGCAAACGGTGCCGGTGGCGCCGGCGGCGTGGCGGGCGCGATCGCGGGCCTCTCGGGCTCGGACGCGAACGAAGGCAACCTCGCCATGCTCAACGCGCTCGGCCGCGCCTACGGCAACGCGGCGGCCAACGGGTCGCTCGCGGGCGGCGCGGGCTACAGCGGCAACAACGCGCTCACGCCGCCGCTCAAGGGCAACGGCGACGCTTCGGTGGAGGCCTTCGTCGACAAGCTCGCCAACGCCGCGCAGCAGGCGAGCTCGACCACGGGCATTCCGGCGCGCTTCATCCTCGGCCAGGCGGCGCTCGAATCGGGCTGGGGCAAGCGCGAGATCAAGAAGGCCGACGGCTCGACGAGCCACAACGTGTTCGGCATCAAGGCGAGCAGCGACTGGGCCGGCAAGACCGTCTCGACGGTCACGACCGAGTATGTGAACGGCCAGCCGCACCGCGTGGTGGAGAAGTTCCGCGCCTACGACTCGTACGAGGACGCGATGACCGACTACGCCACGTTGCTCAAGAGCAATCCGCGCTACGCGCAGGTGATCAACGGCGCGAAGACGGCCGAGAGCTTCGCGCATGGCATGCAGCGCGCGGGCTACGCCACCGACCCGCACTACGCGAAAAAGCTTCTGACGATCATGCAGCGGATGGCGTAAGTTAGCCGGCCGAAAACGTTGCTTCGGTGCGGTAGCGGGAAGTTGCCGCGCCAGCGCTCGAGATGCCGGGAATGGGCGCGCTTTTTTTTTACGCCGAATCCCTAAATTTTTGGATCGGCCTGCCGCTAATGCAGGCGAGAGAGAAAAGCAAAACGGGTAGCACAACCGCCCGAACGGCGCGTACGGGGAAGGTCCACGCTCGCGCCGGCACGTTCACGAATTTCCGGCAAGCCGATGAATACCGTTCAGTCGAATCCACAGGAAGCAGGCGAGGGCGCGGAAGGCGCTCACGACTTTGGGCGCCGCAATCCGCTTGAGATCGGCGTCCAGCTACGCAACCTCGTCAATCGCGGCGACTTCCTGACCCTTCAGTA
>NZ_DATJWR010000483.1:0-8815 GCF_035501035.1 Paraburkholderia sp.
ATCAGATGCCCGGCGAGTCCGAGCCAGAACGTGCGAATCTGCCAGGTGAAGTGCTGCTCGTAGGGCGTGCCCAAGGCTTCGTCGCGCTTCAGGTAATTGAGGATGATCGCAACGAGCACCGAGACGCCACCGGTGAGCCAGTACACCGCGTAAAGCGCATAGAGCACATGCGTGAAGGTGCGCAGGGTGCGCAAGCGGTCCGCGTCGACGCCGTTGCGCCAGGAAGGGGGCGGGTAATCGCCGGATGTGGACATGCTCGTCGTCTCCTGTCGACCAGAGTTGGCGCTTTAGCGCCTTACTCTGGTCCCATGCAAAGCTGTCGACCAGAGTTGGCGTTTTGGCGCCTTCCCGTCTGGAGTCGGGGCTTCAGCCCTTACCTCAGTCGCCGTTCTCTTCGCGCTCGCGGCTCTTGCGCAGGGCCTTTTCCTCGAGCCCCGAGAGGCCCTCGCGACGCTCCAGTTCGGCGAGCACATCGGCAGGGCTCAGGTCGAAATGCGAAAGCGTCACGAGGCAATGAAACCACAGGTCGGCCATCTCGCCCACTAGCGCCTTCGGCGCGCCGCCCTGGCGCACGTCTTTCGCGGCCAGCACGACTTCGGTGGCTTCCTCGCCGACCTTCTTGAGCACCGCGTCGTCGCCCTTGTGGAAAAGGCGCGCGACGTAGGAGGCGTCCGGATCGCCGCCCTTGCGGCTGTCGATCACGGCCGCAAGGCGCAGCAGCGTGTCGTTGGTGTTCAGTTGCGTCATTTGTAGATGTGTTCGGGGTCTTTCAGCACCGGGTCGACGGCGACCCAGCGGCCTTCGTCGACGGTGCCTTCGAATTGCTGGAAAAAGCACGAGTGGCGGCCCGTGTGGCACGCGATGCCCGAGACCTGCTCGACCTTGAGCAGCACGACATCTTCGTCGCAGTCGAGGCGGATGTCGCGCACATGCTGCACGTGCCCCGACTCCTCGCCCTTGAACCACAGGCGCTGGCGCGAGCGCGAAAAGTACACCGCGCGGCGCGTCTCGACCGTTTTCGCGAGCGCCTCGCGGTTCATCCACGCGAACATCAGCACGTCGCCCGTATTGGCCTCCTGCGCAATGACGGGCACGAGACCGTTGGCGTCCCAGTTGACCTTGTCCAGCCAGTTGGTCGGAGCGTTGCTCATGGCGTCACATCCTCACCGAAATGCCCTGCTCGGCCATGAAGCGTTTCGCCTCGCCGACCGTGTGCTCACCGTAGTGGAAGATGCTCGCCGCCAGCACGGCGTCGGCATGGCCCTTGACGATGCCGTCCGCGAGATCCTGCAGGCCGCCCACGCCGCCCGAGGCGATCACGGGAATCGGCACCGCGTCGGACACCGCGCACGTGAGTTCGAGGTCGAAGCCGCTCTTCGTGCCGTCGCGGTCCATGCTCGTCAGCAGGATTTCGCCCGCGCCGAGTTCGGCCATCTTGCGCGCCCACTCCACGGCGTCGATGCCGGTCGCCTTGCGCCCGCCGTGCGTGAAGACTTCCCAGCGCGCCGGCTCGCCTGACGCTGCGTTGCCGGAGACGCGCTTGGCGTCGATGGCGACGACGATGCACTGCGAGCCGTATTTGTCGGCGGAATCGCGCACGAGCTGCGGATTGGCGACCGCCGACGAGTTCATGCTGACCTTGTCCGCACCGGCATTGAGCAGGCGCCGCACGTCCGCCACGGCGCGCACGCCGCCGCCCACGGTGAGCGGAATGAAGACCTGCGATGCGACCGCTTCAATGATCGGGAGGATCAGGTCGCGCTGGTCGGAGGTCGCGGTGATATCGAGGAACGTGAGCTCGTCGGCGCCCTGCTCGTCGTAGCGCCGCGCGATTTCGACGGGGTCGCCCGCGTCGCGCAGCTCGACGAAATTGACGCCTTTCACGACGCGCCCGGCGGTCACGTCGAGGCAGGGGATGATGCGTTTTGGTAGAGCCATGATCTTGCCGAAGTTGCCAGTCGGTGTTGGAGCCTGAGGTTTGCCTGCTGGGTGCCCGCTGGTGCCGGGCGCTTGCCCGGCATGAGCCTGAGACGGCTACCGGCCCCGTTTCGAACGCGGTGCGCCGTGATGCGCCGTGGTGCGCTTTTAGCGTGTCGCGCCGCCCATTGTCGCGCGCTTTGCACCTTGTCGCGAAAATATCCGGTGCGAGCGCCATGCCGTACGGCGAAGCCGGCGCGGTGCCAGAAGCAAAAGGCCTCCGGTCACGGAGGCCGACGTTCGACGCTTACGCGTCGTCCGATTCGCGCAGCTTGTCTGCGCGCGTTTGCGCCTCGGCGAAATCGAGGTCGCCCGAGTAGATCGCGCGGCCGCAGATCACGCCTTCCACGCCTTCGTCCTCGACCTCGCAAAGCGCGTCGATGTCGCCGAGGTTCGAGAGGCCGCCGCTCGCGATGATGGGAATCTTTACCGCACGCGCGAGGCGCACCGTCGCTTCGATGTTGATGCCCTGCAGCATGCCGTCGCGGCCGATGTCGGTGTAGATGATCGACTCGACGCCGTAGTCCTCGAACTTGCGCGCGAGATCGACGACTTCGTGGCCCGTGAGCTTGCTCCAGCCGTCGGTCGCGACTTTGCCGTCCTTGGCGTCGAGACCGACGATGATGTGCCCCCCGAAAGCCGTGCAGGCTTCCTGCAGGAAGCCCGGATTTTTCACGGCGGCGGTGCCGATGATCACGTAGGAAAGGCCGTCGTCGAGATAACGCTCGATGGTGTCGAGGTCGCGGATACCGCCGCCGAGCTGCACGGGGATCTCGTCGCCCACCTCCGCGATGATCTCGCGGATCGCGTCTTCGTTCTTCGGCTTGCCTGCGAACGCGCCGTTCAGGTCGACGAGGTGGAGACGGCGCGCGCCGCGCTCGACCCAGTGTCGGGCCATGGCCGCCGGTTCCTCGGAGAAAATCGTCGCCTGGTCCATATCGCCTTGCTTGAGGCGCACGCAGTGACCGTCTTTGAGATCGATGGCCGGAATCAGCAGCATAGCTTCGGGTGTGTCTGGGAAGGAGGTTGAAGTCTGCCGGCGCCGGTGGAAAAAAGACCCGATCCGACGCCGTTTCGCTAGTTTAGTACAACTCTTTCGGCAGCCTTGCTGACACAAATCGAATGCCGCGGCGCTCGTGCGCGAGGCGGCTGCGAGTGTCAGCGCCGCACAAAATCAGGGGTTCCAGTAGACGAAGTTGCGATACACGCGCAAGCCCGCAGCGGCGCTCTTTTCCGGGTGGAATTGGGTGGCGAAGATGTTATCCCGCGCCACTGCCGAGGTAAAGGCTGCGCCATACGGCGTCTCGCCCACGGTGTGCGCCGGATCTGCCGGCACCACGTAGTAGCTGTGCACGAAGTAAAAAAAGCTTTCGTCGGGCACGCCTTCCCACAGTGCGTGTGCGCGCACCTGGCGCACGCGGTTCCAGCCCATCTGCGGCACCTTGAAGCGCGAACCGTCGTCCTGCAGCCGGCCTTCCAGATCGAAACGCACGACCTTGCCGGGCAACAGGCCCAAGCCCTTCGTGTCGCCTTCCGCGCTCCAGTCGAATAGCATCTGCTCGCCCACGCACACGCCCATGAGCGGCTTGTTGCGCGAGGCTTCGAGCACCGCATCCTGCAGACCCGATTCGGCGAGGCTGCGCATGCAGTCCGGCATCGCGCCCTGCCCCGGCAGCACGACACGGTCGGCCGCACGGATCGCCTCGGGGCGCTCGACGATAGCCACTTCGGCTTCCGGCGCGGCCTGCCTCAGCGCCTGGGCCACCGAACGCAGGTTGCCCATCCCATAATCCACAATCGCAATTGAAGTTTTCATCTCGAATCCGGCCTGCTCGTCAGGCCCTGCCCTTCGCTGGTGCAGGCGCGTAGGTGCGCCCCGCTGTGCCCTGTTCTGCCCTCAAAGCCGTCAATGTACGCCAGTCGGCACGCGCAAGCCCATCAGCCGAATGGCCAATGTGGCGCGCACGCCGCATGCCAGCCGCTGCCCTCGCGCGCAAAGCGTACCGCGAAGGCCCGCGCCACGCGGGGGGCCAAGCGCGGCGCGAAGCGGCTCGCCTTCTGGTCGCTGGACGGTCTCGCTTAAAGGCTGCCCTTCGTCGACGGGATCTTGCCCGCCTGACGCTCGTCCAGTTCGGCGGCCTGACGCAGCGCGCGGCCGAATGCCTTGAACACGGTTTCCATCTGATGGTGCGCGTTCAGGCCGCGCAGGTTGTCGATGTGCAGCGTCACGCCGGCGTGGTTCACGAAGCCGCGGAAGAATTCGATCGACAGGTCGACGTCGAACGTGCCGATGCGCGCACGCGTGAACGGTACGTGGAATTCGAGGCCCGGACGGCCCGAGAAGTCGATGACGACGCGCGAGAGCGCCTCGTCGAGCGGCACGTAGGCGTGGCCGTAGCGGCGAATGCCCTTCTTGTCGCCGATGGCCTGCGCCACCGCCTGGCCGAGCGTGATGCCGACGTCTTCGACCGTATGGTGGTCGTCGATATGCGTGTCGCCATGCGCCTCGATGTCCAGATCGATCAGACCGTGTCGTGCGATCTGGTCGAGCATGTGGTCGAGGAACGGCACGCCGGTCGCGAGCTTCTGCTCGCCGGTGCCGTCCAGATTCAGTTTCACGCGGATTTGCGTTTCGCTGGTGTTGCGAACGACTTGCGCGACGCGCATGGCAATTTCCTTCAAACAGCCCGTAACAGGAGAATGGGAGAACGAAGCATTCGGCTCATTTGAGCACGAGCTTCAGGGCAGCGAGCAGTTGTGCGTTTTCTTCGGGGGTCCCGACGGTCAGACGCACGCAATTCGCCAGCAGTGGGTGCATTTTACCCACGTTTTTGATCAGGATCCGGGCAGTCAGCAGCGTATCGAACACGGACGCCGCGTCGGGCACGCGCACGAGCAGGAAGTTGCCCGCGCTCTCGAACACCTGCGCGCCCGGCAGCTTCGCCACTTCGGCGGCAAGTTTCGCACGCTCGGCGCGCAATTGTGCGGCCTGCGCGTCGAGCACGTCGACGTGCTCGAGCAGCAGGTCCGCGGCCGCCTGCGTGAGCACGTTCACGTTGTAGGGCGGACGCACTTTGTCGAATTCGTTGAGCCAGGTGGGGCGTCCCGCCAGATAGCCGAGGCGGATGCCCGCGAGCCCGAGCTTGGACATCGTGCGCATCACGACCACGTTGTCGAACTCGCCCGCGCGCGGCATCCAGCTTTGCATCGCGAACGGCTGGTAGGCCTCGTCGATCACCACGAGGCTCTTCGCCGCCGCTGCGGCCGCGATGACGCGCTCGATGTCGGCGTCGTCGTACAGCGTGCCGGTGGGGTTGTTCGGGTACGCGAGCCAGATGACTGCGGGCTTGTGCTCCGCGATCGCCGCGAGCGTGGCCGCCACGTCGAGCGTGAAATCGGCGTTGAGCGGCACGCCGACGAACTCCACCTGCGCGAATTTCGCCGACATCGCATACATGACGAAGCCCGGCACCGGCGCGAGCACCTTCGTGCCCGGCTTCGCGCACGCCGTCGTGATCATGCTGATGATTTCGTCGGAGCCGTTGCCGAGCAGCACGTCGCAGTCGGCGGGCACGCGCATCGCCTTCTTGATCTTCGCGATCAGCACCTCGGGGCGCGGCGCGGGATAACGGTTCAGCGCCACGGCCGCAAGGCGTTCGCCCAGTTTCGCGGCGAGATCGGCGGGCAGCGGGAACGGATTCTCCATGGCGTCGAGCTTCACGAATCCGGAAGCGTCGGGCACTGGGTAGCTCGTCATCGCGAGCACGTCGCGACGGATGATGTCTTGTGGTGTCGTCATGTCGAAAGGCGGTTCGCGCGAGCGGGCCCGCCAGCACGGGCTGCTCGGCTGCGCCGGCCGCCCTGGTTATCGTCTTGGTCTCTGCTGCGTGGGGTTCACACTGCGGTTCACACCGCCAGTCGGACTGCTACGTCCCGCACACGCGCGGGGCCTGCCGCTACGCAACGTCTCCATGGTGCGCAGCGGCTTCGTTCAAGCGCGCGCTGTATGCGGGATGCGACCTGCCGGCAACGCGCGCCGCTTCCCGCAGCGACGCTTCAGACCTGCTTCATGCGGAATTCGGCGCTGCGTGCGTGCGCTTGCAGGCCTTCGCCGTACGCAAGCTCCGCTGCGATCTCGCCGAGCGTCTGGGCGCCTTCCGCGCTCACTTCGATCAGGCTCGAGCGCTTGATGAAATCATAAACGCCGAGCGGCGACGAAAAGCGTGCGGTACGAGACGTAGGCAGCACGTGATTCGGCCCCGCGCAGTAGTCGCCGAGGCTTTCGCTCGTGTAGCGACCAAGGAAGATCGCGCCCGCATGGCGGATCTCGGCGCCCCACTTCTGCGGCTCCAGTGCCGAGATTTCGAGGTGCTCGGGCGCGATGTCGTTGGCGATGGCGCAGGCTTCGGCCATGTCGCGCACCTTGACGAGCGCGCCGCGGTTTGTGAGCGACGTGGCGATCACTTCGGCGCGCGGCATCGCGGGCAGCAATTCGGCGATGGCCTCTTCCACGCGCTTGATGAAGCCTGCGTCCGGGCACAGGAGGATCGACTGCGCGAGCTCGTCGTGCTCGGCCTGCGAGAACAGGTCCATGGCCACCCAGCGCGGGTCGGTCGTGCCGTCGCACAGCACGAGGATTTCCGAGGGGCCGGCGATCATGTCGATGCCCACGGTGCCGAACACGCGGCGCTTGGCCGATGCCACATAGGCGTTGCCCGGCCCGCAAATCTTGTCGACGGGCGGGATGGTGTCCGTGCCGTACGCGAGCGCGGCCACGGCCTGCGCGCCGCCGATGGTGAACACGCGGTCGACGCCCCCAAGCAGCGCCGCCGCCAGCACGAGCGGGTTCTTCACGCCGTCGGGCGTGGGCACGACCATGATGATCTCGCGCACACCCGCCACGCGCGCGGGAATCGCGTTCATCAGCACGGAGGACGGATACGCTGCCTTGCCGCCCGGCACGTAGAGGCCCACGCGGTCGAGCGGCGTGACCTTCTGGCCGAGGACGGTGCCATCGGCTTCGGTGTACTGCCAGCTATGCGAGCCGCACTCGATGCGCTGCTTCTCGTGGTAGCCGCGCACGCGCGCCGCCGCGGCTTCGAGCGCCGCGCGCTGCTTCGGCTCGAGGCTCTCCAGCGCCGCTTCGAGTTCGGCAAACGGCAATTCGAGCGCCGCAACGCTCGTGGCGTTCAGGCGGTCGAAGCGGTTCGTGTAGTCGAGCACGGCGGCGTCGCCGCGCGCCTTCACGTCGGCAAGAATCTGCGCGACGGAGCGCTCGATGGCCTCATCCTCGCTCGCCTCGAAGGCGAGCACCGCATGCAGCGCCTTCTTGAAGCCTTCGGCGCTGGAATCGAGTTTGCGCATCGTGATAGCCATGCTGGTATCCATCCGTAACGGTTGTGCGCGCGGCGCCCGCTCAGAGTCGGGCGCGCGGCGCGCGGGCGACGCCTTCTCAGGCAGCCTGCTCGCGGCGCGACGCGCGTTCGAACGCGTCGAGGAAGGGCCGCAGCGCAGCGCGCTTTAACTTCAGCGCCGCCTGATTCACGACGAGGCGCGAGGAGATCGGCATGATCTCCTCGACCTCGACCAGATTGTTCGCGCGCAGCGTGCCGCCCGTGCTGACCAGGTCGACGATCGCGTCGGCAAGGCCGACGAGCGGCGCAAGCTCCATCGAGCCGTACAGCTTGATGAGGTCGACGTGCACGCCCTTGGCCGCGAAGTGCTGGCGCGCGGCTTCCGTGTACTTGGTCGCCACGCGCAGGCGCGCGCCCTGGCGCACCGCATTCGCGTAGTCGAAGCCCGCCTTCACGGCCACCGAAAGACGGCAGCACGCGATGTCGAGATCGATCGGCTGATAGAGGCCGCCGCCGCCGTGCTCGTTGAGCACGTCCTTGCCCGCCACGCCAAAGTCGGCCGCGCCGTATTCCACGTATGTCGGCACGTCGGTCGCCCGCACGATGATGACGCGCAGGTTCGGGTCGGTGGTCGGCAGGATCAGCTTGCGCGAGGTTTCCGGATCTTCGGCCACCTGCACGCCGGCGGCGGCGAGGAGCGGCATCGTCTCTTCGAAGATGCGGCCCTTCGAAAGCGCGAGCGTGAGTGGCGCGCCGGCTGCCGCCGCCGGGGTGGGCCGGGATTCGACCGTGCTCATGCTGCACTCCCCTTGATGCGCTTCACGTTCGCGCCGATCTTCGTGAGCTTCTCCTCCATGCGGTCGTAGCCGCGGTCGAGGTGATAGATACGGTCGATCAGCGTTTCGCCGTCGGCGCACAGGCCCGCGATCACGAGGCTCGCCGAGGCGCGCAGATCGGTTGCCATCACCTTCGCGCCCGAGAGCTTCTCGACGCCCGCCACGAGCGCGGTCTTGCCGTCGATCGTGATGTGCGCGCCGAGGCGATTCAGCTCCTGCACGTGCATGAAGCGGTTCTCGAAGATCGTCTCGACGACCTGCGAGGTACCCTCCGCGATCGCGTTGAGCGCCATGAACTGCGCCTGCATGTCGGTCGGGAACGCCGGGTATTCGGAGGTGCGCACGTTCACGGCGCGGGCGCGCTCGTGCATGCGCACGCGCATCCAGTCGTCGCCTTCCTCGATCGTCACGCCCGCTTCGCGCAGCTTGTCGGTGACGGCGTCGAGGATGTGCGGACGCACGTGTCGCAGCGTCACGTCACCGCCCGCGGCCGCGACCGCGCAGAGGAACGTGCCCGCTTCGATGCGGTCGGGAATGACCGTGTGCTTCGCGCCGTGCAGCTTGTCCACGCCTTGAATGACGAGGCGGTCGGTGCCGATGCCCTCGATCTTCGCGCCCATCTGCACGAGCAGGTTCGCGAGGTCGCCC
>NZ_DATJWR010000484.1:0-10770 GCF_035501035.1 Paraburkholderia sp.
TCGGAGCATCTCGTGATGGTCGGCACGCTCGGCAAGGCGGCGGGTGTCTCCGGCGCGTTCGTCTGCGCGCACGACACCGTGATCGAATGGCTCGTGCAGCGCGCGCGGCCCTATATCTTCACGACGGCCTCGTCGCCGGCGATCGCGCATGCCGTGTCCGCGAGCCTGCGCGTGATCGGCGGCGAGGAGGGCGATGCGCGGCGCGCGCATCTGGGGCGCCTCATCGCCCGTACGCGTTCGCTGCTCGCGCAAACCTGCTGGCAGCCCGTCGATTCGCATACCGCCGTGCAGCCGCTCGTCATCGGCGCCAACGAAGCGACGCTCGCGTTGCAGGCCGCGCTCGAGCGCGACGGCCTCTGGGTGCCCGCCATCCGGCCGCCCACGGTGCCTGCGGGCACCTCGCGCCTGCGCATCTCACTCTCGGCGGCGCATTCGGATGCGGACCTCGACCGGCTGAACGCATCGCTGCAACGCGCGAGCCTCGAAGCGCAGGAGCTCGCGCAATGACGGTTTCGCTTTTCGTCACCGGCACCGATACCGAGATCGGCAAGACCTTCGTGAGCGCCGCCTTGCTGCGCGGCTTCGCCCGTGCGGGGCTGCGCGCCACGGCGCTCAAGCCCATCGCCGCGGGCGCTTACGAGCGCGAGGGCGCCTGGCACAACGAGGACGCCGATCAGCTCGACGCCGCCGCGAGCGTGCTGCTACCGCCGGAAATCCGCACGCCCTTCCTGCTCAAGGAGCCCGCCGCGCCGCACATCGCCGCCGCGCTCGAAGGCGTGACGCTCGACATGGCGCGCATCGTCGATTGCCATCGCGAGGCGTGTCGCCGCGCGGATGCCGTCGTGGTGGAAGGCGTGGGCGGCTTTCGCGTGCCGCTCACGGCGAGCGAAGATACCGCCGATCTCGCCGTCGCACTCGGCTTGCCCGTGGTGCTCGTGGTGGGCATGCGGCTTGGCTGCATCAGCCATGCGCTGCTCACCGCCGAAGCGATCGTCGCGCGCGGCCTCACGCTCGCGGGCTGGGTCGCGAACCGAATCGATCCGGCCATGACGTTCCCCGAAGAAAACATCCAGGCGCTGCGAGAGCGCCTTGGCGCCCAGTACGGCGCGCCGCTCATCGGCGTCGTGCCGCACATGCGCGGCGCGCGCGCCGACGAAGCGGCCGAACACCTGAACATCGACGCGCTGCTCGCGAGGCTCTCGTCCCTCTCGCCGCGCTGAGCGCACGCGTTGCCACTCGAATCGTCCCTGTCAAAGAAGGATCACGACCCCATGACCGAAGCCCACATCGACATCACCGCGATCACGAAGAGCGCGCCGCGGGCGCAAACGGAAGACACTGCGCGCTGGCGCGTAGCCGATGTCGCCGCGCTCTACGAGCTGCCGTTCAACGACCTGATCTTTCGCGCGCAGCAGGTGCATCGCGAGCACTTCGACGCCAACGCCGTGCAGCTTTCCACGCTGTTGTCGATCAAGACCGGCGGCTGCGAGGAGGACTGCGCGTACTGCCCGCAGTCGTCGCATCACGACACGGGCCTCGACGCGAGCAAGCTGATGGAAGTGGACGCCGTGCTCGCCGCCGCGAGCCACGCGAAGGCGAACGGCGCGACGCGCTTTTGCATGGGCGCGGCGTGGCGCAATCCGAAGGACCGCCATCTCGAGCCGATCAAGGACATGATCCGCGGCGTGAAGGCGATGGGCCTCGAAACCTGCGTGACGCTCGGCATGCTCGAAGCGCATCAGGCGAAGGCGCTCGCGGATGCGGGCCTCGACTACTACAACCACAACCTCGACACGTCGCCCGAGTTCTACGGCCAGATCATTTCGACGCGCACGTACGAGGACCGCCTCGAGACGCTCGAGCGCGTGCGCGACGCGGGCATCAACGTGTGCTGCGGCGGCATCGTCGGCATGGGCGAGTCGCGCCGCGAGCGCGCGGGCCTGATCGCGCAGCTCGCGAACATGGAGCCGTATCCGGAGTCGGTGCCCATCAACAATCTCGTGCAGGTGAGCGGCACGCCGCTCGAAGGCACCGATCCGCTCGATCCGTTCGAGTTCGTGCGCACGATCGCCGTGGCGCGCATCACGATGCCGAAGGCAATGGTGCGTCTGTCGGCGGGCCGCGAGCAGATGGATGACGCGCTGCAGGCGCTGTGCTTCATGGCGGGCGCGAATTCGATCTTCTACGGCGACCAGTTGCTCACCACGGGCAACCCGCAAGCGGAAGCCGACCGCAAGCTGCTGCAGCGTCTGGGCATCAGCGCGCAGGCGGCGCAGGACCTGGGTGGCGAAGAGCATGCTCATCACGCGCACCACGGCGGCTGCGGGCATTGCGAGTGACGGACGAGGCTAACGCGGCAGCTCACGCTTGAGTGAGCCGCCGCTGAAAAGCAAAACGCCACGCTTGTAGGAACAAGCGTGGCGTTTTTTCATGCGCGCGATCCTGCCGCGCGAAGCCGCTTACGCGTAAGCCGCGCGCCGGCGCCCGGCGAGCGCGAGATAGCACAGCGCACCGACCACGAGCGAAGGCAGCGTCGCGCCCAGATTCGGCAGCCATTGGTTGAGCGCCTGATACGCGCCGAAGCCGACCGCCCACGCAACGAACGCGCTCACGTGCCAGCCGCCCGTATAGCCATAGATGCCGCTGAGATCCGCGAGCGCTTTCGCATCGATGCGGCGGCGTCGCACGACGAAGTGATCGGCGAGCACGACGCCGAAGAGCGGCGCGAACACCGATCCGATGAAGAGCAGGAAGTTTTCGTACTTCGCCATCGGCACGACGAGGCCGATCAGCGTGCACAGGGCGCCGAACGCCGCCGAGAGCCAGGGCACGCTGCCGCGCGTCCAGAACGTGCCGGTCGAGACCGCGGCCGAATGGATGTCGGCGAAGGCGTTGTCGATCTCGTCGATCAGCACGAGCAAGAGGGCGAAGCCGCCGCCTGCCTGCGCGAGCGCCGTGGTGAGGAGCGCGTCGCCGCCGCCGGCGGCGAGCCCGTAGATCGCACCGAGCGCGTAGAACCAGAGATTCGCGATGCCATAGCCGAACAGCGTGCCACGGAAGGTTTCGCCTGGGCGGCGGCCAAAGCGCGTGTAGTCGGCGATGAGCGGCAGCCACGAGAGCGGCATCGCCACTACGAGGTCGATGGCGCTGCCGAACGGCATCTCGCCCGTGCCGGGGCGGCGCATCAGCGCGCCGAGATCGTGCCGTGCGAGCAGGCTCCACGTGAGCCAGGCCGCGCCCGCGAGCAGCAGCCAGATGCCATACGTGCGCAGGAAGCGCCGCACGAACGAGAGCGGGCCGCTCACGGCGAGCAGCGTGGCGAGCACGCCGAAGACCACGGTCCAGACGAGCGGCATCGAAAGGTTGAAGGCTTGCTTCGCGAGCGCATCGGCGGAATCGCGCATCACGATGATCTCGAACGAGCCCCAGCCCACGAGCTGCACCATGTTGATGATGGCCGGAACGGACGCGCCGCGAATGCCGAGCGTCGGGCGCAGCGACGACATGGCCGCCAGTCCCGTATCGGTGCCGATCACGCCCGCGAGCGCGAGCAGCACGACCCCGATCACACTGCCGATCACGATGGCCGCGAGCGCGAGCGGCAGCGAGAGTCCGGGCACGAGCAGCGCGCCTGCCTGCGCGACCAGCAGGCCGATGCCGAGCGAGAACCACAGCGCGAACGCGTCGCCGGTGCGGAACTGGCGGCGCGCGTCGGGCACGGGCACGTTCGGCGCGTAGGTGGAGCCGGCCTCGCCGGCGGCTGAATCTTGAGTCATGGGGAACGCTTTCCTCTGTATCGTCTGTTTTTGTCCGCTTCCGTCAGCCTGCGCGCGGATTGCGTGCCTCGCGCCGCGGCCCACGCTGTCATAATGCACGACTGCATCCGGCGCGGCGGCCCGCATTTCTGGGCGCGGGAGTTCCGTCCCCGAATTCGCCGCATGCGCCTCGCCGCCGGAAAGCCGTCATTATCGCGAAAACGTCATGTTTGAAGAAACCCGTGCCAACGTCCCGCTCGCCGAGCGGCTGCGCCCGCGCTCCGTCGACGAGGTCATCGGCCAGAAGCATTTGCTCGGGCCCAACAAGCCGCTGCGCGTCGCGTTCGAGTCCGGCGAAGCGCATTCGATGATCCTCTGGGGGCCGCCCGGCGTCGGCAAGACCACGCTCGCGCGTCTCATGGCCGACGCCTTTCACGCCGAATTCATCGCGCTTTCCGCGGTGCTTTCGGGCGTGAAGGACATCCGCGAGGCCGTGGAGACGGCGCAAGTGCACCGCGCGCACGGCCACCAGACGCTCGTGTTCGTCGACGAAGTCCATCGCTTCAACAAGAGCCAGCAAGACGCTTTCCTGCCGCACGTGGAGTCGGGGCTGTTCGTGTTCATCGGCGCGACGACGGAGAACCCGTCGTTCGAGGTGAACAGCGCCTTGCTCTCTCGCGCGGCCGTCTACGTGCTCAAGAGCCTCGACGAGGAGGAGCAGGGCGAACTGCTCGCGCGCGCGAGCGCGGAGCTGGGCGGCCTCACCTTTACCGACGAGGCGAAAAAGGCGCTGATCGGTTCCGCCGACGGCGATGGCCGCAAGCTGCTCAACAACCTCGAAATCGTCGCGCGCGCGGCCGCGCAGCAAAAGCAGAGCGAGATCGACGAAGCGCTGCTCGGCAGCGCGCTCGCCGAGAACCTGCGCCGCTTCGACAAGGGCGGCGACGCGTTCTACGACCAGATCAGCGCGCTGCACAAGTCGGTGCGCGGCAGCAACCCGGACGGCGCGCTCTACTGGTTCTGCCGCATGCTCGACGGAGGCGCCGATCCGCGTTATCTCGCGCGGCGTATCGTGCGCATGGCGTGGGAGGACATCGGTCTCGCCGATCCGCGCGCCGCGCGCATCACGCTCGACGCCGCCGAGACCTACGAGCGCCTCGGCTCGCCCGAAGGGGAGCTTGCGCTGGCGCAGGCCGTGATCTATCTCGCCGTCGCGCCGAAGTCCAACGCGGGCTATATGGCGTACAACGAGGCACGGCGATTCGTGAGCAAGGACCAGTCGCGCCCGGTGCCCATTCACCTGCGCAACGCACCGACGAAGCTGATGAAGGAACTGGGCTACGGCCACGAGTACCGCTACGCGCACGACGAACCCGACGCCTACGCGGCCGGCGAGACCTATGTGCCCGACGGCATGCGCGATCCGCGCTGGTATCAGCCCACGCCGCGCGGGCTCGAAGGCAAGATCGGCGAAAAGCTCGCGCGCCTCGCCGAACTCGATGCGCAATGGCGCGACGAGCATCGCGACGAAAACCGCGAGAAGAAGCGCAAGGGCTGAGTGATCACCGTCACGCCGGAATGCCCCGGCCGGTGCGCTAAAATCGCCCCTTCAACCAACGAAACTGCAGTCTCACAATCCCATGCTCGACATCCAGCTGCTGCGCAAAGACCTCGACGGCGTCGCGAAGCGCCTCGCCGACCGCGGCTACACCCTCGACGTGGCGGCCTTCTCCGCGCTCGAAGCGGAACGCCGCGCCATCCAGACTCGCACCGAAGAACTGCAGGCACGCCGCAACAGCCTCTCGAAGCAGATCGGCGCGATGAAAGGCCGCGGCGAGGACACCTCGGCGGTCATGGCCGAAGTGGGCGGCATCGGCGACGAAATGAAGGCGTCGGCCGCGAAGCTCGATGAGATCCAGTCGAAGCTCTCCGACCTGCTGCTCGGCGTGCCGAACCTGCCGCACGAGAGCGTGCCGGTCGGCAAGGACGAGAACGACAACGCGGAAGTGCGCCGCTGGGGCGCGCCGCGCCAGTTCGATTTCGCGGTGAAGGATCACGTCGACGTGGGCACGCCGCTCGGCCTCGATTTCGAGACGGGCGCGAAGCTCTCGGGCGCACGCTTCACGATGCTGCGCGGCCAGATCGCGCGCCTGCACCGCGCGCTCGCGCAGTTCATGATCGACACGCACACGCAGCAGCACGGCTACACGGAAACCTACACGCCCTACATCGTCAACCCGGAAATCCTGTACGGCACGGGCCAGCTGCCCAAGTTCGCCGAGGACATGTTCCGCGTGGAGAAGGGCGGTGGCGAGAATACCGTCACGCAATACCTGATCTCCACTTCGGAAATTTCGCTCACGAACACGGTGCGCGAGAGCATCGTGGAAGGCAGCGCGCTGCCGATCAAGCTCACGGCCCACTCGCCGTGCTTCCGCTCGGAAGCGGGCTCGTATGGGCGCGACACGCGCGGCATGATCCGTCAGCACCAGTTCGACAAGGTCGAGATGGTGCAGATCGTTGCGCCGGAAACGTCGTACGACGCGCTCGAGCAGATGGTGGTCCACGCGGAAACCATTTTGCAGAAGCTCGGCCTGCCGTACCGCGTCATCACGCTGTGTACGGGCGATATGGGCTTCTCGGCCGCCAAGACCTATGACCTCGAAGTGTGGCTGCCGGCGCAGAACACCTATCGCGAAATTTCGAGCTGCTCGAACACGGAGGCGTTCCAGGCTCGCCGCATGCAGGCGCGCTACCGCAACGCGCAGGGCAAGCCGGAACTTGTGCACACGCTCAACGGCTCGGGCCTGGCAGTGGGCCGCACGCTGGTCGCCGTGCTGGAGAACTATCAGGAAGCGGACGGCTCGGTCACGGTGCCCGAAGTGCTGCGCCCGTACATGGGCGGCGTGGCCCGCCTCGAAGCCAGCGCCTGACGAGGGCCTGGGTGCGCGATTTCCCTGACGCGCATCTAGCTGCGCGATTTCCCTGACGCGCACCTAGCTGCGCGATTTCCTTGTCCTCGAAAATTTTCTCAAAAGAGGGCTTGCGAAAATCAAAACATGTTCTATAATCTTCGCTTCGCCAGTCAGCGACCAAGACTAAGCGAAGCAGTAACAAAGTAGTACCCCGGAGAGGTGGCAGAGTGGTCGAATGTACCTGACTCGAAATCAGGCGTACGGTTTCCCCGTACCGTGGGTTCGAATCCCACCCTCTCCGCCAAATTTGAAAACCCCTGCATGCTTACCGGCTGCAGGGGTTTTTGCTTTTCTGCGTCCAGCGCGTGCGGTTGCCTGTTGAACGCACGCTCGTTTCTGCAAGTGCCCGCGCAACTTCGGCGCAACAGGTCGGTGCCCGAAATCGACGAACTAGTCGCGGTGACTTAGGGTCATGATCGAACAACCGGCTCGCGATGTAAGATATTTCCCATTCCTGACTGCGGATTGCCCTCGAATAGTCGGACGTCGCTGATAATTCGGCAGACGGCAGCATCGGGTTGCCGCGCTCCCGACGCCGCGGCGCCGGTACAATCGCACCTTTGAATTGCGGCGAAGCGCCCTGCGTACCGCCGCGCCCACTTCGGTCCACAGATGCCTATCACCTACAAGTCTGCCGACGATATCGCCCGCTTGCGCATTTCGGGCCGGCTCGCCGCCGACGTGCTCGCGATGATCGGCGAACACGTGAAGCCCGGGGTCTCCACCGGCGACCTCGACGCCATCTGCAACGACTACATCGTCAAGACGCTCAAGGCCGTGCCGGCCAACGTCGGCTACCTCGGCTTTCCGAAGACGATCTGCACTTCGGTCAACTCGGTGGTCTGCCATGGCATTCCGACGCGCAACGAGGTGCTGAAGGACGGCGACATCATCAATATCGACGTAGCCGTGATCAAGGACGGCTATTTCGGGGACACGAGCCGCATGTACTGCGTTGGCGCACCGAGCACGGTGGGCCGCCAGCTGATCGACACGACCTACGAGGCGATGCTCGCGGGCATCCGTCAGGTGAAGCCGGGTGCGACGCTCGGCGACGTTGGCCACGCCATCCAGAAGCGCGCCCAGGCGGAGGGCTTCTCGATCGTGCGCGAGTACTGCGGCCACGGCATCGGCAAGGTCTATCACGAGGAGCCGCAGGTGCTGCATTACGGCCAGCCGGGGCAGGGCGTGCGCCTGAAGCCGGGCATGGTCTTCACGATCGAGCCGATGGTCAACGCGGGCCGCGCCGGCACCACGGTGCAGCGCGACGGCTGGACGGTCGTCACGAAGGACCGTTCGCTCTCCGCGCAGTGGGAGCACATGGTGGCCGTCACCGACGAAGGCTACGAGCTGCTCACGCCCTGGCCGGACGGCACAGGTGCCTACGAGGCACCGTGAGCGCGCGTGTGAGGCCTCTGGGGCCGTCTGTCAAGGCTGTTGCGCGGCGTGTCGCATGCGCCTCCTGGTCAAATAAGGATTTGACTCCCAAGCCAGTTCGGTTAAAGCTACGCGTTAGCGCTTTATTGGGGTTTACGACTGCATGAGTCCGTCACTGACCGTTCGCCGTATCGCTGCCGATCAGGGTACCGTGCTCCGCGAGCTTCGAACTGCTTCGCTGCGCGATGCGCCTTATGCATTTGGCGACACGCTCGAAGACGCGCTTTCCGCCGATGCAGCCGTCTTCGACGCCGCGGCGGCCCGGCATGCGGTCTCGCACACCGGCACTTCGTTCATTCTCTATACCGAAGGTCATCCGGCAGGGCTGATCGGCGCGAGCTTCGAGAGCGCGCCAGCGCGTCGCGCATTCGTTTCGGCGCTGTGGGTCGCGCCTGCGGTGCGTCATCTGAGCGGCGGCGAGCTGCTCCTGAACAGTGCGATCGACTGGCTCGTGAGCGAAGGCGCCGCGCAGGTCTACGCCTGGGTCACCGATTCGAACACCACTGCCATGCGCTTTTACGAACGCCTCGGCTTCGTGGCCACCGGCGATCACGCGCGCAGCCAGCAACAGCCCGAGCAGTGGGAAACGCTGCTCATGCGCGTCGTTGGCGCGCAAGCGAAAGCCGCTTCCTCTCCGTGAGCGCGCCTGCTCGCGCCGCTGCGTGCGGTGGCGCCGGGCCGCCCTTTCCCCAACGCGGGACTCAAACGAACCTGTTTGCCGCCGCGCGGCGCGCTTGCGTTGCGCGCGCTCTTTTCACGTCACTTTTGTTTGCGCGAATCTGGCCGAATACAACGCTAAAAATAATGGCCGTGTGCGTTGACGCCTGTAAAATACGCAGAATTTTTAGCCGAACGCCATGTCGCCCAAGAAATCGCCATATTTTGAACTGAAGAGCGGTTCAGTCGATACGCTTCTGTTCGTAGTCAAGACGACCGAGCTCGATGCCATGCGCGCCGAGCTCACGCGGCGCTTCGAGGCGACGCCCGAATTCTTCGCAAACGATACCGTAGCGATCGACCTGCGACGTCTTGCCGACGGCGAGCAGGTGGCGCTCGGCGACATTGCGCGCCTGCTCGAGAGCGTCCGCATGCGCCCGGTTGGCGTGGTCGCGCAGCCCGCGCAGCATGCCTGGGCCGCCGAGGCAGGCCTGCCGTTCCTCGAAGCGCGTGACCGCCGCGGCGCGAACGCGAAGCCGGGCGCCGACGAATCCGCTGGCCTCGGCGAAACATCGCATGCGGCAGCGGCCGAACCGGCTGCACCGCAAGCCACGGCTGCGCAGCCCGAACTCTTTCCCACCGCAGCCAACACGGCCGCCGCCGAAAGCACGGCGACGCTCGAAGCGGGCACACCGGAAGCACCTGGCGAGGCGCGCGGTGCGCGCGCGGAACCCACGCTCGTCGTCGACCGCCCGCTGCGTTCGGGCCAGCGCATCTACGCGAAGGGCGACGTGGTCGTGCTCGGCCTCGTCTCCAACGGCGCGGAAGTGATCGCCGAGGGCAACATCCACATTTACGCGCCGTTGCGCGGCCGTGCGCTCGCGGGTGTGCACGGCAACCACGACGCACGCATTTTCTGCACGTGCCTCGAAGCGGAACTGATTTCGATCGCGGGCATCTACCGTACGACCGAAGTGCCGCTCGCGGCGGACGTGCAGGGCAAGCCGGTGCAGATCCGGCTCGAGGAAGAAAAGCTGTTGATCGAACCGTTGAGGCTCACCTGAGTCGCCGCTCGGGCGTTGCGCCCAGCGAGTGAGTGCAGGAGCGGCACGAGACCGTGACGAGACCAAACTGGGATACTGACGAACGCAAGGTAAGGGAATGGCAAAAATCATTGTGGTGACTTCGGGCAAGGGTGGTGTCGGCAAAACGACCACGAGCGCGAGTTTCGCATCGGGCCTCGCGTTGCGCGGCCACAAGACCGCGGTCATCGACTTCGATGTGGGCCTGCGCAATCTCGACCTCATCATGGGTTGCGAGCGCCGCGTCGTGTACGACCTGATCAACGTGATCCAGGGTGAGGCGAACCTCAATCAGGCGCTCATCAAGGACAAGAAGTGCGAGAACCTCTTCATCCTGCCGGCCTCGCAAACACGCGACAAGGACGCGCTCACGAAGGAAGGCGTGGAGAAGGTGATCGAGGACCTGCGCAAGATGGACTTCGAGTACATCGTCTGCGATTCGCCCGCGGGCATCGAGTCGGGCGCGCTGCTCGCGATGCACTTCGCCGACGAAGCGCTCATCGTGACGAATCCCGAAGTCTCCTCGGTGCGTGACTCGGACCGCATTCTCGGCATGCTCTCTTCGAAGACGAAGCGCGCGATCGAAGGCAAGGACCCCATCAAGGAGCACCTGCTCATCACGCGCTACAACCCGAAGCGTGTGAGCGAGGGCGAGATGCTTTCGCTCAACGACATCCAGGAGATCCTGCGCATCGAACTGATCGGCGTGGTGCCCGAATCGGAAGCGGTGCTGCACGCATCGAACCAGGGCCTGCCCGCCGTGCATCTGGACGGCACCGACGTCGCCGAGTCGTACAAGGACGTCGTGGCGCGCTTTCTCGGCGAGGACAAGTCGCTGCGTTTCACCGATTACCAGAAGCCGGG
>NZ_DATJWR010000485.1:0-2658 GCF_035501035.1 Paraburkholderia sp.
AGGTTGCCTTCCGAGTTCTCGAAGTCGATCGGGTTGACCTTGTGCGGCATGGTCGACGAGCCGATTTCGCCGGCCTTCGTCTTCTGCTTGAAGTAGCCGAGCGAGATGTAGCCCCACACGTCGCGATCGAGGTCGAGCAGGATCGTGTTCGCGCGCGCGACGGCGTCGAACAGCTCGGCCATGTAGTCGTGCGGTTCGATCTGGATCGTGTAGGGGTTGAAGGTGAGCTTCAGGCGCTTCTCGACGACTTCCTTCGAGAACCCTTCCCAGTCGAATTCCGGATACGCCGAGAGGTGTGCGTTGAAGTTGCCCACCGCGCCGTTCATCTTGCCGAGCAGCTCGACCTTCTCGATGCGCGAGATCGCGCGTGCGAGACGCGCCGCGACGTTGGCGATTTCCTTGCCGAGCGTCGTGGGGCTTGCCGGCTGGCCGTGCGTGCGCGAGAGCATCGGCTGGTCGGCTTGCGCGTGGGCGAGCGCGACGAGGCGCTGATGCACCGAGCGCAGCGCCGGCAGGATCACGTGCTCGCGGGCGCCCGCGAGCATCAGGCCGTGCGAAGTGTTGTTGATGTCTTCCGAGGTGCAGGCGAAGTGGATGAACTCGCTTGCCCGCTCCAGTTCCGACTGACCCTTCACCGATTCCTTGAGCCAGTACTCGACAGCCTTCACGTCGTGGTTCGTGACGCGCTCGATGTCCTTGATGCGCGCCGCGTCATGGGCCGTGAAGTTCTCGGCGAGCTTAAGCAGGAACTGCTCCGAGGCTTCCGAAAAGCGCGGCACTTCGGCGAAACCGGCGTGCGAGAGCGCGATCAGCCAGTGGATTTCCACGGTCACGCGGTGTCGCATGAAGGCAGCTTCCGAGAGCCAGTCGCGCAGGGCTTCGGTTTTCGAGGCGTAGCGGCCGTCGAGCGGGGAGAGCGCGGTGAGCGCGAAGAGGGTATCGGGACGAGTGTCGGACATGATGGGGACGTAACGTAAGGCGTTACGCTCGGTTACGGTCAGAGAGGAGACGGCGGGAACCGCGCATTTTATCACCTCGCCGACAGGGGCCGAGGCTGGCGCTGTCGGTGCTGGCTTGACGCGGCGAGGGGGCGTGGGATCGCGCTGAAGCGTTTTGTCGAGTTGGCCGCTACGTGCTTGCAGAGCATGCGGCCAGCGCTGCGTCGCGACACGCGCGAAATGCGCCTGCCCGGTGCCCAACCAGGCGCGGGCACCTGACCAGGCACTCACCCGGGCACCCAACCGTGCATCTATCCAGCCACCCAACGAGGCGCGCACGGGCCTAGAATGCGGACTTCTCACCCGCACCGTGGCACCGCATGGAACTCAAATGGCTCGAAGACTTCGTTTCGCTGGCGGAGACGCATAGTTTCAGCCGCTCGGCCGAGCTGCGCCACGTTACGCAGCCGGCCTTCTCGCGGCGCATCCAGGCGCTCGAGGCGTGGCTCGGCACTGAACTAATCGACCGTTCGGTGTATCCGACACGCCTCACCGCGGCAGGCCAGGTCTTCTACGAGCAGGCGCTCGCGATGCTTTCGCAGTTCCACGAAGCGCGCACGCTGCTGCGCGGCCATACGGCCACGCCGGCCGCGACCATCGAGTTCGCGGTGCCGCACACGCTTTCGCTCACCTACTTTCCGCGCTGGCTGCAGCGTATCGAGGCGAAGCTCGGGCGCATCCATACGCGCCTGCGCGCACTGAACGTGCACGACGCCGTGCTCTCGCTCGTGGAAGGCGGCTGCGATCTCGTGATGGGTTATCACCATCCGAGCCATCCTGTGACGCTCGACCCCGCGCGCTACGACACCCTCACGCTCGGCATCGAATCGATCAGCCCGTATTGCGCGCCGCAGCGCGCCGGGCGTGCGCGCTACACGCTGCCCGGCACGCCCGACGCGCCCGCTCCGTATCTCTCCTATACGCCGAACGCCTATCTGGGCCGCATGACCGAGGTGATCGTCGCCAACGCGCCGGCGCGCCTGTATCTGGACCGCGTCTACGAAACCGACATGGCCGAAGGCCTCAAGGCGATGGCACTGGCCGGTCATGGCATTGCCTTTTTGCCGCACAGCGCGGTGGATGACGCCGTCGCCCAGGGGCATCTGATCCGTCTCGACCGCGGCACGCGCGGGGTGCCCGAGGGCCAGTTCACGCTCGACATGGAAATCCGCCTCTACCGTGACAAGTTCGCGACCCAGGGCGACGACGCACGCAAGGCGCTCGTGCGCGAGCTGTGGGACGTCGTGAACGCCGAGCTCGCGCAGGGTGAACCCGGCGCGGCACGCGGCGGCCGAACTGGCTGACGAAGCACCCCCGTCTCGGCACACCATCAACACGGCGAACAATGCGCAACGGCCGCGCTTGCCATGCGCGCGGCCGCCGCATGGATGTTTTACGTCTGCAGCAACAGTCGCACGACGCTCGCCAAACAGTCAGGCTATTTCGGCCGATACCCCATGAAACACGGCACCCGCGACACGTTTTTTCGACTTCGGGGACGTTATGCAATAAATGCATGACGGGATGACCAAACGGCATTGGATTTCAAGTGGGCGTTTTCTGACAATGGCACCACTTGTTCGATCGGAGCGTACATGTCATCCCAACTGCAGTCGGTTCCTTCCTATCTCCACGCCGACGATCTCGGCCCGTGGGGCAA
>NZ_DATJWR010000486.1:0-8970 GCF_035501035.1 Paraburkholderia sp.
CATGACCTACGCGGGTGCACCCGAGTCGTTGCAGGCCGCCGTCGCGGCGGGGCTATGCGGCCTGGGCTCGGTGTTCGTGGGCAGCATGGAGGGCGCGTGCCGGATGCTCGCGGAGGCGCTGCCGTACGGCTCGACCTGCGACGACCTCGAGAAGCTGGCCGTCGATACCGTCGCGGCCTGGCGCGCGCGCGGCGCGGCGCTGCCGGGCCTCGGCCATCCGCTGCACAAGCCGATCGATCCGCGCACGCCGCGCCTGTTCGAACTCGCCGCGCAGAACGGTTTGTCGGGCGACTATGTGAAGCTCATGCAATTGATCGGCAAGGAAGCGGAGCGCGTGTCGGGCAAGGCGCTGCCGATCAACGCGACGGGCGCGATCGGCGCGATCTGCTGCGAGTTCGGTTTTCCGTGGCGCATCGTGCGCGGCTTCGGCGTGATGGCGCGCGCGATCGGGCTGGTCGGCCATCTGCTCGAAGAAGGCGAGCGCCCGATGTCGTTCGAACTGTGGCAGCGCATAGAGGACGAAGCGTCGGCGCATCTGCGCGGCGAGGTGTGACGGCTCGAAACTGGGACTGCGGTGGGTGCAAGCACAAGGGCGCGGCGCAGTAGCAGCGGATGGGGCATTAACAAATGCGAAAGGCCTGATTCGGCAAAGCCAACTTCGCGAAACGGCGCGAGCCGTTCATAGTACGGCCAACAGTCTCGCAATGGAGAAACGCCATGCCCCAATCGCAATCGCCATCGCTGCAAGCGTGGCTCGACAGGACCGAAACGCTCACTGACGACATCACCGCCTTCCCGCTGCGCGCGCTCGCGGCCACGCTCGACCGCGAAGCGCCCGGCAACGCGGTGCCCCCGCTGTGGCACTGGCTCTATTTCCTGCCCGTCGCCCCCCTCGCGCAAGTCGGGCCCGATGGTCATCCAAAGCGCGGCGGCTTTCTGCCGCCGGTCGAACTGCCGCGCCGCATGTGGGCCGGCGGCCGCCTGACCTTTCACGCGCCGCTGCGCTCGGGCAACGAGGCCACGCGCACTTCGACCATTGCGAATATCGAGGACAAGACGGGCCGCAGCGGCCGTCTCGTGTTCGTGACCGTGCAGCACCGCTATGAAAGCGGCGGTGTGCTGTGCATCGAGGAAGAGCACGATATCGTCTATCGCGACGCCCCGCAGCCGGGTGAGAGCGCGGCGAAGCCGGTGGCCGCGCCCGCAGGCGAGACGTGGTCGCGTACGCTCACGGCCGACGCGGTCATGCTATTCCGCTATTCGGCGCTCACCTTCAACGGCCATCGCATTCACTACGACTTTCCGTACGTCACGCAGGAAGAGGGCTATCCGGGCCTGATCGTTCATGGCCCGCTCATTGCGACCTTGCTGGTCGACCTCGTGCACCGTGAGCGGCCCGACGCCACGGTCGCAACGTTCGCGTTTCGTGCGGTGCGTCCCACGTTCGCCGGCAACGCGTTCACGCTGTGCGGAAAACCGTCCGACGACGGGCGCTCGATCGAACTCTGGGCAAAAGACCATGACGGCTATCTGACGATGCAGGCCACGGCCACGCTTGCCTGAACTGCAGCCCCGACCATCCCTATCGAATTCGTACCTGTCATGCAAACCATTCAACAAGATTCGTTCCAGGATATCCGCGAAGCGGTGCGCGATCTGTGCCAGCAGTTCTCCGGTGAATACTTCCGCAAGATCGACGAGGCGCGCGGCTACCCCGAGGCGTTCGTCGACGCGCTCACGAAAGCCGGCTGGCTCGCCGCACTGATTCCTCAGGAGTACGGTGGATCGGGGCTGGGTCTGACCGAGGCTTCGGTCATCATGGAGGAGATCAACCGCGCGGGCGGCAACTCGGGCGTATGCCATGGGCAGATGTACAACATGGGCACGCTGTTGCGCCACGGCTCGGCCGAGCAGAAGCGCAAGTATTTGCCGAAGATCGCGAGCGGCGAGCTGCGCCTGCAATCGATGGGCGTGACGGAGCCGACCACGGGCACCGACACCACGAAGATCAAGACGACGGCGGTGCGCAAGGGCGACCGCTACGTGATCAACGGGCAAAAGGTGTGGATTTCCCGCGTGCAGCATTCGGACCTGATGATCCTGCTCGCGCGCACCACGCCGCTTGCCGATGTGAAGAAGAAGTCCGAAGGCATGTCGATCTTCGTGGTCGACCTGCGCGAGGCGATCGGCCATGGCCTGACCGTGCAGCCGATTCTGAACATGGTCAATCACGAGACGAACGAGCTTTTCTTCGACAACCTCGAAATTCCGGCGGAGAACCTGATCGGCGAGGAAGGGATGGGCTTCAAGTACATCCTCGACGGCCTGAACGCCGAGCGCACGCTGATCGCGGCGGAATGTATCGGCGACGGTTACTGGTTCATCGACAAAGTGAGCGCCTACGCGAAGGAGCGCATCGTATTCGGGCGGCCGATCGGGCAGAACCAGGGCGTGCAGTTTCCCATCGCGCGTGCGTTCGTCAACGTCGAGGCGGCGAGCCTGATGCGCTTCGAGGCCGCGCGCCGCTTCGACGCGCACGAGGCGTGCGGCGCGCAAGCCAACATGGCGAAGCTGCTCGCCGCCGACGCTTCATGGGAAGCCGCGAACGCGTGCCTGCAATTCCACGGTGGTTTCGGTTTCGCCAGCGAGTACGATGTGGAGCGCAAGTTCCGCGAAACGCGCCTCTATCAGGTCGCGCCGATCTCGACCAACCTGATCCTCTCGTACGTGGCGGAGCACGTGCTCGGCCTGCCGCGTTCGTTCTGAGCGGAGGAGCGCCTCATGAGACCACTCGACGGCATCAAGGTCGTCACGCTCGAACACGCGATCGCCGCGCCGTTCTGCACGCGCCAGCTTGCGGATCTCGGCGCGCGCGTGATCAAGATCGAGCGGCCCGGCGTGGGCGATTTCGCGCGCGGCTACGACGAGCGCGTGCATGGTATGGCATCTCACTTCGTGTGGACGAACCGCTCGAAGGAGAGCCTGTCGCTCGACGTGAAGCACAACGAGGCAGCGCCGGTGCTCGAAGCGCTGCTAGCCGACGCCGACGTGCTCGTGCAGAACCTCGCGCCCGGCGCGGCGGCACGGCTTGGGCTTGGCTACGAGGCGCTCAGCGAGCGTTACCCGAAGCTGATCGTCTGCGACATTTCCGGCTACGGCGACGACGGCCCCTATCGCGAGCGCAAGGCCTACGACCTGCTGATCCAGAGTGAATCAGGATTCCTCTCGATTACGGGGTCGCCGGGCGAGCCGGCAAAGGCGGGTTGCTCGATCGCCGATATTGCGGCGGGCATGTACGCTTATTCGAACATCCTGAGCGCCTTGCTGATGCGAGGCCGCACCGGGCGCGGCTGCCGGATCGACGTCTCGATGCTGGAGAGCATGGTGGAATGGATGGGCTATCCGCTTTACTACGCGATCGACGGGCAATCGCCTCCACCGCTCGCCGGCGCCTCGCACGCGACGATCTACCCATATGGGCCGTTTCCTGCCGGCGACGGCAAATCGGTGATGCTCGGCCTGCAGAACGATCGCGAATGGAAACTGTTCTGCGAGCATGTGCTGTTGCAGCCCGAACTCGCCACCGATGCGCGCTTCGCCGCGAATTCGCAGCGCTCGGCTCGGCGCATGGAGCTGCGCGAGCTGATCGTCGCGGCGTTTGCGAAGCTGACCGCCGCGCAGGTGATCGAGCGGCTGGAGCGCGCCGGCATTGCCAACGCGCAGATGAACACGATGGCCGATGTATGGGCGCATCCGCAATTGCGGGCGCGCGAGCGCTGGCGCGAAGTCGAGACGCCAGCGGGAACCATTCCCGCGCTGTTGCCGCCCGGTGCGCCTTCGGCATTCAACGCACGCATGGACGCGGTACCCGCACTCGGTGAGCATACCGAAGCGATCCTGCGGGAACTGGGTTACGACGCGGCACGCATCGGCGCGCTGCGCGAAGCGGGCGCAATCTGAAGGCCGTTGCGCCGGGTAAATGTGATTTCACTGGACACCGTGATGACAGATCAATCCAGCCGCGCGCTTGCGGCCTTCGCCTCGCAACTGAGCTTCGATTCGATTCCAGCTCACGTGGTCGAGCGCACCGTCAACCTCTATGTGGACTGGCTCGGCTCCGCGCTGGGCGGCAAGGGCGCGCGTCCGGTCGAAACGATCGCGCGCTTCGCACGTGCCGCGCGCGGTGCGCCCGAGGCAACGGGGCCGTGCGACGTCATCATCGACCGCACGCGCACGAGCGCCTATTTTGCCGCCATGACGAATGGCGCGGCGTCGCATTTCGTCGAGCAGGACGACGTGCACAACGGCTCGGTGCTGCACCCGGCCACCGTCGTGTTTCCGGTGACACTCGCGCTCGCGCAGGCGTTGGGCGCTTCGGGGCGCGAGTTCATTGCGGCTTCGGTGGCGGGGTATGAGGTTGGCATACGTGTGGGCGAATTCATGGGACGTTCGCACTACAAAGTATTTCATACCACGGGAACGGTGGGCACGATCGCCGCCGCTGCGGCGGCCGGGCGGCTGCTCAAGCTGACGCCCGCACAGATGCTAGACGCGTTCGGCTCCGCGGGCACCCAGGCTAGCGGGCTGTGGGAGTTTCTGCGCGACGCGGCGGATTCGAAGCAACTGCACACGGCCAAGGCGGCTGCGAACGGACTGATGGCAGCGCAGCTTGCGGCGGATGGCTTTCGCGGCGCGCAGCGCATCCTCGAAGGCGCGCAAGGGATGGCGGCGGGCATGTCGAGCGACGCCGATCCGGCGAAGCTCGTCGATCGTCTCGGCGAGCGCTGGGCCACGGTGGAAACGTCGTTCAAATATCACGCGGCGTGCCGCCACACGCATCCCGCCGCCGACGCGCTGCTTGCGGTGATGGAGGCGCATCGCCTGAATCCGGACGATATCGCGAGCGTGACGGCGCACGTGCACCAGGGGGCAATCGATGTGCTCGGCAGCGTGCTGGTTCCGAGCACGGTGCATCAGGCGAAATTCAACATGGGAACGGTACTCGGTCTCGTCGCGTACCGCGGCTATGCGGGCGTGAACGAGTTCGAGCGCGACTACGCGGCGAACGATATCGCGGCGTTTCGCGAGCGCGTAACGATGGCGTTCGATGAAGAGGTGGATTGGGCTTATCCCGCACGCTGGATCGGCAAGGTCACGGTCGCGACGCGCGACGGCCGCACGTTGCACGGGCGCGTGGACGAGCCGAAGGGTGACCCCGGCAATACGCTCTCGCGCGAAGAGATCGCTGCGAAATTCGTGCGCCTTGCGGCTTTTTCTGGCGCGGCGAGCGAGCGCGAAGCGCAGCGTCTTCTCGATGCGGCTTGGGGCATTGCCGAGGCCTCGTGCGTGGGCACGCTATTCGTTGAGGGGACGCGGTCATGAGCGCAGCGCTAGCCCGTTCGTATCTCTTCGTGCCCGGCAATCGCCCGGAGCGCTTCGAGAAGGCGCGCAGCGCTGGCGCGGATGCGGTCATCGTCGATCTGGAGGATGCGGTTCAGCCAGAGGAAAAAGGCACGGCGCGTGATGCGGTGCTCGCCGCGCTGGATGCGGGGCGGCCGGTCTGGGTGCGCGTGAACGGCACCGACACGCCCTGGTTCGCCGACGACGTCGCGGCGCTGGCCGCGCATGCCGGTGTGGCGGGCATCATGCTGCCGAAGGCGGAAAGCGCGGAGCAGGTCGCGGCGGTGCGCTCGCGCGCGCACGGCGCGCTGCGCGTGTTGCCGATCGTGGAGAGCGCACGCGGCATCGCGGGGCTTGACGCGCTGTGCGGTGCGCAAGGCGTGTTGCGCGTGGCATTCGGGACGCTCGACTTTCAGGTGGATCTCGGCATCGACGGTGACGGCGAGGAACTCGACGCGTTTCGTTCGCAGATCGTGCTGGCGTCGCGGCTCGCCGGCATAGGGGCGCCGGTGGACGGTGTGTCGACGGTATTCGACGATGCACAGGCACTCGAAGGCGAAGCGCGGCGTGGGCGGCGTTTCGGCTACGGCGGCAAGCTATGCATTCACCCGAAGCAGATCGAGCCCGTACACCGCGCTTACGCATGGAGCGACGCGCAGCGCGCATGGGCGCTGCGCGTGCTCGATGCGGTTCAGGCGAGCGGCGGGGCGGCGGTGGCGCTCGACGGCAAGATGGTGGACATGCCCGTGATCCTCAAGGCGCGGCGAATTCTGGGTGGGTAGCCGCCCGCGCGCAAGTCGATAGAAAAGCGCCCTGGCTCGAACGCCCGGGCGCCTCGTATTCGTACCATGCGGCGCGCGTGAAATCGTGACGAGAACATCAGGTTTTCTTCTCGCGCACGAAACGCAATGCGAAGCGCACGAGCCGCGGCATTGTTTCGGGCCGCAACAGGCGCGCGTCATAACCGGAAAAACGCCGGTCATTTTCCGCGAGACACAGGCGCATGAGTTCGGGCACGCTGATGTCCACATCCGTGACCGACTGCGCGCCGTTCATCGTGAAGTTGTTGTCGAAATTCTGCTCGTTGCCGTCGGCATCCATGGCGCGCGCGAGGCCTATGCGTTCCCATCCGAGGAATGCCCATACGGCAGCCACCTTCAGCTCGAAGCGGATACGCCGCCACCACGAGAGGTGCGCGCGGTGCCATGCCACCCAGTTCGCGAACAGCAGGATATGGCGGCATTCCTCCTGCATGACGGGCTCGAACGTGTCGATGAGCTCGGGCGGAAAGAGGCCCGAGCGCCGCGCCACTTCGAAGAGGCCGAAGGCAAAGAAGCTGTCCACGCATTCGCTGTAACCCGTCACGAGGTAGGCCCATTCGGCGTCCTTCGGGTAGACGTAGGGCGGCTCCTTCGCAAGGGGAATGCCGTACGCGGCCACCATGCGCGAGAGCACTTCCTTATGGCGGTTTTCCTCCCACGCATTGAGCGCGAGGGCATCGCGCATCGCCGCGTCGTCGAGTGTGGCGGCGTAGGCGGCCATGCGCAGGCGTGCCTTGCCTTCTGTTTGCACGGCGATGTCCCAGATGGGGAGTTCGGTGATGCGCTTGAGCGCCTCGGGAGCGAGCTTCGGCCAGTCGAGTACCGAAGGGCGGTATGGGTTGAAGGTTTCGCGGAACATGCGGCAGGTTTCGTCCCGGTGGACCTCGGAGCCCGGTGCGAAGGCGCCGCTCAGGCGGCTCGTCCAGTGGCGCGTGTTGCGCTCGGCGGCTTCGAGCGTCGCGCGGTCCGGGCGTTCGCCCGGAAGCGCCGGGGCGTCGAAGCCGGGAATCAGTTGTGTCGCATCGAATGCATCGAGGAGTTGTTCGTCCATCTCGGTGTTTCTTTTGCTTGGGTCTGATTTACGCGATTCTGTCATGCGGCAGGAAATTGCGGCAGCCGCATGAGCTTACGTCGGTCCGCTGCGAGACGCGGCGAATGCGCGTCGCGGTCTGATCGTCACCCATATTCCATGCCCGGCGCATGACCCCCCCCGCTTTGACAGTCATCGTGTTACGGCTGGCGCAATGATCGTATGATTCGTGCCGGACCATTGAACAATGGCCGCGCAGCACGCGCGAGGCAAAGGCGTGGCGAGGCCGTGGCAAAGGCGTGAGCGAGGCACTCACGCACGCATCTCCAGATGAAGCATGTACAGTACGCGTGATCCGCCCTTCGCCTTATCGAGCGAAACGGTAAGGCCGGTGGCAGCGGCATGAAAGTAATCGGTAATAATGGGGCGTCGCGTGCGGGCAACGCCGCGGCGCCAGGACTCTAGCTAACGGGAAGCCTGCCTGTGCGGATTCTGTCGATATTCGGTACGCGGCCTGAAGCCATCAAGATGGCGCCGCTCGTCAAGCGTCTAGAAGTACAGCCCGGCGTGGAGTCGATCGTCTGCGTGACCGGGCAGCATCAAGCCATGCTGCAGCAGGTCCTCGATTTATTCGGCATTGTCCCCGCGCATAACCTCGGCGTGATGACGGCGAACCAGACGCTCAACGGTCTTGCCGCACGCCTGTTCGCCGGCCTCGACGATGTCCTCGCCGCCGAAGAGCCCGAGCGCGTGCTCGTGCATGGCGACACCACCACGAGCATGGCCGGCGCACTGGCTGCCTTTCATCGGCGCATACCCGTGGGTCATGTGGAGGCCGGACTGCGCACCGGCAATCTGTTCGAGCCGTGGCCCGAGGAAATGAATCGGCGCGTGGTGGACGTGGTGAGCGATCTGCTCTTCGCGCCCACGGCAAGCTCGCAGGCGAATCTCGAGACGGAGGCGTTGGGCGGGCGTATCGTCGTGACCGGCAATACGGTCATCGATGCGCTCCATCTCATGTGCGAGCGCATCGAAAGCGACGCTGTGCTGCGCGAGCGCATCGACGCGCAGCTTCCATTTCTCGAACCCGCGGACACGGGCCGGCCCTTGCTGCTCGTCACCGGGCATCGACGCGAGAGCTTCGGCGAGGGCTTCGAACATATCTGCGCGGCGCTCGCCACGCTCGCGCATTCCGGCAAGATGCAGATCGTCTATCCCGTGCATCTGAATCCCAACGTGCGCGGCCACGTGCTCGCCACGCTCAGCAATGCGCCCAACGTTCACCTCACCGATCCGCTCGACTACCCCGAGTTCGTGCGCCTCATGCAGCGCGCGGCGATCGTGCTGACCGATTCGGGCGGCGTGCAGGAGGAGGCGCCCGCGCTCGGCAAGCCGGTGCTCGTGATGCGCGACGTGACCGAGCGCCCCGAAGCGCTCGCCGCGGGCACTGTGAAGCTTATCGGCACCGACCGTACGGCGATCGTGCGCGCCGTGCTCGAACTCGTCGAGAACGAAGACGAGCGGCGCGCGTACGCGAGGCGCGTCAATCCGTACGGCGACGGGCACGCTTCGGAGCGCATCGTCGCGGCACTCACCGGCCAGCCGTTCGAGCCGTTCCCAAGCCGCGAGTTGCCGGGCTACCGGCATCCGGTGGTCGCCATGCGGCCGGAGCCCGGCGAGTCGGACGAGGCCGACGCGGCACATTGACAACGACTCGCT
>NZ_DATJWR010000487.1:0-2861 GCF_035501035.1 Paraburkholderia sp.
CGCTTCCGAGGTCGTTACTTCGGCTGGCGCGTCACCCGCAAGTACGGCTTGAGCGCCCGCCACGTGCGAGAAGGACAGAGCGGAAGGACAGAGCGGGCTAGTGCGGCGCGACGCGGCCGAAGTGCGCGAGGCGCGCGCCGCGCATGAGCTCGTTGAAGTCGTTGGCCGAGAGCTTGAGCAGTTGCTCGTGGTCGCCGGCTTCGATGTAGACCTCGGGCACCTGCTGCAACGTCTCGTCGACGATCGTCTCCATGCCCCATGCCATGCCGAGTGCGGGCACCGCGCCGGGTTCGCAATCGCTGAACAGCACCTTCACGCGCGCTTCGTCGCTCAGATGCAGATCGTGGCGGCCGAGGAGCCGCGCAAGCTCGCCGATATGCACGCGCCGGTCGGCAGGCAGCACCGCCATCACGCATCCGCCGTCATCCTCCAGGATCACCGACTTCGCGAGCCGCTGCGGCGGAACGTGCGCCAGGCGCGCAGTCTGCGCGCTGGTTTCCGTTCGCGCGTGTTCGCACACCTCGTAATGCGCAAGACGTTCGGTCAGGAAGTTGGCGAGGCGGGGGGATATCGGCATGAGCGTCTCCGTGGTGCGTGCAGGCGTATGTGATCGCTGAGAAATCGATTCGTTCCAGGGACCGCATGCTGACGCGCATGCGTGGTCGCGTGGAACAAAAAGTCTGCTCCCGTGATCGCACATCCGCCAGTCGGAATACCCGCTACGAACCGGGTTTTTCGGTGCCGCGGCGCGTAAGCTACGAACCCCTGCCCACACCCATGGCAAGCGATGGACCTGATCGATCGCATCGTGCACTTCCAGTCCGAAATCCAGGGTTGATGTCCCTGGGAGTGGTGTAAGTCTTTCGATGTGCGGCAAGGCGCGGAGGGCGTAGCCCGAAGCGGCTTGCCGCGCGGCGGCGGCCGCCCCGCTGAGGGTGGTCATCGTGAAGTTCCGGATAAGGTTGAGGTGCGACCCAACAACCTGACTGGAGAAATCACGATGACCACCCCGACTATGGCACTGGCCGAGCTGGCCGAAAAGGGCGCCGACGTAGACGTGCTGCGCCAGATGGTGCAGTTCATGGCGCAACGGCTGATGGAACTCGACGTCGAGGCGCGCTGTGGCGCCGGCTACGACGAGAAGAACCCGGAGCGATTGAACAGCCGCAACGGCTACCGCGACCGTCTCTGGGACACGCGCGCCGGCGCGGTCGAGCTGAAGATCCCCAAGCTGCGCCAAGGCAGCTACTTCCCCGAATTCCTGGAGCCACGGCGCACCGCCGAGAAGGCGCTCACGGCCGTGATCCAGGAGGCCTACGTGCAAGGCATCTCGACCCGCTCGGTCGATGAGCTCATCAAGGCGCTCGGCATGACCGGCGTGTCCAAGAGCCAGGTGAGCCGCCTGTGCGGCGAACTCGACGAGCGCGTCAACGCGTTCTTGACTCGGCCCATCGAGGGCGACTGGCCGTACCTGTGGATCGACGCCACCTACGTCAAAACGCGCGAGGCCGGCCGCATCGTGAGCGTGGCGGTAATAGTGGCGGTCGGCGTGAACACCGACGGCCAGCGCGAAGTGCTCGGACTGAAGGTGGGCGCCAGCGAAGCGGAGCCCTTCTGGACCGAGTTCCTGCGCAGCTTGAATCGGCGCGGGCTGCGCGGCGTCAAACTCGTCATCAGCGACAGCCATGAGGGTCTCAAGGCCGCAGCCGCCAAGGTCCTGAAGGCCACCTGGCAGCGTTGTCGCGTTCACTTCATGCGCAATGCGCTGGCGCACGCCGGCAAGACGCAACGGCGCATGGTCTCGGCGGCGATCGGCACGGTGTTCGTGCAGGACACGCCCGAGGCAGCTCGCGCGCAGTGGCGCTCGGTGGCTGATCAGCTGCGCGCCAAGTTCCCCAAACTCGGTGCGCTGATGGACGAGGCCGAACACGACGTGCTCGCCTTCATGAGCTTCCCGCGTGCTCACTGGGCGCAGATCTACTCGACCAATCCTCTGGAGCGCCTGAACGCCGAAATCAAGCGACGCACCAACGTCGTGGGCATCTTCCCCAACGACAAATCCATCGTGCGCCTGGTCGGCGCCATGATGCTCGAGCAGAACGATGAGTGGAGCCTCAACCGCCGATACATGCAGCTTGAGGGACTGCAAACACTCAGCGATACTGCCCCGACTCGGCTGCCCGCTGTGGCTCGCTGAGTACCGTGCGTCTCAGCCTCTTCCGGGCTGTGGACCTACACCATCCCCCGGGACGCGACCTGCCCGATCACACTCGATTGCCTGGCAGGCGATGTAAAGCGCGACGGCCGTGCGGTCCATCGCTCCCGTTGGCTGGACGTGATGTGCACATTCACGCGGAGCCACTATCAAGCGTAAATGGCGTCGCGGCCTCGGACCAATAGAAGTCAAGATGTAGTCCCGGTGGCTTGCGCGCGCTCGCCGCTCGGAAGAAATGGCGGGCGAGTACCTGCGTGATCCACTTTCTGGGGCAATGCTCCATATTGACTGAGCGGCGGGCGAATATCCGGCGGAAAGATCAGTGCGACCTTGCCCAAGGCAACCGGAATTCGCCGCATCAGCGACATAGCAGGCGAGGGCACGGCGAAAAGTGGCGATCCTTCGTCGGAAGCCGCACAATATCCGCATGGGTTCTCCGACCGATTGAACGGGCAGACATGGCATGGGCCATCGCCACGCGAACCTGATCCGCCAGATCTTTCATGATCCGCCGAGCGGCAACGTGCACTGGCGTGAAGTGGAATCGCTTCTGCGGCACGTTGGCGCTGACCTCGAACCGATTTCCGGCGCGCGGCTGCGCGTCAAGCTGAGCCGCATGGAGGGCATTCTGCATCGCCCGCACCAC
>NZ_DATJWR010000488.1:0-5041 GCF_035501035.1 Paraburkholderia sp.
GAGCTGGTTCCGTGACGCCGGTTCGCTGCCGCCCGCGGGGGCGGGGTGCCGATCAACCCTTCTTCGATGCGTGCTGGTGGTCGCTCCGGAAAATCATGTCGGCGTTGCGTTTCTGGTTGGGCATCGGACATGCTGTCATAGAGCGCCAGGAAGGTTGTCGTCAGTTTCCTGACGCCGTCCGCATGAGCATCGACGATCTGGCAATAGGAGCGCAAATCGTCGACCGCGCTCATGCTGTCGGCGTTAGCGGCACGGGTCTGGATGAGCGAATCCATCGTGCTGGCGTTGTCGCGCATGACCTGTGCGAACGGTTGCCAGACCGATTCCTGCGGGGAGACGAGGAAGCTCAACAAGACAGCGAGCGTGACAGGGATCAGCAACTCGCGCCCAAAATAAAGGCTCGCGATGGACGCTCCCCCCGCGGCGAGCGTGACCAATCCCTGCACGCTGGGCGCGTCAGGAGGCTCGACTTGCGTCGGTGGCCTCGCAGAGCGAGGCTCCATCGATTTGGACATGACTGCTGGCGCTCGCAAGTGCGTTCATTTTCGTGAGTGATTGCCTGGCTTTAGCAGGGGTTCACGAACAGCCCGGGAAGCGCAATGAAAGATCGCGGAGCGCGCAACGGCCTTCGACAGCCGGGACGCGAAGGGAAGCAGAACGGCATCCCTCGCGAATTCGCGGATCAGTGTGAGGCTACTCCATCGGGAGTGCGGATGCGGTACGACAGCGTACAGAGACGAGTGGCTCGAAACCCCGAACAGCCACACGCTACCTGATGGACCTCCCATCTGGATTTGCGGCGACTGTCACGTGGGCAATCTGGGACGGGGCTACCTGGAGCACTGTCGCAACTATGCAATGGACGCCACTGGAAAATAGGGCGGGCAGCGAAGCGCATGTCGGAGCCTCATGGCGTGGATGCACGAGGCCGCATCGTTGTGCGCCGGGCGGATGGTCGAAGTGGCGCTTTACGCAGCCCGGTACGGGACCGTACCGAATTCCCCCGGAATTGAGTCCATCATGCAAGTTATCGTCTGCACGTTGGTGAGGCGGAGAGGGTACGCAGGGAATCACCTTGCTTGATTTGCCGGGAGTGAATTCTGGCAACTAATTCTGGCAACTACGTGATTCACGAATAAACCGCGGATGCGCAACCCGCATCACCTGAACGCGGCTTACGTCTTATATAGAAAGAAGGTTCCTTTGCTTAGTTCTTTAGTCGGATTCTTGTCGAATGGGGTGCTCGACCTTCTGTGGTGGCAGATCCTGCTGGCGACAGTGGTGCTTACCCACATTACGATCGTCAGCGTGACGGTTTACCTCCACCGTTGCCAGGCACACCGCGCGCTTGAGCTGCATCCGGTCGCCAGCCACTTTTTCCGCTTTTGGCTGTGGATGACAACAGGCATGGTCACCGTCCAATGGGCAGCGGTCCACCGCAAGCATCACGCGAAGTGTGAGACAGATGAAGACCCGCACAGTCCGCGGACCTACGGTATCAGGAAGGTATTGCTCGCGGGCGCCGAACTCTATCGTGTCGAAGCTAAGAACGAAGAAACGCTGCGCAAGTTCGGCTACGGCACGCCGAACGACTGGTTGGAACGTAATGTCTATGCAAAGTACCCGAGCCTTGGGGTGAGCCTGTTAGCGGTGGTCGATGTCGCGCTGTTCGGTGTCGCAGGCGTGTCGGTCTGGGCGGTCCAGATGATCTGGATTCCGTTTTGGGCCGGCGGCGTGGTCAATGGCCTTGGCCATTTCTGGGGTTACCGAACTTTCGGTACCGCAGATGCCAGTACAAACGTCGCTCCGTTCGGCATCTTGATAGGAGGCGAGGAACTTCACAACAATCACCATGCCTATGTGACCTCCGCAAAACTGTCGAACAGGTGGTATGAGTTCGACATCGGCTGGATGTACATACGCCTTCTTTCGGCACTGGGACTGGCGCAGGTAAGGCGAGTCGCGCCGACACCTCATCTGGTCAAAGGAAAGGTCGTACTCGACACCGATACGGTGCGCGCTGTACTGCTTAACCGCTACGACGTTATCACGCGCTATGCGAGGGCGGCCGAACGCGAGTATGGGAAGGAATTGAAGCGCGTGAAGCACGTCAGCCGGCGTGAGCGGTTGGAGATGTTGCACGAAGTGAGACGATGGTTTCGCCAGGGACAGACAGGTCAAGGAAGTTCGCGTCGACTGCAATTGACGGGAATATACGAGCGCAACCAGAAATTGCGGACCTACGTCGAGTTGCGCGAGGATCTGCTGGCAATCTGGGAACGCTCGACTGCGTCCCCCGAAGAATTACTCCTTCACTTGCAGCAATGGTGTCATCGCGCTGAGCGGAGCGGCATCGCCGCACTTGAAGAATTTTCATTGCGCCTTCGCCAATATGCCTGCCGTGAAGCCTAGGTGTCGGTCGATCTGTGTTCAGGCGACGCCGCGAGACTGAAATGGCTTGCATCACTATGCATCGTGATCACGCGTGGGATGAACGCTGCTGGGTCCGCTCCACCCGGCGCGCACGTTCTTCACGGGTTCCGTGGTTGGAAAACTAACAGCGGCTCACGAAATGCTGGCCGCGATTGTCGCCGAAGTTCGTGATGGCGCGGCACGTATTCATAGGCGCAAAGATGACTTCCAGGTCGATTCCAGTTGGCGAAAGCACGGCGACGGTGCCGCGGCACCTCACCGTGCGGCACCTCAGTGTCTATCGGTATTCGGAGCCTGTCCGCTTCGGCGAACACCGTATGATGTTCCGGCCCAGGTCCAGCCATGATCTGCGCCTCGTCGCAACCGAGCTCCTGATCGAGCCGACACCGGCACGGCTGTATTGGCTGCACGATGTCTTCGACAATTCGGTGGCAGTTGCCACTTTCACTGGCCGGGCGACCGAGCTGCGTTTCGAAAGTCTGCTGATGCTCGATCATTTCGAGTCGCCGCTACCGGAGTATTCGCTCGAGCCGTATGCCGCAACCTGGCCCTTCGCGTACACGAACGAGGAAGCGTCGGATCTCGTGAACGCGCGCAACCGTCAATACCCGGACCGCGAGGTCGACCTCTGGGCACGCCACTTCCTGGCGGTTGGCGGAGCGACCGGCACCATGTCGCTGTTGCGCGCGATGACGCTGGAAATCAAGAGCAATTTCTCCTATGCGCGGCGTATCGAGAAAGGGGTCTATCGTCCCGCCGATACCTTGCGCCGGCGAAGCGGGAGTTGCCGGGATTTCGCGGTACTGATGATGGATGCGGTTCGCTCGCTCGGCCTTGCCGCACGGTTTGTCAGCGGCTACATCTTCGTGCCCGATTTCGACGCGACGCAGGGCGGCGGCGCCACTCATGCCTGGGTGCAAATTTATCTCCCCGGTGCAGGCTGGGTCGACTTCGATCCAACCAACAGCATCATCGGCAATCGCAATCTCATCCGTGTCGCCGTTGCCTGGAATTACTATCAGGCGTTGCCGCTCTGGGGGACCTGGCATGGCGCCCCGCATTCGTATCGCGGCCTGGATGTGCAGGTGAGCGTGACTGAAGACCACTGATGGCTTCCACTAGAGAAAGGTCCACCCGATGAAACTCCGCGTTGGCTATGAGCTGGTCTATGAGTGCCCGCAACCGACACCGATGATGTTGATGTTGAACACGCATTATTCCCGCGTGCAGGACGTAACGCTTGCCGATCTTCTGGTGGTCGATCCGCCGGTCGCCATTACCCAGTATCGCGATGGGTTCGGCAATCTTTGCAGCCGGATCGTTGCGCCGCAAGGCCGCATTTCGCTGTCGACGACGGCGTTGCTCGATATCGCGGACACACCTGAGACACCAGAACCGTACGGTGAACAGAGTCCGGTCGAGGCGTTGCCTGACGAATGCCTGGTGTTCCTGCTCGGAAGCCGGTATTGCGAGACCGATCTGCTCTCCGAAATTGCATGGAAATTGTTTGGGCATGCGCCGCAGGGCCGCGGCCGAGTACAGGCGGTCTGCGATTTTGTCCATCAGCACATCACGTTCGGCTATGACTATGCCCGGCCGACTAAAACTGCCTGGCAGGTCTATCACGAGCGCCAGGGCGTCTGCCGGGACTTTGCCCATCTGGCGGTGACCTTGTGCCGCGCCCTGAATATCCCGGCCCGGTATTGCACGGGCTACATCAGCGACGTCGGCTTGCCTCCGCCCTACAGTCCCATGGATTTCGCGGCCTGGTTCGAGGCCTATGTCGGTGGTTGCTGGCAAACCTTCGACGCGCGCAACAACGCGCCGCGGATAGGCCGGGTATTGATGGCACGCGGGCGAGATGCCGTTGACGTCGCCATCAGCAACACCTTCGGGCCGACGAAGCTCATCAAATTCGATGTTCACTGCGCACCGGAATGAACCAATGGGGCGTCAATTGTCATCTAAGAGGTTCACGCGACCAAACTCTAGCTTGCCGTATTCGTGGCAGGTGCCTTTTCGATGGAGGGCTCAGGAAATGACTCTGAACTACGCAGGAAGATCGCATGACGAGGTCGTCGCAGCGAGAAAGCACCAGAAACAGAAGGCGCAGGAACAAGCCGGCGGCGAGATGGCAATTGAGGGCACGGAGGTCGATGCGGAACATGGCTGCGGACAGCTCTCCGAGCGTGGTAAGGAGGTGTGGCGAACCGGTAGCGGCATGGGTGGCGGAGGGATGGAGTGATGGGGCTTTGTTGGAATGGCCCGATGCGAACACAGCGGCGTTTTCGTTCCGTTGTTGAGGATTAGCGCGGCGCGCAAAGGTTACGACAGTGTTCTCAACGGCATGGCGAAACCTCCGCATTCAAATTTGCCTATATGCCTTTTGACTGGGTGGAATTGGGCGCAGCACGGGTTTGGGAATCGTACTTTCGATCTAGCGATGGTCTTCCCAGCCCTCGATGGGAGGATTTATGGAAACGCGTCTTGATGCCTTCAATGGGTGGCAAATGACCGCATCGGTCGAATGTAGGCCTGCGATAGGAAAATCGCGCTACTACATCGTGCCGCCACTTGCATATAAAGAATATTCGATGGACGAACCGAT
>NZ_DATJWR010000489.1:0-39350 GCF_035501035.1 Paraburkholderia sp.
TTGCCGCTCTCTTTATAGCGCTTTCCGCCGAATCTCCTCCGCCCATCGTTTCTTCCTGAACACCGTACCCGGCCAGGGTTTGAGAAGCTATTTAGCGGCCGAGGGAGTGGTTCTGTCCACGTGCGCTTCCGAGGTTCGTGACTCCCGATTCTCCGCTTTTTGGGGGGCCGCAAGTCGCTTGCCCGATCTGTGTTGGCGGCCGAAGAGCCTACACAATGCCCGTTTTGAGCCTCTTGTGCAGTATTTTCGAGCACCCTGTTCCCACCACGCGTGTGCAAAGAATAGTCGCGTTCGCGTGGCTGGCCGATCAGGCTGGCGTTTGGCGATTCGGCGCCGCGTGGCGTCTGCGAGGTTTGGTGCAACGCAAGACTGCAGATCGCGGAACGGCCGGCGCTGCGCTGGTGCAAGCCGCGGATCGCTGTGGACGGGGGAGCGGTCTGTCATCCAGTTACGCTGATGGACCAGGAGCCGAAGGGTAGACGCGCGGGCATGCCGCTCTATTGTATTCCTGGTGACATCGCCTGTCTGAGCGAGCCCCCAAGATGTCGTTCCGTGGAATCGACTACGCTCGTACGATCGGCTGCACAGCCGTAACGATCGTGGCGATGCCGGCGTTTCACGCACAGCGACCCGTGAGACCGTTTGGCATCCTTAATGACGGGTTGCGCGGCGACCTCGTGACACTGCGCAAGGCGCCTGGATGAACCACCGAGCCGAAACCCGCCGTGTGCGTGCAGCGGCCGTCATGCCGTCTATGGAAAACCTTTCGGGTCCTCACGTGCTGGAAATGACTGGGTGAATACGCTTGGCGTGCCTCTCGACCCGTCTGCGCGGCAGGCGGATGGAAGCGCGATTCCAGAGGCGCAACCGCGGCGGCGGCATTGGGGGGCATCAAGGCGTGCGAAATGTGGGCGTTCTCGCGCGGGCGCGCAGCGTGAGCGCTGCGGACCCTGGAAGCAGGCGGGGTGAAGCGAAGTAGAGAGAAAAGGGCATCCGACAGGCGGACACCCGATGACGACGTCTGACCGACCAAGGCTTCCACATCGTCACCGGGTGCCGCTTTCGGACCCCACTGGCCGCCCTCAGCCCAGAGCGGCACCGATTTGCCCCGCGGCGGTTGCCGCCGCCGCGAAGCGCCCCACAGGAGGCCGGCGCGGTGTAACGCGCTCCAGCCCGAATACGTGATCGGGTACTGCGAGCGGTTCGCGTGCAACATCGCGCGAACCGCCGCCAGGCAGCCGCCGACGCGAAGCGTCGGGCGGCCGGGCTTTTCAGCCCGTCAACACAAGGTCCTCGCGCGGACTCAAGCGGCCTTGACTTGCGCGGCCGGCTCGGCAATCTCGAAGTTCGCCATGATCTCGAGCGCGCGGATCATCGCCGAGTGGTCCCACGCCTTGCCGCCGTTCGCCGCGCACACGCTGAAGAGCTGCTGTGCGCTCGCCGTGTGCGGGAGCGCGATGCCGAGCTTGCGCGCGCCGTCGATCGCGAGGTTCAGGTCCTTCTGGTGCAGCTCGATGCGAAAGCCCGGATTGAACGTGCGCTTCGTCATGCGCTCGCCATGCACTTCGAGAATGCGCGATGAGGCGAAGCCACCCATCAGCGCACGGCGCACGCGCTCGGGGTCCGCGCCGGAGCGCGCTGCGAACAACAGCGCTTCGGCAACCGCCTCGATGTTGAGCGCGACGATGATCTGGTTCGCCACCTTGCAGGTCTGGCCCGCGCCGTTGTCGCCGATCAGCGAAATGTTCTTGCCCATCAGCTCGAAGAGCGGCTTCGCAAGATCGAACGACTTTTGCGGGCCGCCCACCATGATCGTGAGCGTGGCCTCGCGGGCGCCGACTTCGCCGCCCGAGACCGGCGCGTCGAGGTAGTCGCAGCCGAGCGCGTTGATCTGCCTGGCGAACTGTTGCGTTTCGATGGGCGAGATCGAGCTCATGTCGATCACGAGCTTGCCGGCGGAAAGGCCCTTGGCGACGCCGTCGTCGGCAAACAGCACGTTGGCCACGTCGGGGGTGTCGGGCACCATCACGATGACGATGTCCGAAGCCTTCGCCACGGCCGTCGAGTCGGCGACGACTTCGGTTTGCGCGCGCAGGTCGTCGGGCACCGGGTACTTGCCGTTCACGGCGAGCGTGTGGCCGCCCTTGATGAGATTGCGCGCCATGTGCGCGCCCATGATGCCGAGTCCGATAAAGCCAATCTTTGCCATCTTTGTGTCTCCATTAAGGCGAATGCGGTGGTGTCGCGTGTCCCGGGCGAGCCGTCATGCGTGTTCGGCGGTGCGCTGCTTCGCGCCGCGCAGCCAGCCCAGACCTTCGGTGGTCGTCGTGCGCGGCTTGTACTCGCAGCCGATGTAGCCCTCGTAGCCGAGCGTATCGAGCAGGTCGAACAGGAACGGGTAGTGGATTTCGCCTGTGCCTGGCTCGTTGCGTCCGGGGTTGTCGGCGAGCTGGATATGCGCGATCTTCGCGAAGTGTTTCTTGATGGTCGCGGCGAGCTCGCCCTCCATGCGCTGCATGTGATAGATGTCGTACTGCAGGAAGAGGTTGTCCGAGCCGGTATGCGCGATCACGTCGAGCGCTTCGGCGGAGCGGTTCAGCGCGAAGCCGGGAATGTCGTACGAGTTGCACGGCTCGACCAGCAGGCGGATGCCTTCGCGCTTGAGCTCGCCGGCGGCATGGCGCAGGTTCTCGACGATCGTGGCGAACGCCGTATCGCGATCGATGCCCGCCGTCGGAATGCCGACGAGGCAGTTGAGCTGCGGCACCTTGAGCGCCTTCGCGTATTCGATCGCACGGCCAACGCCTTCCTGGAACTCGCCGCGGCGCTCTGGCAGACAGGCAATGCCGCGCTCGCCCGCTTCCCAGTTGCCGGCGGGCAGGTTGTGGAGCACGAGCTTCAACCCGTTCGCTTCGAGCCGCTCGGCCAGTTCGGCGGCCTTGTACGGATACGGGAACAGGAATTCCACGGCGTCGAAGCCCGCTTGCGCTGCTGCGGCGAAGCGGTCGACGAAGGGCACTTCGTTGAACAGCATGGTGAGGTTCGCGGCGAATTTCGGCATGGGGGGTATCTCTCGGGGCGGTGAGTGAGTCAATCGGTGAGGGCCGCTTTTCGCGCCTTGGGGCGGTAACTGGCTGGGCGCGAAAAGCGGGCGATGCGAATCAACGAATCATCAGGATTGCAGAGCGATGGCGGTCGGTGCGTGCTCGGGCTTCTCCGCGAGTTCTTCGAACTCGTTGATCGCGTCGATTTCGGTGCCCATCGAGATGTTGGTCACGCGCTCGAGGATCACTTCCACGACGACCGGCACGCTGAACTCGGCGGTGAGCGCCTGCGCCTGCTTGAGCGCCGGGGCGATCTCCTCGGGCTTGGTCACGCGCAGCGCCTTGCAGCCGAGGCCTTCGGCCACCGCGATGTGATCGACGCCATAGCCGTTCACTTCAGGCGCGTTGATGTTCTCGAATGCGAGCTGCACGCAGAAGTCCATGTCGAACTGACGCTGCGCCTGGCGGATCAGGCCGAGGTACGAGTTGTTCACGACCACGTGGATGTACGGCAGCTTGAACTGCGCGCCCACGGCCAGCTCTTCGATGAGGAACTGGAAGTCGTAGTCGCCCGAGAGCGCCACGATGGGGCGCGTCGGATCGGCCGCGCGCACGCCGAGCGCCGCCGGAATCGTCCAGCCGAGCGGGCCCGCCTGGCCGCAGTTGATCCAGTTGCGCGCCTTGTAGACGTGCAGGAACTGCGCGCCCGCGATCTGCGAAAGGCCGATCGTGCTCACGTAGCACGTGTCGCGGCCAAACGCCTTGTTCATCTCTTCGTACACGCGCTGCGGCTTGATCGGCGTGTTCTCGAAGTGCGTCTTGCGGTGCATCGTGCGCTTGCGTTGCTGGCACTCGGCCACCCAGGCGCTGCGGTCCTTGAGCTTGCCCGCGGCCTTCCATTCCTGCGCGACTTCGACGAAGAGCTCGAGCGCGGCCTTCGCGTCGGAGACGATCCCCAGATCCGGGCCGAACACCCGGCCGATCTGCGTGGGCTCGATATCGACGTGCACGAACTTGCGGCCCTTCGTGTAGACCTCGACGCTGCCCGTATGGCGGTTCGCCCAGCGGTTGCCCACGCCCAGCACGAAGTCGGAGGCGAGCATCGTGGCATTGCCGTAGCGGTGCGAGGTCTGCAGGCCGACCATGCCGGCCATGAGCGGATGGTCGTCGGCGATGGCGCCCCACGACATGAGCGTCGGGATCACGGGCACGCCCACCGTTTCGGCGAATTGCACGAGCAGGTCTTCGGCCGCCGCGTTGATCACGCCGCCGCCCGAAACGATGAGCGGCTTCTCGCTTGCATTGAGGAGGTCGAGCGCGGCCTCGATCTGCTTGCGCGTTGCCTTCGGCTTGTAGACCGGCAGCGGCTCGTAGGTCTCGATGTCGAACTCTATTTCGGCGAGCTGCACGTCGATCGGCAGATCGACGAGCACCGGGCCCGGACGGCCCGAGCGCATCAGATGGAACGCCTGCTGGAACACGCGCGGCACGAGCGCCGGCTCGCGCACCGTGACGGCCCACTTGGTGACGGGCTTGGCGATCGACTCGATGTCGACGGCCTGGAAGTCTTCCTTGTAGAGGCGTGCGCGCGGTGCCTGGCCCGTGATCGCGAGGATGGGGATCGAATCGGCGGAAGCCGAATAGAGGCCCGTGATCATGTCGGTGCCCGCGGGGCCCGAGGTGCCGATGCACACGCCGATGTTGCCGGGCGCGGCGCGCGTATAGCCCTCGGCCATGTGCGAGGCGCCCTCGACGTGGCGCGCCAGCACGTGGGTGATGCTGCCGGCCTTCCTGAGCGCCGAATAGAACGGATTGATCGCGGCGCCCGGCACGCCGAAAGCGGTATCGATGCCTTCTTTTTCGAGCACCAGAACGGCAGCGTCGACGGCTCTCATCTTGGCCATGAAATGTCTCCTGAATGTCGCAATTGCCTGAATGACAAACGCTTGGGATGCGGCGGTTGAGGCCACTTTAGGGGTGCCGGAAAGGTTTGATAAGATCAGTCCAGGTCGTTTATTCCGAAACAAAAAGTATGGAATGCCCGCGAGGCGGCGTTTCTGGCGCACGGCTCGAGGGTTAGGGAGACAGGCGATGGACCGCTTCAAGCAGATCGAAACCTTCGTGCGCGTCGCGGACGCGGGCAGCCTCGCGGCGGCGGCGCTCGAGGAAGGCGTCTCGCCGGTGATACTCGGGCGGCGCATCGACGCGCTGGAAAAGCGCCTCGGCGTGAAGCTGATTTATCGCTCGACACGCCGGCTCGTGGTGAGCGAGGAGGGCGCGGCGTTCCTCGAGCGCTGTCGCGGGCTGCTCGCCGACTGGGATCAGGCCGAGAACGAGCTTTCGGCCGGCCGGCAGGTCGTGAACGGCCATCTGATCGTCTCGGCGCCCGCGGCGTTCGGGCGCAAGCACGTCGCGCCGCTCGCGCCCGCGTTTCTCGCCGACAAGCCCGAGCTGCAGGTTTCGTTCAACCTGACCGACCGCGTGGTCGATCTCGTGCGCGAGGGCTATGACCTGTCGATCCGCATTGGCGGGGCGGTGGATCCGAATTTCGTCGCGGTGAAGCTCGCCACGAACCGCCGCGTGGTGTGCGGCACGCCTGAATACTTTCGCAAGCACGGCCGCCCGAAAACGCTCGAAGACCTGCCCAACCACAACTGCCTCGCATTCAACCTGCAGGGTGGGCAGAACCGCGGCTGGTACTTCAGCCGCAACGGCAAGCTCGTGACCGTGCGCGTGGGCGGCACGCTCGACTGCAACGACGGCGAACTGCTGCACCGCTGGGTGACCGAGGGGCTCGGACTCGGCTGGCGCTCGACCTGGGAGATCGATGCCCAGCTCGTGCATGGCGAGCTCGAAACCGTGCTCGACGAGTACGCGTTGCCCGACTACGACATCCTCGCGGTGTATCCGCAGCAGCGGTACGTGCCGGCGCGAGTGCGCTATTTCATCGATTACCTGAAAGAGGTGTACGCGCGGCCGGGGTACTGGGGCGGCGCGTAGGCGGCCAGCCGAGAAGCGGCGTTCAGCCGACCGCTGTTACGCCGTTCGCCGTTCGGGGGTGAGGTTTCCGTGCGAAATGGCGGCTGTCGTATCGGTTTCGCAGGCTGCGCATACGTCATTTAATATTCGTTTTCCTGTGCGCACAGCGGGAATAAACTGGCCCCGGCGTCAGTAATGCATGCATTGCGGCCAGGGTCGCGCGAACCAGACGAAGACGCGAGGGAACGACGTGGGCGAATCCGCATACGAGCAGGATGAGGCAGCGCGCAGCCGCCGTTTCCAGGCGCTGGCGCTGCCGCATCTCGATGCGGCCTACAACCTCGCGCGCTGGCTCTCGCGCAATCCGGGCGACGCGGAGGACATCGTGCAGGAAGCGTATCTACGCGCGTTCCGCTTCTTCGACGCGTTTCGTGGCGACGAAGCCCGCCCCTGGCTGCTCACGATCGTGCGACGCGTGTGGTACGACGAGTGGCGGCGGCGCTCTGGCGCGGAAGAGGTGGCGCCATTCGACGAGTTGCGCGACGATGCGCCACTCGAAGGCTGGGAGACGGGCGGCGTCGATCCTGAGACGCTCGCCATCCGTGCCGAGGACGCGCGCCACGTGCATGACGCGCTCCAGCGCCTGCCGGTGGAGTACCGTGAAGTGCTGGTGCTGCGCGAGCTGGAGGAGCTTGGCTACCGCGAGATCGCGGCCATCGCGGACTTGCCGGTCGGCACGGTGATGTCTCGACTCGCGCGCGGCCGGCGGCGCCTTGCGACGCTGCTGGCGGCTCACCGGGGTGGCGGCGAGCGTGGCCGGGCGGCGGCGGCCGAAGACGCCAACCATGCCGCAGGCGAATCGGCGGCTCGTGCGCAGGCTTGCGCGGACGACATGGCAGGGGGCACGGCAAGCAGTCAAGCCAGGAGATCATCCGGCCGCGAAACCAGCGGCCGTTTCCGCGAAAATCCAGCCGCCGACGACGGAGCGCCATTGCGCCGTCGCCCGCGTCCCGAAGGCCCCACTACGGAGGCGCCCGATGAACTGTGACGAAGCGCGCCCGCTGGTCGACGCGAGCGTCGATCGCGAACTCTCCGCCGCCGACGAGTGGCGCGTGCGCGAGCATCTGGCCGGGTGCGCGCAATGCCGCCGCGTTGCCGAAGACGCGCAGGCCATCTCTCGCGTGATCCGCTCGGTGCCCTATCACCGTGCGCCCGCGGGGCTCGCCGCGCGCATCGCCGCGGCGCTGCCGGCAACGGATGTGGAGCCCGAAACGGCATCGTCTTCTCCCGCGTCTGCCGCGCGCGGTGCGAGCGGGTGGCGGGAGTGGTTGCGCAGCTGGCGGCCGCGCGGCGCGGTGGCAACCGGCAGCGGCTATCGAGGCGCCGAGGGCAGCGGCGGTCCACGCGCGGCGACGCTTGCATGGTTCGGCTGCGCCGTCCTGGTCCTGTGCGCGCTCGCGGTGACCGCCACGCTGCAAATGCGTCGCCCGGCTGCGGAGGTCGCGTTCGTCGACGATCTCGTTTCGAGCCACGTACGGGCGCAGATCTCGGGCCGCGATATCGACGTGATCTCGACGGACCGCCACACCGTGAAGCCGTGGTTCAACGGCCGCATCGACTACGCGCCGCCCGTTTTCGATCTCGCGCAGCAAGGCTTCGCGCTCGCAGGTGGGCGTCTCGACTATGTGGGGCGCGAGCGTGTCGCCGTGCTCGTCTATCACTATCGCAAGCACGTGATCGACGTCTATGTGTTCCCACCCGGCTCGAATGGGCCGGCCGTCTCGGGCGGCGCACCGCCGCGAGCGAGCGAGGGCTACGCGCTGCTGCGCTGGGAGGCGGCGGGCATGACGTTGTGGGCGGTGACGGATGCCGGCGCAGATGCGCTCGACGGCTTGCGCGCGGCACTCGATGCGCGGCTCGCCGCCGGCGCGAGCGAGGCAGCCGGCGGCTAGGCGTTGCAGCAGAGGGTGGGCGAGCGGGATGCAGAGGGGCCGCAGGCGCGCCGCTTGTCTATCCGCCGTCCGCCCGCCGTCCGCCCGCCATCCGCCCGCTGTCCGCCCCCTGGTGCCACTCAATGGCGCCGCAAGTCATTGAAAATACGCCCGAATCATCGCGCCGAAGCTCGATCTGGCTTGCGCGCGCAGTCCATACGCGCTACAATCTTCGGCTTCTCACTTGCCGCACCGGTTCCGACGCCCGGGCGGCTTCTATCCAAAAGTAAGCACAAGGAGTGACACATGCGTCATTACGAAATCGTCTTCATCGTGCACCCCGATCAAAGCGAGCAAGTGCCCGCGATGATCGAGCGCTATAAGGGCACGATCACCTCGCACGGTGGCCAGATCCACCGCATCGAAGACTGGGGCCGTCGTCAACTGGCCTACATGATCGAGAAACTCGCGAAGGCTCACTACGTCTGCATGAACATCGAATGCGACCAGGCTACGCTCGACGAACTGGAACACGCGTTCAAGTTCAACGACGCTGTCCTGCGTCACCTCATCGTCAAGATGAAGAAGGCTGAAACTGGCCCGTCGCCGATGATGAAGGAAGTGCAGCGCGAAGAAGCCAAGAAGGCGGCTGCCCAGCCGACCGAAGCGCAGGCTTAATTACACAAGCCACCAGGATTTACGCAAAGCCACAAGCCACGCCACGTGAACAGGCTGCAACTCACGGCTAGCGTCGTCGAACGCGAACCGGTGCGGTATACCCCCGCCGGCGTTCCGATTGCGAGCGTCACGTTGCAGCACCGCACGGAGGTCGTCGAGGCCGGCATCGCCCGACTCGTCGAACTCACGATGCCCGCGGTGGCCGCCGGCCGAGCATGCGGTCTGCTCGAAAGCTGCGAAATGGGCGTGGAAGCGCTCTTCACCGGCTTTCTGGCGAAAAAGCACCGCAATGCGCGAACCCTGGTGTTTCATATCACCGAAATGCAAGGCACAGGAAAGGACTAATCATGCCCCGCCCGACTGGTAAGAAATTCGACAAGCGTCGTCAGCAACAAAACCCGCTCTTCAAGCGCAAGAAGTTCTGCCGCTTCACGGCTGCAGGCGTCGAGCAGATCGACTACAAGGACATCGAAACGCTGAAGGACTTCATCGGCGAAAACGGCAAGATCACGCCGGCACGCCTGACGGGTACGAAGGCCCACTATCAGCGTCAGCTGGACACGGCTATCAAGCGCGCGCGTTTCCTCGCGCTGATGCCGTACACCGACCAGCACAAGGCCTAATAAGACGACGCTACAAGGAGCAATAGAATGCAGATCATTCTTCTGGAAAAAGTCGTCAACTTGGGCAACCTCGGCGACATCGTCAAGGTGAAGGACGGTTACGCACGTAACTTCCTGATCCCGAACAAGAAGGCTCGCCGTGCCACGAAGGACGCGATCGCCGAATTCGAAGTTCGCCGCGCCGAACTCGAAAAGGCCGCTGCTGAGAAGCTGGCAGCTGCTCAGGCAGAAGGCGAAAAGCTGAACGGCCTGACCGTTCAGATCGGCCAGAAGGCTGGCGTGGACGGCCGTCTGTTCGGCTCGGTCACGAACGCCGACATCGCAGCCGCGCTCACGAAGCAAGGCTTCGCAGTGGAAAAGGCGCAAGTGCGCCTGCCGGAAGGCCCGCTGAAGATGGTGGGCGACCACCCGGTGCAGGTTTCGCTGCACACCGACGTCCTCGTCGACGTCACGGTGTCGGTGCTGGGCGAGCACGCCTAAGCATGCGTGCGGCCCGAGCGGGCCGCACGGGTTCGACGCAAGACTCAGGAAGGGCAGGAGCCGCAGGGCTTCTGCCTTTTTTGTTGCGCGCCGCCAGGCGCCGCGCATTGCATGTTTTCCAGCTTGTTCGACGCGGCCCGCTTGCCCGATAATTGCCCTCCATGAACGCTCCGAAAGATCCCCAACTCGAGTCGCTGAAAGTCCCGCCGCATTCGATCGAAGCCGAACAGTCGGTGCTCGGCGGCCTGTTGCTGGACAACGGCGCCTGGGACCGGATTGCCGACTTCCTCTCGCAAAGCGACTTCTACCGCTACGATCACCGCATCATCTTCGAGCATATCGGCCGGCTGATCGCGGCCACGCGCCCGGCCGACGTGGTGACGGTGTACGAAGCGCTCGGCACCTCGGGCAAGGCCGACGACGTAGGCGGGCTCGCGTACCTGAACGCGCTCGCCCAGAACACGCCGAGCGCGGCGAACATCCGCCGCTACGCGGAAATCGTCCGCGACCGCGCGGTGCTGCGCCGTCTCGTCTCCGTCGCCGACGAAATTTCTGCCGACGCCTTCAACCCGCAGGGCAAGGAAGTGCGCCAGCTGCTCGACGAGGCCGAGGCGAAGGTGTTCTCGATCGCCGAGGACGGCGCGCGCGGCACCCAGGGCTTCCTCGAAATCGGACCGCTGCTCACGCAGGTCGTCGAGCGCATCGACACGCTCTATCACACGGCCAACCCGAGCGACGTGACGGGCACGCCCACGGGCTTCATGGACCTCGATCGCATGACCTCGGGCATGCACGGCGGCGAACTCATCATCGTGGCGGGGCGCCCGTCGATGGGTAAAACCGCGTTCTCGATGAATATCGGCGAGTACGTGGCCGTGGAGTACGGCCTGCCGGTCGCGGTGTTTTCGATGGAAATGCCGGGTACGCAGCTCATCATGCGTATGCTCGGCTCGGTCGGTCGACTCGACCAGCACCGCATGCGCACCGGACGCCTCACCGACGAGGATTGGCCCAAGCTCACGCATGCGGTGCAGAAAATGAGCGAAGCGCAAATCTTCATCGACGAAACCGGCGGCTTGAACCCGATGGAACTGCGTTCGCGCGCACGGCGCCTGTCGCGCCAGTGCGGCAAGCTCGGCCTCATCATCATCGATTATCTGCAACTCATGAGCGGGTCGTCGACGGGCGAGAACCGGGCGACCGAGATTTCCGAAATCTCGCGTTCGCTCAAGAGCCTGGCGAAGGAGCTGGACGTGCCCGTGATCGCGCTGTCGCAGCTGAACCGCGGTCTTGAGCAGCGTCCGAACAAACGCCCTGTGATGTCGGACCTGCGCGAATCGGGCGCCATCGAACAGGATGCGGACGTCATCCTGTTCATCTATCGCGACGAAGTCTACAACCCCGACAGTCCCGACAAGGGCACCGCCGAAATCATCATCGGCAAGCAGCGTAACGGGCCGATCGGACCCGTTCGCCTCACGTTCCACGGTCAATACACGAAATTCGACAATTTTGCCGGTGCGCAGAACTTCTACGCCGAATGAGGCGGGTGCCGGGGCGGCTTGCGCCATAGTGGCGCAAATGCCGCTCGCGCGTCCCCGGATCAGTGCGGCTGCCTCAGCCTGACGATACAATGTGGCCGTTTTGTGACGGCTATCTTGCCGTTTTGTGACGGCAATCCGATACCAATTACCGGGATACCAATGTTTGGTCGATTCATGCCCACAGAGGGCAAGTTCTTCGAAATCTTCAATGCGCACGCGAAGTGCATCGTTTCCGCGAGTCGCGAGCTCGAACTGCTGATCGACAACCTCGCTGACGCCGAGGTCCACAAGCAGAATGTGCAGACTGCCGAAAAGGCGGCGGACAAGCTCACTCATGAGGCAATCGACCTGCTGCACAAGACGTTCATCACGCCGCTCGACCGCGACGAGATCCACAAGCTGATCACGACGATGGACGACTGCCTCGACCTCATGGAAGACGTCGCCACGGCCATTTCGCTGTACGACGTGCAGGCGGTGACTTCCGAGGCCAGCCAGCTCGTTCACGTGTGCACGGCCTCGGCCGAGCGCTTGCAGGCGGCCGTGGCGATGCTCTCCGACATGAAGCAGGCGCGCGAGATCCTGAAGGCCTGCGAGGATATCGACCGCCTCGAATCCGAAGCCGACCGGCTGCTGCGCGCCGCGATGTCCAAGCTCTTTCGCGAGGAAGACGACGTCAAGACGCTCATCAAGCTGAAGGCCATCTATGAGCTGCTCGAGACGATTACGGACAAGTGCGAGGATGTCGCGAACATCATCGAAGGCATCGTGCTAGAGAACGCCTGAGCGGACCGCGATGCAATCGATACAACTCGCCATCTGGGCGGTCGCGGGGCTGGTCGCGATTTCCCTCATTTTCGACTTCATGAACGGCTTTCACGACGCGGCGAACTCCATCGCCACCGTCGTGTCCACCGGCGTGCTCAAGCCGCAGCAGGCGGTGGCGTTCGCCGCCATGTTCAACGTGGTGGCCTATTTCGTTTTCCACCTGAAGGTGGCGCAGACGGTGGGCAAGGGGACCATCGACCCTGACATCGTCGACCACTACGTGGTGTTCGGCGCGCTGATGGGCGCAATCGGCTGGAACTTGCTCACGTGGTACTACGGGATTCCGTCGAGCTCCTCGCACGCACTGATCGGCGGGCTCGTGGGCGCGGCACTCGCGAAGTCGGGCTGGACGTCGCTGAACTTCGACGGCCTCATGAAGACCGTGGCGTTCATCTTCATCTCGCCGCTGCTCGGCTTCGTGCTGGGCTCGTTCTTCATGCTCACGGTCTCGTGGCTCTATTTCCGCACGCCGCCTAGCAAGGTGGACCGGCGCTTCAGGCGTTTGCAGCTCCTTTCCGCAGGTCTCTATAGCCTTGGTCACGGCGGCAACGACGCCCAGAAGACCATCGGCATCATCTGGATGCTGCTGATCGCGACGGGTTATGCCTTGCCTGGCGCGGATGCGCCGCCCATCTGGGTGATTGGCGGCTGCTATCTTTCCATGGGCCTCGGCACGCTTTTCGGTGGATGGCGCATCGTGCGCACGATGGGTCAGAAGATCACCAAGCTCAAGCCGGTGGGCGGTTTTTGCGCGGAGGCGGGTGGAGCGCTCACGCTCTTTACCGCTTCGTGGCTCGGTATTCCGGTTTCCACCACGCACACGATCACCGGCGCAATCGTCGGCGTTGGCGCGACGCAGAAGTTGAGCGCGGTGCGCTGGGGCGTAGCCGGGAACATTGTGTGGGCGTGGGTGCTGACCATTCCCGCCTCGGCAACGCTGGCCGCGGCGGCCTGGTGGCTCGGTCACCGCTTCCTGTAACACCTGCGGCACCTTCGGGCGCCGCAGTGCTTTTGAAGCCTCGCCGGCGCCGGGAAAAGGCTCAGATCATTGGCGTGCTGGCGCCGTCCATGGGAATGAGGGCGCCCGTTACGTAGCTTGCGCGGCGGCTCGCGAGGAAAAGCGCGACGTCTGCAATTTCCTCGGGTTTCGCGTAGCGCCCGAGCGGCACCTTAGCCTCGCCGCTGGCCAGTGCCTGGGCGGAGTCGACGCCTTGCCGCTGCGCTTCCAGCTGCACGGCTTCCTGCAGCCGCTCCGTGAGCGTGGAACCCGGATTGATGGCGTTGATGCGGATGCCATAGCGCGCGTGGTAGTGCGCCAGTCCCACTGTGGCGAGCATCAGCGCCGCGTTGGCCGCGCCGCCCGCGATGTGGATGTCGGTCGCGAACTTGCCGCCCATGCCGATGATGTTGACGATCGCGCCCGGCTCCGTGGTCTCGCCCGCCTTGATCCGCTGCACCATGCGGCGCAGCACTTCCTGCTGCGGGTAGATATAGGGAAAATACTTCGCTTCCATCGTGGCCTTGAACGCATCGGCATCGAGCGTTTCCGGGTCGTAGCGTCGCGCCGCCCCCGCGCTGTTGATGAGGATGTCGATCGGGCCTACGGCGGTGGAGACTTCCTCGACCACGTCGGCTGCGCTATGCGCTTCGTGCAGGTCCGCACGGGTGAGGTGAACGTGCAGGCCCTCACTTGCTAGTTGTTCGCGCGCGCGTGCGAGATTGGCCGGATCGCGCGAGACGATCGCCACGCGCGCGCCTTCCCGCGCGAAGGCGCGCGCGCAGGCAAGACCGATGCCTTTGCTGCCGCCTGTCACCAGAACCACCTTCTTGCTGAGTCCGAGATCCATCGCCGCCTCGCTGCGAAAAAGTACCAAAACGATAGCAGAGGCGCGTGGCATCGCAAACAGTACTCGCCGTTCGGCCAGGGGTATGGTGTCGCAGGGCCATGGCAAGCCTCAGTCACCGCTGTTGGCAAAACGTGCGATCGGGTCGTCGCTCGATTGGGTCGGGGCGGGCAAGGCCGCTCCAGCTGTCGAGGCACGCATGATTTGCACGGTGCCTGCCTGCGGCGCGCTGGTCTGGATCGGCGTCGATCTAGCCTCGCCTGCCTGGCGCGTTGCTGCGCCGGCGGTGGGCGGCGGTGGTTCGAAGGCATCGGCGGCGGCGTCGATGGCGTCGCGCGGGGCGCTGGGGGCGATGCCCGTTGCGGTTCCGGGCGCGGGGCCCATGGCAGGGCTGGCGGCGTAAGCCGGCGCGAGCGCGCCGGCGTCGCGCGCCTGTGTTTGCGCGGCACCGAGCGAGGCGGGTGGCGGTTCGAAGGCGTCGGCCGGCGTGGACATGTTCGTGGTAGCCACCGGCACGGCGGAAGGTGCCGCGGCATAGGTAGGCTGCGACGCCGCAGCAACGCGATTCTGGCTGGCCGCGACGACCCGCGCAGCGGGCTGCGCTGCCGCGGGCGCGACGCCCGCTCCTGCAATCGCAGTCGGCGCTGCGCTCACGCCTGGTCCACGGCCGGCAGGCGCGGAGGCTTCCCAGGTCGGCGTATCGAACGGCGTGCGTTTTGGCGGCGCCATGCGGCGGATTCCGTCGAAGCGCTTTGCCCAATAGGGGTTGGTCAGGTAGTCGAGGCGTACTGTGCCGCCAGTGGAAGGCGCATTCACGAAGCGCAGCTTGCCCACGTAGATCCCGACGTGCGAATGCGGCCGCCCAGTCGTGTTGAAAAAGACGAGATCGCCCGGCGCGATTTCGTCGGGTTCGATGGTTTCTCCGCGCCCGCTTATTTCGGCCGTGGTGCGCGGCAGTTCGACGGAGGCCGCGCGCGCCAGCACGTATTTCACGAGGCCGCTGCAATCGAAGCCGCTATCGGGCGTATTGCCGCCCCAGCGATAAGGAATGCCGACGAGGCCCATCGCCTGGATTGAGATTTCCTCGCGGCCCACGCTGTGATCGACGAAATTGGGAAAGCCCGGTGGACGGGTGCGCCAAGCGTCTTCGCTCGACGAACCGCTGCGCGATACCTTTTGCGGCGCGCTCGAACACGCGGCAAGGAGAACGGCAATCAGAAGCAGAAGCCAGAGTCGGCGCATGAAGCGGATGAGGCGCACGCGGTGCATGCGCCATCAGGAAAACGGGTCATGGGCGGATGGTAGCCCGCCAGTCATGGCCTTCGCAAGAACTCCTCACAATTCACTTGAAGTTTGTGCGCCAACTGTTGCTCTTTCGGGACGCCTGGCCAATAAAAAAGGACCGTACCCGGTTTCCCGGATACGGTCCTTGCCCTATGCACGGACGCCGCCGACAGGCAGCGCCCGGTCAACCGATTACAGAATATCCGACGCGTAGTCGGCAAGCCGTGAGCGCTCGCCGCGGGCGAGCGTCACGTGGCCGCTGTGCGCCCAGCCCTTGAAGCGGTCCACGACGTAGGTGAGGCCCGAGCTGCCCTCCGTCAGATACGGCGTGTCGATCTGCGCGATGTTGCCGAGGCAGACGATCTTCGTGCCCGGGCCCGCGCGCGTGACGAGCGTCTTCATCTGCTTGGGCGTGAGGTTCTGCGCTTCGTCGATGATCAGATACTTGTCGACGAAGGTGCGTCCACGCATGAAGTTCATGCTCTTGACCTTCAGGCGCGAGCGGATCAGCTCCTGGGTCGCGGCGCGGCCCCATTCGCCGGCTGCGTCGTCGGTCTTCTGGAGCACTTCGAGGTTATCGTCGAAAGCGCCCATCCACGGCTGCATCTTCTCTTCCTCGGTGCCCGGCAGGAAGCCGATATCCTCGCCCACCGGCACCGTCGCGCGCGTGACGATGATCTCGTTGTAGCGCTTCTCGTCGAGCACCTGGGCAAGTCCTGCCGCAAGCGCGACGAGCGTCTTGCCCGTGCCGGCCTGGCCGAGCAGCGTGACGAAGTCGATGTCCGGGTTCATCAGCAGGTTCAGCGCGAAATTCTGCTCGCGGTTGCGCGCGGTGATGCCCCACACGTTGTTCTTGTGGTGGCCGTAGTCACGCAGTGTCTGCAGCAGCGCCGTCTTGCCGTTGAGCTCGCGCACGATCGCATGGAACGCCGGCTCGCCGTTCTGTGGTTCGAGATAGACGAACTCGTTCACGAGCATCGAGGCGCACTCGGGGCCCGTCACGCGGTAATAGGTCGTGCCGGTCTTGGTCTCCTGCCAGGACTCCATGCCCTTCGCGTGCCGGGTCCAGAAGTCCTGGGGAAGCGCGCGCACGCCCGAGTAGAGCAGGTCCTTGTCTTCGAGGACCTGGTCGTTGAAGTAGTCTTCCGCGGGCAGACCGAGCGCGTGAGCCTTGATGCGCATGTTGATGTCTTTCGACACCAGCACAACGAGGCGATCCGGCCGGTCGCGCTGCAGCGCGCGCACGACGCCGAGGATCTGGTTGTCGGCCTTGCCTTGGGGCAGACCATCGACCGGATCGATGTGCGTGAGCGTGGTCTGGAAGTACAGGCGCCCGAGCGCCTCGCGGCTGCCGAGGCGGGCAAGCGAAATGCCTTCCGAGATCGGGCCTGCATTCGCGACCAGCTGGTCGAGCGTACGGCTCACCTGGCGCGCGTTGCGCGCGACTTCCGACATGCCTTTCTTGTGGTTGTCGAGTTCCTCCAACGTCATCATCGGCAGATAGACGTCGTGTTCCTCGAAGCGGAAAAGGCAGGTCGGGTCGTGCATCAGCACGTTCGTGTCGAGCACGAAGAGCTTCTGGACTTCAGTGCTCTCCTCGGGGTGCACGCGTTTTTTCGTGCCGGTGCGCGCGACGGGCGCAACGGCACCCGGCGCTTTCGTCGCACCGGGCTTGTCGCTGCGTGCGGCGGGGGCGTCCACGCGCTCGTCACGTGCCTGCAGCGGTTGCAGCAGGGCGGCCGTGGCTTGCTTGCGTTTTCGTGCGGGGGCCGGTGCGACGGGCTCGAGCGCGGCCAGTTCGGCGCTGGCGCTCGAGAGCGGCACCGTACGCAATGTCGTCGCGGCGTTGGCGGCCTGTGTCATCGGCTCGGCCACGCTCGCGGGGCCGTATTCGGCGACATCGGCAGCGTCGTTCTCGCTCGCGGCCTTGCGCGTGCTGCGCGTCGAGCGGGCACGCGCCTTGTATTCTTCGGGCGGCAGCAGGTTGCCGAGCTTGCTGGGGGGGGTAGGCAAAGGCATGGTGTCCCTCGAAAAAATCGGGTCGAGTGGTCGCGGGGTTACCCAGTAAGGCACGCTTTCGGGCGGCGCGTACGGATGCCGGGTAGGCGCCCGTCGTTACCGCGCAGGGTGCGCGCTCAGGTCAGAAAATGCCGGTTCGCCTGGTTTTCGATCAGCTCCTTGACGTTTGCGCACCGGGTCGCAAAGCCGGCGCGCTTTGAGAGAAAAGCGGGAGAAAAGCGAAAGGGAACAGCGAGGTACCAACAAAAAAGCCGCCGCCCCGGATGACGAGGCAAGCGGCTTCATTTCGGTGATGACACGTTGCCTCGGATGCGCATTTCCGGTCATCCAGTGACCGGCAGCGATACCGCCGCAACGCGACGTAAAAAGGGTTGGACAGGCACTCATTGCAGCCCAATATAACGCTCCTCAAAGCGCTTGTACAGCCTCCAGAACTTCGTCGACATGGCCCGGCACCTTGACTCCGCGCCATTCGCGGCGCAGTACGCCGCGAGCGTCGATGAGGAAGGTCGAGCGTTCGATGCCTCGTACCTGTTTGCCATACATTTTCTTCAATTTGATGACGTCGAACAGCGTGCAGAGCGCTTCGTCGGCATCTGATACCAAGGTAAACGGCAATTCGAGCTTGGCCTTGAAGTTGTCGTGCGAGCGCACGCTGTCACGCGAGACGCCCACGATCTGCGCGCCAGCCTTCTTGAACTTCGGATAGAGATCGCGAAACTGCAGGCCCTCGGTCGTGCAGCCTGGCGTGTTGTCCTTCGGATAGAAGTACAGCACCACCTTGCTGCCCTTCAGGCTCGAGAGCGTGAAGTCGCCACCGGTGGCGGGGGCGGTGAAGTCGGGAACGGGTTGGTCGACTGCGATGGTCACGTCAGGCACGTGGCTCTCCCTTTGTTATTGGCGGGCGTTGCTGCAGCGCTTTCAGGTCCGACGCGCTGCGGTGCCGTTTTGCCGGGACGGCGTGCCGCCCTCGGCGCGGGGCCTGCGCGGGCGTTGGGCCTGGGGGCATGAGCCTCGTGGCGCGTGGGCGGCGGATTCAGCCGGGCTGGACGATCAGCTGGCCGGAACGGCCGGCGATCTCGCCCCAGGTGACAGGGTACGATGGCAGCGAATCCGGGTCCAGCGTCGCATGGTAGTCGCCCATCGTGGCAAACGTATGGCCTTGCGCGCGCCAGCCCGCGAGCAACTGCTCGAACACGGGCGCGAGCTTCTGGCCTTCGAGCTCGGCGTGCAGCGTGAAGACCTGGTCGTGCGGGTTGTGCTCGGTCAACTTGAGCATCCACGCGGCGACCGTGTCGGTGTCGATGCAGTCCACCCCGAGCACTTCGTCGAGCGTGGGCAGCGTCGTGGGCATCTGCACATGGTTCAGCGTGCGGCCCGCCACGACCGGGCGATAAGGCGAATGTCCGCGCCCGTCCGAAGCGTAGCGCATGCCCCACGCGTCGATCTGCTCGAAGGCGGCCTCGTTCATTTGCCAGCCCGCCGCGCCGTGCGTGAGGGGCGGCGCGCCGAAGATCTGCGTGAAGCGCTCGTGGCTCTTCTGCATTTCGCGCACGGTCCAGTCGCGTTCGCGGTTGCGCACGTTGTCCTGCCAGTAGACGTGGTCCCACGTATGGATGCCGCATTCGAAGCCGGCCTCGTGGATCGCGCGCATCTCGGCAGCCGCGCGCACACCTACATCGGGGCCCGGCAGCAGCACGCCGTACATGAGCTGCTTCACGCCGTAATGCTCGACCACGGAAGTGCGCGAGACCTTCTTCAGAAAGCCGGGCCGAAATACGCGACGCAGCGCCCAGCCCGTATGATCGGGGCCGAGGCTGAAGAGAAACGTCGCGCGCGCCTTGTAGCGGTCGAAGATGCGCGCGAGATTGGGCACGCCTTCGCGTGTGCCGCGCAGCGTGTCTACGTCGATTTTCAGGACGATGCGGGCCAAGTGGCGGGGTCCTTTTTCAAGCTTTCCGAGGCGCTTAGTTCTGTTCGACGAGCGCGCGCGCGTCGGACACGTGACCACGGTACGCTTCGAAGATCTTGCGCAGCGCGTCGTCGAAGGTCGACTTCGGCGCCCAGCCGAGTTCCTGCATCGTGTTGTCGATCTTCGGCACGCGGTTCTGCACGTCCTGGTAGCCCGCGCCGTAGTAGGCGCCCGACGACGTTTCGACGAGCTGCACGTGCTTCGCTGTTTCGGCGTACTCGGGGAACTCGGCGGCGAGCGCGAGCATCTTGTGCGCGAGCTCGCGCACCGAGAAGTTGTTGGTCGGGTTGCCGATGTTGTAGATCTTGCCCGACGCGACGCCGTCCTTGTTCGCGATGATCTTCATGAGCGCGTCGATACCGTCGTCGATGTCGGTGAACGCGCGCTTTTGCGCGCCGCCATCGACGAGGCTGATGTTCTCGCCGCGCACGATATGGCCGAGGAACTGCGTCACGACGCGCGACGAACCTTCCTTCGGCGTGTAGATCGAGTCGAGGCCCGGGCCGATCCAGTTGAACGGGCGGAACAGCGTGAAGTTCAGGCCTTCCATGCCGTAGCCCCAGATCACGCGGTCCATGAGTTGCTTCGAGCACGCGTAGATCCAGCGCGGCTTGTTGATCGGACCGTAGGTGAGGGCGGAGGCGTCCGGGTCGAACTGCTCGTCGCTGCACATGCCGTAGACCTCGGAGGTCGACGGGAAGACGAGATGCTTGCGGTACTTCACCGCCGAACGCACGATCGGCAGGTTCGCCTCGAAGTCCAGCTCGAACACGCGCAGCGGCTGCTGCACGTAGGTGGCCGGCGTGGCAATGGCAACGAGCGGCAGGATCACGTCGCACTTCTTGACGTGGTACTCCACCCACTCCTTGTTGATCGTGATGTCGCCTTCGAAGAAGTGCATCCGCTCATGCTTGACGAGATCGCCGAGGCGATCGGTCTGCATGTCCATGCCGAACACTTCCCAGTTCGTGGTTTCGAGGATGCGCTTGGAGAGGTGGTGGCCGATAAAGCCGTTCACACCCAGGATCAGAACTTTTTTGGTCATGGACGGGGGACAGATGAAATGAGTTCGGAGAACGCGGCGGGGCTGACGACGGCCTCCTGGCCGTCATGCTGATGCCGCAGTTCGTGGATCGCGATGGCGCGGCCGTCGCTGCAGACGGCGAAAAGCGCATTATCGCTTACGTGGATGCCGGCGGGCAATCCGGCGAGGGTGCGAACCCTTTCGGCGTCTTGCGTGCCGGGGCGCACGAGGCGCGCGCGGGCGATCACGAAACGCTCGCCGCCGATGTCGGTGAACGCGCCCGGATACGGCGGCGCGACGGCGCGGATCAGGTTGTACACCTGCTGCGCGCTCTGGCTGAAGTCGATGCGGCCGTCTTCGGGTTTGCGCCCGCCGTAGTAGCTGCCTTTGGTGAGGTCGTTTGGCAGATGCGGCGCCTCACCCGCGATCAGTGCGGGCAGCACGCGCCAGAGCGTTTGCTCGGCGGCGACCGTCACCTTGTCGAATACCTGGGCGGCGGTGTCGTCGGGCAGGATCGGCACCGGCGTTTGCGCGACGATGGCGCCCGCGTCGGGCTTCGCGGCCATCTCGTGCAGCGTCGCGCCGGTTTCGGTCTCGCCGTTGAGGACTGCCCAGTTGGTCGGCACGCGGCCGCGGTATTTCGGCAGCAGCGAGCCGTGGACGTTGTACGCGCCGCGCGCGGCGAGCGCAAGCAGGTCCACGGGCAGCATGTGCCGGTAATAGAACGAGAAGATGAAGTCCGGCCGCGCCGCGCAAACGGCCGCGCGCAGCTCGGCGCTCTTCGGATCGGCGGGCGTGACGACCTCGATGCCGTGTTCCTCGGCCACCGACTTCACGCTGCCGAACCAGATGTTCTCGCTCGGGCTGTCCTCATGCGTGACGACGAGCTCCACGTCGACGCCGCCCGCGAGCAGCACCTGCAGGCAGCGCACGCCCACGTTGTGATACGCGAAGACGACGGCGCGCGGCTTCATTGGCGGGCTCCTTCGTTGGCCTGATTCGTGTCGGCGTTCGCGGGTTGCGTCGCCTGCGCGGGCTGCGCGAACGTCGCGGCTTGCACGAAGTCCTGGCGGGGCGCATCGGCCACGACGCGGCCGTTTTGCGCTTCGAGGATCGTCTGGATCAGATAGCGAGGACGCGCACGCACCTGCTGGTAGATGCGGCCGATGTACTCGCCGAGCAGGCCGAGCGCGAAGATGATCACGCCGAGCAGGAAGAACGTGATGGCGAAGAGCGTGAACACGCCTTGCACTTCCGCGCCGATGATGAAGCGGCGAATCAGCAGCAGCACGAAGAGGCCCGCCGAGCCAAGCGACAGAATCACGCCGATGAACGAGAGCCATTGCAGCGGCACGACGGAGAAGCCCGTCACGAGGTCGAAGTTCAGGCGGATGAGGCTATAGAGCGAATACTTCGACTCGCCCGCGAAGCGCTCCTCATGCGCGACATCGACCTCGACCGGGTTCTGCGCGAAGGTATAGGCGAGCGCCGGAATGAACGTGTTGATCTCGCCGCAGCGGTTGATCGTGTCGATGATGCGGCGGTTGTACGCGCGCAGCATGCAGCCCTGGTCGGTCATCTTGATGCGCGTGATGCGCTCGCGCAGTCGGTTCATCGCCTGCGAGGCCTTGCGGCGCCACAGGCTGTCCTGGCGCTGCATGCGGATCGTGCCGACGTAGTCGTAGCCCTCGCGCATCTTCTCGACGAGTTTGCCGATTTCCTCGGGCGGGTTCTGGAGATCGGCGTCGAGTGTGATGACGATCTCGCCGCGCGCCTGCTCGAAGCCCGCGAGAATCGCCATGTGCTGCCCGTAATTGCCGTTGAGCAGGATCGCGCGCGTGGCGTCGGGGCGCGCGCGGAACTGCTCGGCGAGCATCGCGGCCGAGCGGTCGCGGCTGCCGTCGTTGATGAAGATCACTTCGTACGAGGTGCCGAGCTTGTCGAGCGCCGGATACAGGCGCGCGAACAGGGCGGGCAGACCCGCTTCCTCGTTGTAGACCGGAATGATGACCGAGACTTCCGGTGCGTCCGGTGTCAAGGTGCGTTGTTCCGTTTGAGTCATGTGTGCGTCTATTCCGTTGTGTGGTGCGTCGGCTTACTGCGTTGGCGCTCTGGCTAGCGCATGCGCCGCGCAAGCCAGAGCGCCTTTCCCCAGATCGTTCGCCTCGTGCGGGCAGCCTCGCCCGCACGAGGCGGCTTACGTCCTCTACTGGCTTCGCAAAACTTACTTAGCGAACTTCGCGCAAATTTCGTTCACCGCGCGGCACACGCGCGCCACGTCGGCTTCGGTCATCTGCGTGAAGAGCGGCAGCGTGACCGTGGTCGCGCCGAAGCGCTCCGCGTGCGGGAACATGCCCGCCTTGAAACCACGCTCGCGGTAGAGCGTGAAAAGGTGGATGGCCGGGTAATGCACGCCCGAGCCGATGCCGCGCTCCTTGAGCTCCGCCATGAAGCCGCCGCGGTCGATGGCGAGCTTTTCGAGCGGCAGCGTGATCTGGAACATGTGCCAGTTGCTGTTTGTGAAATCGGCGAGCGGCAGGCCCACGCCGAGTTGCACCGCCGCGCCGCCCTCGAGGCCCGCGAAGTAGGCCCGCGCGAGCGCGCGCCGCTGCGCGGTGAAGCGCTCGATGTGCTTGAGCTGGCCGAGCCCGACGCGCGCCGCGACATCGGTGAGATTGTACTTGCCGCCGAGCACGTCGCAGTCCATGCCGTCGAAGCCCGTGCGGGTGATGCCCTGCAGCCGGTACTTCTGCGCGAGCAGCGCTTCGGCCTCGTCGTTGAGGACGAGCGCGCCGCCCTCGATCGACGTGAGGTTCTTGTTGGGGTGGAAGCTGAACGACACGATGTCGCCGATCGCGCCGATGCGCTTGCCGTTCCAGCTCGAGCCGAACGCCTGCGCGGCGTCCTCGATCACGCGCAGCTTGTGCTGGCGGGCGATCGCGTAGAGCCGGTCCATGTCGACGGGCAGGCCCGCGAGGTAGACGGGGATGATCGCCTTCGTCTTCGGCGTGATGGCGGCTTCTAGTTTGTCGAGGTCGATGTTGCGCGTGACGGGGTCGATGTCGGCGAACACGGGCGTCGCGCCCACTTCGTAGATCACGTTGCTCGTGGCGACCCACGAGGCGGGCGTGGTGATGACCTCGTCGCCGGGACCGACGCCGGCAATGCGCAGACCGATTTCGAGCGTGGCCGTACCCGAGTTGAACGCGCGTACGGGGCGGCCGCCGAAATATTCGGAGAGCGCCGCCTCGAACGCCTGGTTCTGCGGGCCGGTCGTGATCCAGCCCGAGCGCAGCACGTCGGCAACGCCCTGAATGGTTTCCTCGTCGATTTCGGGACGCACGAACGGCAGGAACGGAAGAGATGACTGGGTCATGAGTGCTTTACTCTTTGCTCGTCAGAAAGTGAGACCGTGCGCAAGAATGTCGCAGCACGCCTTACGAACGCCTTATATGGGGCGCGGTACGTCATGCAACAAGCAGCGCAGAAACGGGGCGCCGTGGCGTACTAGCTGCGTGCCAGCACGAACACGCCGATCAGGATGATTCCGATGCCGACGAGCCGTTGCACGCTCAGCACCTCGCCGAACAGATACCACGCAGCGAACGCGTTGATCACGTAGCCGAGCGAGAGCATCGGGTAGGCGATCGAGACATCCACGCGCGAGAGCCCGACGATCCACACGACCACGCTCACCACGTAGCAGCCGAGGCCGCCGATGATCGGCAGTTGCGTCGCGAGTTTCCAGCCGATGGGCAGGATGTTCGCACGGCTGAATTCGAAGTGTCCAACGGCATTGACACCCGCTTTCAGCAACAGTTGCGCACATGCGTTCAGGCCGACGCCGGCGAGGATGCAGATCAGGGAAATCGGATTCATCAGAGCGGGTGGTTCAGCGGGTTATCAGGTTATGGGGGCGGATCATGGCTGGGCCCGCCGAGCGCCGCTGGCAGGGCGCCCCGGTCGGCAGGACCCGGCCGCCCCGATTATCGCGCATGTGCTAACCGGGGCTAGGGCGCGCTCAGGATTGCGGCTTCTCGACGATCACGCGCCGCGAATCGCGCGCGATCACCTGCATCGGCAACCCCTGCGCGGCGAGTTCTTCGTAACGCTGCACCGGAATCAGCGCGAGCGCATATTTGTCGGCCTTCCAGCGCGCTTCCCACTCGTCTATGGTCGGCACCCATTTTTGCGGTTCTTCGGAAATGCCGAAGGCGAGCTCATCCGTGACCTGGACCATCGTCATCGTGTGGCGCACGTAGAAGGGCACGGTGTGGTCGAGCACGCCCACCGAGTAGAACGGCGTATCGGGCGGCAGCTTCGCGATGGCCGCGCGCACCGCGGGCGCGAGCGGCGCGCCCGAGCTCAGCGTGCCGAACACGTCGTGGCCCGTGCCCGCGATGGTCGCGAGCAGGAGCCACGCGGCGCCGAGGGCGAGCGCCGGCGCGCGGGCGCCGGTGTCGGGCGTGCGCTTCGCGCGGTTCAGGCGCAGGCCGATCATGGTCCCGACGAAGCCGACCGCGGCCGCGGCGAACACCCACACCTGGAACTCGCGGTAGAGCGCGTTCGGGTTGCGCGCGTCGCCGAAGCGCGTGAGAACGAACGAGCCGGCCATCAGCGCCACGGCGAGCAGCGCGTAGCCCGCGAGATGCCGGCTCCACTGCGCGCGCGTCATGAGCGGCAGATACATGCCGATGATGAGCGCGATCGGCGGTGCGATGGGCAGCGTGTAGGAGATCAGCTTCGAGTGCGAGGCGCTGAAGAACAGGAAGATGAACACCGTCCACACGAGCATCAGCGTGACCGGCGAAAAGCCGTTGGGCTGGCGCGGCGTGCGCAGCGCATGCCGCAGGCTCTGCACGCTGACCGAGAGCCAGGGCAGAAAGCCCACCAGCATGACCGGCACGAAGTAGTAGAACGCGCCGGGGCGGTTCTGCTCGGGCGTGAGATAGCGCCGGAACTGCTGGACGATGAAGAAGAAGTTGAAGAACTCGGGGTTGCGTTGCTGCACGAGGATGAACCACGGCGAGACGATCGCGAAGAAGACGATCAGTCCGCTCACGAGATAGAGGCGCTTCCAGAGCGCCCAGTCGCGCGAAATCCCCGTATAGAGCACGAGCACGGCGCCCGGCAGGATCAGGCCGACGAGGCCCTTCGAGAGTACCGCCATCGCCATGGCCGCCCAGCACACCCACATCCACAGGCGCGCGCTGCCTTTGGGCAGGTTGGGGCGCTGCGCGAGCAGCAGCGCGCAAAGCGTGAGCTCCATCCAGAACGCGAGACCCATGTCGAGCGTATTGAAGTGGCCCATCAGGTTCCAGTACGGCGCGCAGGCGAGCACGAGCGCGGCGAAGAAACCCGTGGCGGCGTTGAACACGCGCGCGCCCGTGAAGCCGATCAGCAGCACGCCCGCGAAGCCGGTGAGCGCCGTGTAGAGCCGCGCCTGCCATTCGCCGAGGCCGAACCACGCGAAGGTGAGCGCGTTCAGCCAGGTTTGCAGCGGCGGCTTTTCGAAGTACTTGTAGCCGTTGTAGCGCGGCGTGATCCAGTCGCCGGTCGCGAGCATCTCGCGCGCCATTTCGGCGTAGCGGCCTTCGTCGCTCGGCAGCAGATGGCGCCAGCCGAGCGGCACGAACCAGATCACGGCGAGGGCGAGGATCAGGAGCAGGATCGTGCTGCGGTTGAGCGGTAGCCTCGATGGCGTATCGTTCATGGTTTTCAACCTGTTCTTGGTGCAGTCGTTGCGGTCGAGGTTCGGGCGGCGCGTGGCGCGGCGGCGGCGTGGCGCGCGGCGTCGCACGCGGCGCGCAAGTGTACTACGTCGCCGCGCGGCGACCTGATGGCAAGCTTAAGGCGGGTCAGCTTTCGATCAGAAGCGCGGCCGCCACGCGGCGGCCTTCGGCCATGAGGATGTTGTAGGTGCGGCAGGCGGCCTTGAAGTCCATTGCCTCGACGCCGATGCGCTTCGCAGCCAGCGCCGCTGTCAGGCGCGGGTGGGGAAAGCGCAGCCGCTCGCCGCTGCCGAACACCACCACCTCGGGCTTGAGCGGGAGCAGCATCTCGAAGAGTTCGGGGGTCAGGGCGTCGAACGCATGAACCGGCCAAAGGGTGACCGGCGATTCGGGCATCACGAGGATGCTGCCTGTGTGGCGTTCGAGATTCACTTCGACGTAGTCGGCGCCGTATCCGGTGACGGTGTTGAGCGCGCCGCTGGAGTCCTGGTGTAGTTTCAAAACAAGGTTCCGGGGTAAGGGCGGTTCGGCCGGGTGCGGCCGCGCGATCGTGCTGGCGCCCGCGCCCGGCGGCAGGCCTGCAAGGCGGCCGTCCGCGGTCTCATGGAGAGCCGCTCCTTGACCATTGCGCATTGCGGAAGTTGGTCAAAATCCGCTAAATTATAACTTTTTAGCCGCCGCTGCGGCGATGCCCGCGGTGAATGCCAGCGGGATAGCCGCGGGGAAGTGCTTCACGCGCCATCCGCGCGTCGGGCAAGAGCAGTCACAAGCTGCCGGGGCGGTCGCAGGGGGCCATGGTGCTGGCGGCACGGCGGCGCGTGTGTCTCGCAGGACTCTTTCAGTGGCGTCGCGCGTGCGCTCGGCGCTTCTCCCGCATAATTGGGCGCCGCGGCCGAACGTCGCCGCCACACCCTGCCGGCGCGCATCGCGCCGGACGCACCTTGCCGGCAGCAACCCGCCGGCGGCACCGCGCGGGCAGCCTCGCATGCCATGCCCGCAAACCCGCGCTCAACCCCGTTTCAGCCTGTTCCAGCCCTTTTACTGCTTTTTACTCGCCTCTGACTCTCTGACTGATAGCCCGCCGTGAAACCGATTCTCAAATCCAACAAGCTGCAGAACGTTTGCTACGACATCCGCGGGCCGGTACTCGAGCATGCGAAGCGCCTCGAAGAAGAAGGCCACCGCATCATCAAGCTGAACATCGGCAATCTCGCGCCGTTCGGTTTCGACGCGCCCGACGAGGTGATCCAGGACATGATCCTGAATCTGCCGGGCTCCTCGGGGTATTCCGACTCGAAGGGCGTGTTCGCCGCGCGCAAGGCGATCATGCATTACGCGCAGCAAAAGGGCATCAAGGGCGTCGAGCTCGACGACATCTACATCGGCAACGGCGCATCCGAACTGATCGTGATGGCCATGCAGGCGCTGCTCAACGACGGCGACGAGGTGCTGCTGCCCGCGCCCGACTATCCGCTCTGGACGGCCGCCGTGAGCCTTTCGGGCGGCACGCCCATCCACTACATCTGCGACGAGTCGAACGCGTGGATGCCGGACCTCGACGACATCCGCGCGAAAATCACGCCGAACACGCGCGCGCTCGTCGTCATCAACCCGAACAACCCCACGGGCGCGCTCTATTCGGATGACCTGCTGCGCGGCCTCGTGGCGATCGCGCGCGAGCACGGCCTGATCCTCTTCGCCGACGAGGTCTACGACAAGATCATCTATGACGGCAAGACGCACACGGCGCTCGGCTCGCTCTCCGAAGACGTGATCACCGTCACGTTCAACAGCCTCTCGAAGAGCTATCGTGCGTGCGGTTACCGCGCGGGATGGATGTTCCTTTCGGGCATGACGGGCGAGAACCGCCGCCGCGCGAAGGACTACACGGAAGGTCTCGGTATTCTCGCCTCGATGCGGCTGTGCGCGAACGTGCCGGGCCAGTACGCGATCCAGACGGCGCTCGGCGGCTACCAGAGCATCAACGAGCTGATCGCGCCGGGCGGGCGCCTCTATCGGCAGCGCGAGCTCGCATACAACCTGCTCACGGCCATTCCGGGCGTGACCTGCGTAAAGCCCGAGGCGGCGCTCTATATGTTCCCGCGCCTCGACCCGAAGCTCTATCCGATCGAGGACGACCAGCAGTTCATCCTCGACCTGCTGCTGCAGGAGCGCGTGCTGCTCGTGCAGGGCACGGGCTTCAACTGGAAGCAGCCGGACCACTTCCGCGTGGTGTTCCTGCCGAACGTCGACGATCTGACCGATTCGATCAACCGCATCGCGCGCTTTCTCGACGGCTATCGCCAGCGGCATGGCACCTGAGTTCGGGCCTGAGCCGCAAGTAAAACGCATTCCCTTTTCACACATCTAGACGAACACACGCTGCATGGAACCGATCAAAGTAGGTCTCTTGGGCTTCGGCACGGTGGGCAGCGGCACCTTCACGGTACTGCGCCGCAACCAGGAAGAAATCAAACGCCGCGCGGGCCGCGGCATCGAGGTGGCGCGCATTGCCGTGCGCAACCCGGCCAAGGCCACGGCGGCGCTGGGCAGCGACGCCGGCACGATCGACCTGACGACGGACTTCAACGCCGTCGTGGACGATCCGTCGATCTCGATCATCGCCGAAATGATCGGCGGCACGACCTTCGCCCGCGAGCTCGTGCTGCGCGCGATCGCCAACGGCAAGCACGTGGTCACGGCGAACAAGGCGCTCCTGGCGGTGCACGGCACCGAGATCTTCGAAGCGGCGAGCGCGAAGGGTGTGATGGTCGCGTTCGAGGCGGCGGTGGCGGGTGGCATTCCCATCATCAAGGCGCTGCGCGAAGGCCTCACGGCCAATCGCATCCAGTACATCGCGGGCATCATCAACGGCACGACGAACTACATCCTGTCGGAGATGCGCGAGCGCGGCCTCGACTTCGCGACCGCACTCAAGGGCGCGCAGGAGCTGGGCTACGCCGAAGCCGATCCGACCTTCGACATCGAAGGCGTGGACGCCGCGCACAAAGCCACGATCATGAGCGCGATCGCGTTCGGCGTGCCGGTGCAGTTCGACAAGGCGTACGTGGAAGGCATCAGCAAGCTCGACGCCATCGACATCAAGTACGCCGAGGAGCTCGGCTACCGCATCAAGCTGCTCGGCATCGCGCGCCGCACCGATCACGGCATCGAGCTGCGCACGCATCCCACGCTGATCCCGGCCAAGCGCCTGCTCGCGAACGTGGAAGGCGCGATGAACGCGGTGGTCGTGCACGGCGACGCCGTGGGCACGACGCTCTACTACGGCAAGGGCGCGGGCGCCGAGCCTACGGCTTCGGCCGTGGTGGCCGATCTCGTCGACGTGACGCGCCTGCACACGGCCGACCCCGAGCACCGCGTGCCGCACCTGGCGTTCCAGCCGGACAGCCTCTCGAACACGCCGATCCTGCCGATCGAGGAAGTCACGAGCGGCTACTACCTGCGCCTGCGCGTGGCCGACCAGACCGGCGTGATGGCCAACATCACGCGCATTCTCGCGGACAGCAGCATCTCGATCGATGCGTTGCTGCAAAAGGAATCCGAGCAGGTCGACGCGCAGGGCAAGGCGGAAACCGACATCATCCTGATCACGCACCGCACGGTCGAAAAGAACGTGAACGCGGCGATCGCGCAGATCGAGAAACTCTCGACCGTCAAGTCGTCGGTGACGAAGCTGCGCATGGAAGGACTGAACTAAGGCAAGGGCTATGAATTACGTATCCACGCGCGGCGCGGGCGCCGGCGAGCATCATTCGTTTTCCGACATCCTGCTGGGCGGCCTCGCGCGCGACGGCGGCCTCTATCTGCCGGCGCAGTATCCGCGCATCGGCGAGGAAGAGCTCGCGCGCTGGCGCGGCCTCTCGTACGCGGACCTCGCGTTCGAGATCCTCTCGAAGTTCTGCGACGACATTCCGGCCGACGACCTGCGCGACATCACGCACCGCACCTATACGGCCAGCACGTACTGCAACGTGCGCCATGGCGAGGACGCGAGCCGGATCACGCCGCTCACCACGCTTGGCGAGGAAAACGGCGCGACGCTCTCGCTGCTCGAACTCTCGAACGGCCCGACGCTCGCGTTCAAGGACATGGCGATGCAGTTGCTCGGCAACCTGTTCGAGTACGCGCTCGCGAAGGCCGGGCAGCAATTGAACATTCTGGGCGCGACTTCGGGCGACACCGGCAGCGCGGCCGAGTACGCGATGCGCGGCAAGAAGGGCGTGCGCGTGTTCATGCTCTCGCCGCACAAGAAGATGAGCGCGTTCCAGACGGCGCAGATGTTCAGCCTCCAGGACCCGAACATCTACAACCTGGCGGTGGAAGGCGTGTTCGACGACTGCCAGGACATCGTCAAGGCCGTCTCGAACGATCACGCGTTCAAGGCGCAGCAGAAGATCGGCACGGTCAACTCGATCAACTGGGCGCGCGTCGTGGCGCAGGTCGTCTACTACTTCGCGGGCTACTTTGCGGCGACGAAGAGCAATGACGAGCGTGTGTCGTTCACCGTGCCCTCGGGCAACTTCGGCAACGTCTGCGCGGGCCACATCGCGCGCATGATGGGCCTGCCCATCGAGAAGCTCGTGGTCGCGACCAACGAAAACGACGTGCTCGACGAGTTCTTCCGCACGGGCATCTACCGCGTGCGCGCCTCGGCCGAGACGTATCACACGACGAGCCCGAGCATGGACATTTCGAAGGCGTCGAACTTCGAGCGCTTCGTCTACGATCTGCTCGGCCGCGATCCGGCGCGCGTGACGCAGCTGTTCCGCGACGTGGAAGAAAAGGGCGGTTTCGATCTCGCGGCCAGCGGCGACTTCGTGCGCGTGCAGCAGTTCGGCTTCGTGTCGGGCCGCAGCAGCCACGACGACCGCATCGCGACGATTCGCGACATCTACGCGCGCTACAAGACGATGATCGACACCCATACGGCCGATGGCGTGAAGGTCGCGCGCGAGCATCTGCAGCCGGGCGTGCCGATGATCGTGCTCGAAACCGCGCAGCCGGTGAAGTTCGGCGAAACGATTCGCGAGGCGCTCGATCGCGAGCCGGAGCGTCCGGCGGCGTTCGAGGGTCTGGAGGCGCTGCCGCAGCGCTTCGAAGTCGTGCCCGCTGACGCCCAACGCGTGAAGGACTATATCGCCGCTCATACGGCGGACTGATCGATGCCGCCGGGGCCGGATCGCATGCCGGCCCCGGCGTACCGACTTCTCCATGGCCATGCGCCTCGTCGATCCTCTTCGTCGCCCTTTATCCGTTTCCTTTTAGGCTCCGTTTCCTGTTAGGCCGCTCGGACGTTCGGTCCGGATCGCCGGCCGTCTCCAGCGATTCAGCCCGCACTCGCGCGCACTGCACGCAGGCCGGCAACGGCATAAGGCACAGCGCACCCCGTGCGCCGCTACAATAACGGCAGACCAACCGCTGCTGGCGGCCCACCCGCCGACTCCGAGACACTCTCGATGTCCACGCCTACGTCCCCGTCTTCCGCCGCGCCGCGCGCGCCGATGCTGTCCACCGCCGATGCCCTCGCCACGCTGCTTGCCGCAGCGAAGCCGCTCATCGGCACCGAAATGCTGTCGACGTCGGACGCATTGAACCGCGTCCTCGCCGCGGATGTCGTCTCGCCGCTCGACGTGCCCCCGATGCATACGAGTGCGATGGATGGCTACGCGGTGCGTGTGGCCGATCTCGCGCAGGGCAGCCGACATTTGCCGGTTTCGCAGCGCATTCCCGCAGGCCACGCGCCACAGCCGCTCGTGGCGGGCACGGCGGCGCGCATCTTCACGGGCGCGACGGTGCCTCCGGGGGCGGACGCCGTGGTGATGCAGGAGCAGACGGAGACAACGGAAGGTGCCGTCACCATCCTGCACACGCCGAAGGCGGGCGAATGGATCACGGCGCAGGGTGCGGACATCCGCAAGGACACGGTGATCCTGCCGGCGGGCACGCGCCTCACGCCGGCGGCGCTTGGGCTGGCCGCATCGGTGGGCTGCGCGACCCTCATGGCGGCGCGCCGCGTGAAGGTCGCGGTGTTCTTTACCGGCGACGAGCTGACCATGCCGGGAGAGCCGCTCAAGCCCGGCGCGATCTACAACTCGAACCGCTTCACGCTCACGGGCCTGTTGCGCAACCTCGGCTGCGAAGTGACCGACTACGGCATCGTGCCGGACCAGCTCGACCTCACGCGTGCAACGCTTCGCGAGGCGGCTGGCGCGCACGATCTGATCCTCACTTCGGGCGGCGTGTCGGTCGGCGAGGAGGATCACGTGCGGCCCGCCGTGGAAGCGGAGGGCCTCATCAACCTGTGGCAGATCGCCATGAAGCCGGGCAAGCCGCTCGCGTTCGGCGCGGTGCGTCGCGCGCAGGCGGCCGGCGCTGAGGAGCCGGGCGGCGAGGCTTTCTTCATCGGGCTGCCGGGCAACCCGGTGTCGAGCTTTGTCACCTTCCTGCTGTTCGTGCGCCCGTTCCTGTTGCGTCTCGCAGGCGCGAACCACGTGAGCCCCCGCGCACTCTCGCTGCGCGCTGACTTCACGCAGACGAAGAGCGACCGCCGCAACGAGTTCCTGCGCGCGCGCGTGAATCCCGCCGGCGGCCTCGAGCTGTTCCCGAATCAGAGCTCGGCGGTGCTGACTTCCACGGTTTGGGGCGATGGCCTGATCGACAATCCGCCGAACCACGCAATCAGTGCAGGCGAGACAGTGCGCTTCATTCCGTTCACCGAATTGCTGTACTGACTGGCCGTACTGAGCCTTGTAACCGATGAAGATCCAGTTGAAATTCTTTGCGAGTGTTCGTGAGGCGCTCGGCGTCGCGGACGAAACGGTGACGCTGCCGGAGAGCATCGTGACGGTCGGCGACGTGCGCGGCTGGCTGCGCGCGCGCGGTGGCGTCTGGGCCGAAACGCTGGCGGAAGGCCGCGCGCTGCGCATGGCCTGCAACCACGTGATGACCGACCCACGCACGCGTATCACCGAGGGCTGCGAAGTGGCGTTTTTTCCGCCCGTGACGGGCGGCTGAACGTTCCGGGAGACTCGCGATGCCTGTACGTGTACAAACCGCGGATTTCGACCTCACCACCGAAGTCGCCCAGTTGCGCGCGCGCAATCCGGCGATTGGTGCCGTGGCGTGCTTCGTCGGTACGGTGCGCGACCTGAACGACGGCAGCACGATCGCCTCGCTCGAACTCGAGCACTATCCCGGCATGACCGAGAAGGCGCTCGAAGCCATCGCTGGGGAGGCGCAGCGGCGTTGGCCGGGCATCGAAGTGCTGATCGTGCACCGCGTGGGCAAGCTCGCGCCGCTCGACCAGATCGTGCTGGTCGCGACGACCTCGAAGCATCGCGGCGACGCCTTCGCGTCCTGCGAGTTCGTGATGGACTATCTGAAGTCCGAGGCGCCGTTCTGGAAGAAGGAAGAGACGGAGCAGGGCGCGCGTTGGATCGATGCCCGCGAGAGCGACGACGCGGCGTTGGCGCGCTGGGGCGTGGCCTCGACGAACGCGTCTCGGGAGCCGAAGTAGGCGTTGCTTGCGTACGGCGACGAGTGGCCGGTGCCACGTCCGGTTAGCACGCCATCCGCCCGATCGTGTGGGTCCATGTAACGCAACTAACTGCCAAGCCAATCTTCCAACCGCAGGCAGGCCGGTCAGCCTGCTGGCGGCTTCTCGTCGACATCCATCGAGCGACCAATGATTCGGGTCGGGAACGGCTCGCCAGCCGGGCGCGTGGGCAGATCATGGCCGTGCCCGGCGGGGCGGCGGCGCGGCGCTACGCTTTCGAGGAGCGCCTGCTGCTCGGCGGGGATCGTATAGTCCCAGCCGAAGCGGCTTAGCTGCAGACTTTGCGCGATGCGCAGGGCAGGCTCCATGAACTGCACCGCCGCCGCGCTCTCGTAGCGAGCCTGTACCGTATCGAGGAACAGATAGAGCCAGCGACTGAAGTGCTGCGGCTCGACGCCGGGCACCGGTTCGTGAGCCTGCTGCACATTGCCACGGTAGGTTTTCGTGCCCAGCACGAGGCTAGCCCAGAAACGGCACATCTTCGGCAGATGTTCGTCCCAACGTCCGGCCAGCGCGCTTTCGAATACCGGGCCGAGCATTGCGTCGTCTCGCACGCGGTCGTAGAAGGCGTAGACGAGTTCGCGGATGTTCTCTTCGGTAGGCTGGGCGTGAAGCGCGGGCGCGGTGCGTGAGTCGGGGCGAGTCATTGTGGTGCCTGGATCTTGCTGGGGTTGGGCGTGGATTGTGCCGGTGCGGCGCCTGGAGTGTAGCCGGCGGGAGCGCGCCGGCACGATGCGGTGTTGGGCCGCACAGTCGCAACCCGGCAGCCAGGCAATGCGAATTGTCGATGATACCCAGTTCAGGCAAAACCTGCATGCCGGCTGCATGTTAATGTATGGTATCGGTTGCCTGCACTGCTATCAACACTGCGATCAACAACGCCACCGCCATTGCCACCATCGCCATGAGACTGACCGACTACACCGACTATTCGCTACGCGTGATGCTCTATCTCGCGTTGCGTCGCGACAGCCTCGCGACAATCCAGGAGATTTCGGATGCCTATGGGGTGTCGAAAAATCATCTGATGAAAGTCGTGCAGCGTCTTGGCGAACTGGGCTGGGTCGACACGCTGCGCGGGCGCAACGGCGGTTTGCGCCTCGCGCCCGCTTCGCTGGACCTGACCGTTGGCACCGTCGTGCGTCAGACCGAGAGCGATTTCGCGCTGGTGGGCTGTTTTCCGGACGAGCACGGCGAGCGCCGAAGCTGTGTGATCGAACCGCAGTGTCGGCTCAAGCACGCGCTGGCGGCGGCGCGCGACGCCTTTCTGGCCGAGCTCGATCGCCATACCATCGGCGAACTGGCGCAGCCGGCCGGCGAGCTGACCGGCCTGCTCGGCCTCGCACCGATTCAGTTCATGCCGCGCGTGCAGGCCGCGCGGCCGTCGCCTTCTCGCGAGCACTGAAGGGCATCCGCGTCTGGCTTTCCCGCATCTCGCTCGTCCCCTCGCTCGCTGCGGCGCCCAGCCGTAGCCGATTCAGCGCACCTCACTACACTTGCCTCATCGGGCGCGCGATACATCGCCGTCCGCCGTTCGGCACTCGCTCGATTCATGACCTTCGAGCGTCGCCGACGAAGCGGCGATTCGCGCATCGATCGAAAAAATCGGAAAAAATGACGTGATGCGCGCTTGAAACCGGCGCGCCCCCCCTCAAATTTGGTGACAGTCTAGAAATTCGGAGGTCTCGTTTCAAATGAGAATCGACAAACTCACCACCAAGTTCCAGGAAGCCATCGCCGACGCGCAAAGCCTCGCGGTGGGCCACGATAATCAATACATCGAACCCGTTCATCTGCTCGCGGCGCTCGTCGCGCAGCAGGACGGCTCGGCCCGCTCGCTCATGTCGCGCTCGGGCGTGCAGGTGCAGGCGCTGCAGAACGCGCTCAACGACGCCATCAACCGCTTGCCGCAGGTGCAGGGCACCGACGGCAACGTGCAGATCGGCCGCGAGCTCACGGGTCTGCTCAATCAGGCGGACAAGGAAGCCCAGAAGCTCAGCGACAGCTACATCGCGAGCGAGATGTTCCTGCTCGCCGTAGCCGACGACAAGGGCGAGGCAGGGCGCCTCGCGCGCCAGCACGGCTTGTCGCGCAAGGCGCTCGAAGCGGCGATCGTCGCGGTGCGCGGCGGCGCGCAGGTCCATAGCCAGGACGCCGAGAGCCAGCGCGAAGCGCTCAAGAAGTACACCGTCGACCTGACCGAGCGCGCGCGCTCGGGCAAGCTCGACCCCGTGATCGGCCGCGACGACGAAATCCGCCGCTCGATCCAGATCCTGCAACGCCGCACCAAGAACAACCCGGTGCTGATCGGCGAGCCCGGCGTGGGCAAGACGGCGATCGTGGAAGGGCTCGCGCAGCGCATCGTCAACGGCGAAGTGCCGGAGACGCTCAAGGGCAAGCGCGTGCTCTCGCTCGACATGGCGGCGCTGCTCGCGGGTGCGAAGTAACGCGGCGAGTTCGAGGAGCGTCTGAAGGCCGTGCTCAACGACATCGCGAAGGACGAAGGCCAGACCATCGTCTTCATCGACGAGATACACACGATGGTCGGCGCGGGCAAGGCCGAAGGCGCGATGGATGCGGGCAACATGCTCAAGCCGGCGCTCTCGCGCGGCGAGCTGCACTGCATCGGCGCGACCACGCTCGACGAATATCGCAAGTACATCGAAAAGGATGCCGCGCTCGAGCGCCGCTTCCAGAAGGTGCTCGTGGATGAGCCTTCGGTCGAGGCGACCATCGCGATCCTGCGCGGCCTGAAGGAGAAGTACGAGCTGCACCACGGCGTGGAAATCACCGACCCGGCCATCGTCGCGGCGGCGGAGCTCTCGCATCGCTATATCACCGACCGTTTTCTGCCGGACAAGGCCATCGACCTGATCGACGAAGCCGCTTCGAAGATCAAGATGGAAATCGATTCGAAGCCCGAATCGATGGATCGGCTCGATCGCCGCATCATTCAGCTGAAGATCGAGCGCGAGGCCGTCAAGAAGGAAAAGGATGAAGCTTCGCAGAAGCGTCTGCAGCTGATCGAGGAAGAGATCGACCGCCTGAACCTCGAATATAAGGACCTCGAAGAAATCTGGACCGCCGAGAAGGCCGCGGTGCAGGGCAGTGCACAGATCAAGGAAGATATCGACAAGGTGCGCGCCGAGATCACGCGCTTCCAGCGCGAGGGCAAGCTCGAAAAGGTCGCGGAACTGCAATACGGCAAGCTGCCGCAACTCGAAGCGCAGCTCAGGCAGGTCGCGCAGGCCGAGGCGAACGAGCAGAACAGCCCGACTCGTCACCGTCTGCTGCGCACGCAGGTGGGCGCCGAGGAGATCGCGGAAGTCGTGTCGCGTTCGACCGGCATTCCCGTCTCGCGCATGATGCAGGGCGAGCGCGAAAAGCTGCTGCTGATCGAAGAGAAGCTGCACGAGCGCGTGGTCGGCCAGGACGAGGCGATCACTGCCGTTGCCGATGCGATCCGCCGCTCGCGCGCCGGCCTCGCAGACCCGAACAGGCCCTATGGTTCGTTCCTGTTCCTCGGGCCGACGGGCGTGGGCAAGACCGAGCTGTGCAAGGCGCTGGCGGGCTTCCTGTTCGATTCGGAAGAGCATCTGATCCGCATCGACATGAGCGAGTTCATGGAGAAGCACAGTGTGGCGCGGCTCATTGGCGCGCCGCCGGGATACGTGGGCTACGAGGAGGGCGGCTATCTCACCGAGGCCGTGCGCCGTAAGCCCTATAGCGTGATCCTGCTCGACGAAGTCGAGAAAGCGCACCCGGATGTGTTCAACGTGCTGCTGCAGGTACTCGACGACGGCCGCATGACCGATGGCCAGGGCCGCACCGTCGACTTCAAGAACACGGTGATCGTGATGACGTCGAACCTCGGTTCGCATTTGATCCAGGCGATGGTGGGCGAGCCGCAAGAGGCAGTGAAGGACGCGGTCTGGAGCGAAGTGAAGCAGCAGTTCCGCCCCGAGTTCCTGAACCGCATCGACGAAGTCGTGGTGTTCCATGCGCTCGATCACGCGAACATCGAGGCGATCGCGAAGATCCAGTTACAGCGTCTGCGCGAGCGCCTGGAGAAGCTCGACATGGAGCTGATGGTGTCGGACGAGGCGCTCGGCCGGATCGCCAAGGTAGGCTACGACCCGCTGTTCGGGGCACGGCCGCTCAAGCGTGCGATTCAGCAGGAGATCGAGAATCCGGTCGCCAAGCTGATTCTCGCGGGCAAGTTCGGACCGAAGGACGTGATTCCGGTCGACGTCCAGGAGGGCAAGTTCGTGTTCGAGCGCGTCGTGCACTAAGCGGCTTGTCGGGCCAGCTGGCCCATGAGGCTGGCGCGTGCCGTGTGGCGCGCGCCGCGCTGAAACAAAAAGGGCAACGGAGTGATTCGTTGCCCTTTTCTTTATGCCGGCATGCAGCGCGTGCGTACAGCTGGTGGATCGAGCGGCGAACTCAAGCCTGCTTGTTGCCGCCGCCGAGCAACGACGCGAGGCCACCAAGCGTACCGAGCACGCTCTCGGTGTTGATTTGTCCGCCGGCAGGCACTTCGCCAGTGGGTGTGCCGGCATTGACCACGTGCGGGAGCACCTGCGCGAGCAGTCCGCCCACCTGGTCCGGCTGCAAGCCAACCTTCTGCGCGAGGCCCGCCACGGCGTCCGAGCCGAGCACGCTGTGGATCTGGTCGGCGGACACGGCCTGGTTCTCGCCGTTGCCAATCCACGATTGCACGACGTCGCCGAGGCCGCCTTGCTGGAACTTCTCGATGAGGCCGTTCAGGCCGCCGGGCTGGTTGTTGACGAACTCCATCGCCGCAGCGACGAGCTGGGTCTGGCCGCCGCCTTGCTGTTGCGATTGCGAACCGAGCAGGGAACCGAGGGTATCTAGCAGACTCATGACAATCTCTCTGGATGATGGCCGCGACGGGGGGCGCAGCCGGTAGGTGGGACGGCGCGCGCGAAGGCGGCGCCGCGTGAACAGGGTCCGGTGCGCGGCGGCCCGGACGATGGCGACGATCACGCGCCGGAAGCCGCCGCGTCGGACGCGGCCTTGCTGTTCTTCGACTTCCTGGACTTTTTCGCCTTCGTATCGGATGCCGTAGCCGGCGCCGCAGCGGCAGAACCCGCTTCAGGCGCGCTCGCGGCGGCGGCCATCTTTTCCTTCTTGCTCATGTGCTTCGACTTGCCCGCCGTCGTGTCCGAGGCGGCCTGCGCGGTGGCGGTGGCCGCCGGGGCTGGCTTCGTCATCGGGTTGGCCGTGGTGGCGGCCGGCGCGGCGCTCTTGCTGCTCTTCGACGCGGCCGTCTTGCCCGCTGGCGGCGCCGACGAGCCGTTGATCGTGAGCCCTGCGGCTTCGAGGTTCTGAACCGACTTCGGACCGATGCCCTTGACGCGGTTCACGAGATCGTCGGCGTCTTTGAACGGGCCGTTCTTCGTGCGTTCGTCGATGATCGCCTTTGCGTGGACGGGACCGATGCCCTTGACGGATTCGAGCGTGGTTTCGTCGGCGGTGTTGACCTCGACGGCAGCGGCCAGCACGGCGGAGAGCGACAGACCGAACGCGAGGAACAGCATCAGCAGCTTCTTGAGCATGGCAATCACTCCATTGAGGGCAATTCTGTTAGCCGGGAACGGACGGCGCATCCAGCCGAGGATGCTGCGGTACAAGAATAGGACAGTTGGCGTATCCGTGAATCGGGCGCGCTCGATTTATACCGGTCGATTCGTGGCAAGTAAATCGCATCGAACAATATTTAATAGTTCTGTGCAATTCGGCGATGCGATGTCGCCCGCGCCTTTTCGGCC
>NZ_DATJWR010000490.1:0-9633 GCF_035501035.1 Paraburkholderia sp.
CGGTAAAGCGCGAGCGCCCAGAAATGCGGCGGCGTCCACACGAAAATGATCAGCACGAGAATCCAGGCGTCGGCGGGCACGTGACCGGTCACGGCGGCCCAGCCGAGCGCCGGCGGCATGGCGCCCGAGGCGCCGCCGATCACGATGTTCTGCGGCGTGGCGGGCTTGAGCAGCAGCGTGTAAATGATCGCGTAGCCAATGAAGGTCGCGAACGTGAGCCACATGGTGAGCGCGTTGGTGAACGTGTAGAGCACCCACATGCCGATGCCGCCGATCACGGCGGAGAAGATCAGGATCTGCATGCTCGTGATCTCGCCGCGCGCCGAAGGACGCCAGGCAGTGCGACGCATGCGCGCATCCACCTTCTGCTCGACGAGACAGTTGATCGCGAAGGCCGCACCGGCCGTGAGCCAGATGCCGACGGTGCCGCCGATCAGTTGCTTCCAGGGCACCATGCCCGGCACGGCGAGGAACATGCCGATGACCGCGCAGAACACGGCCAGTTGCGTGACACGCGGCTTGGTGAGCGCGAGATATTGGGAAATCCGGCTACCGGGTGTCTGGGAGAGGGTTGTACTTTCCATAGGGCGGGATCACACCGCAGCGGTATCGCGCGCAGGGAGAACGGCGCGGCCGGGGCGGCTACAGGCAATTCGAAAGTTTAGCACGACGACAAGAAGCAGCAGGATCGCCGCGCCACCGTTGTGCGCCACTGCCACGGGCAGCGGCCACTGCAGCACGATGTTGGAAAGTCCTGTCAGGAACTGGATCAAAACCACGATCAGAACCCAGTTTGCCGGCCGTCGCAACGAGGCGTAGCGCCGCAGCCGGAGGGCGAACCATACCAGATAAGCGATCACGACGAGCGCAAACGTGCGGTGCGTCCAGTGGATCGCGACGAGTGCGTCCTGGGTGATCACGTCGCCGTTGCCGTCCATGCCGAGCGCGCGCCAGAGGTGAAAGCCGTGATGGAAATCCATCGGCGGGATCCACGCTCCGTTGCAGGTCGGGAAATCGGTACAGGCGAGCACCGCGTAGTTCGTGCTCACCCAGCCGCCCAGCGCGATCTGCACGACGAGCAGCACGAGAGCCGCCAGCGCGGCCACGCGCCAGCGCGCGGCATCGGGCTCGAACGCGGGCAGCGGCGTCATGCGCGCCGCGAGCCACGCGAGCGAGCCTAGCAGCAAGAGGCCCAGCATGAGGTGCGTGGTCACGATGATGGGCTGCAGCTTCATCGTCACGGTCCAGGCGCCGAACACGCCCTGCACGACGATCAGGCCAAGCAACGCCGTGGGCCACCACGGCGACACATGCAGCGGCAGGCGCTTGATGCGCGCGCGCCAGGCAATGGCCATTTGCGCGATGATCAGCACACCGATGGCCATCGCGAAGTAGCGGTGGATCATCTCGATCCACGCCTTCGTCATGCTCACGGGGCCGCTCGGCATGGCCGCGTGGGCGGCCGCAATCTGCATGTGCGCGATGAACGGCGATGAAGTGCCATAGCAGCCCGGCCAGTCAGGGCAGCCAAGGCCCGAATCGGTGAGGCGCGTGAAGCCGCCGAACATCACGAGGTCGAGCGTCATGAACGTCGTGAGCCACACGAGCTTGCGAAACTTGTTGTCGTCCGCCTTCACCCAGACCCACGAGAGCGGCAGCAACGCGATGCACAGGCCAATCAGGCCCAGCTGCAGGATAAACATCTCTTTTACTCTTTACTGTCAGACCGCGCCGTGCACCTTAACCGATGCTCGACCACTTGAGGAGTTTAGTGACGTCTTGTTTGATTTTTGACGGATCGGGGTTCGCGGGGAACCGCATCATCAGGTTGCCATTCGGATCGACCATGTAGATGTGATCCGTGTCTTTCGTCGTGCCGGTGGCGGGCAGCCATGCGGCAACCGCTACGGGATCGGCGCGCAGCATGCGCGTATCGGCGTAAGCGCCCTTCACCTTCCCGGGCACGCTCGCGTCGTCGGTGCGCAGCCAGACCGTGACGACGCGCTCGCGCTCCGGGCCCTGCGTCGCGCGCACCTGGCGCATGAAGTAGAGCTTCGTCGCGCAAGTTTCGTCGCAGGCGCTGCCGTCCACCGAGATCAACAGCCAGCGCCCGCGCAGCGAGGCGAGCGGCACCTCATGGCCGTCCTCGCCCGTCACCGTGAGCGCGCCGGGAATTGGCCGCTGCGGCTCGATGAGCGCGCCATAGCTGGCCGTTCCGCCCTTCGGCTTGATCACGTAGTACGTGAAGTACGAGATCGCAATGGGCGCGCCGCAGATGAGCGCGATGATGATGAGCGTCCAGCGGCCGCGACGCCACGAGCCTTTGGCGGCATGCGCGGCGGCCGGCTGCGCGACCTGGGCGGAACGGGGGGATTGCGTCGACACTCTCGGGAAACCTCGTTTCTGTCGCTTTCAGTTGTCCATGTGCTGCATGCGCAGCGCCGATGTCCGGGCGATGTCGGCAGTGCTTTGATTCGTCCGATGGATCGTCAGGCGTCCTTCGCGCTGCCGTTGCCAGTTTCGCTGGCACGCTGCTTTGCCGCGCCTTCGGTGCGCGCTTTTGTCGCAGACTTGCGTGCGGCATAAAGCCCGAAACCGAGCGCCGCGAGCGCCATGCCCCACCACTGGAGCATATAGCCGTAGTTCCGCCCGACATCGGTGTCCGGCACCGGCCAGTCGCGCACGAGCCCGTCCTTGAAGGCCGGGACGAAGCCGGTTTGCTGGATCACGAACGGCTGCAGCGGCAACCCGGTTTCCGCTGCGTAAGAAGCGACGCCGAGATTCTGCCGTATCTTCTGATGCGCTGCAGAGCCGCCCGCACCGAGTTCGAAGGCGCGCGAGGCGTCAGCGCGCGCGATGCCCTCCACTTCGACCGGTCCCGGCGGCGTTTCGTAGGGCGCGATCGTGGCGCGGTCCGCAATGTTGCGCGGCAGCCAGCCGCGATTCACGAGCACGTAGCCGCCAGCCTCGAGTTTAAGCGGCATCACGACGTAGAAACCCGGCTGGTCGTTATAGGGACGATTGTCGAGATACACCACGCGCTCGGGGACAAAGGTGCCCCTCGCGCGCACGCGGTGAAACTCGATGGCCTTCAACGCGAGCGGCGCCGCACCCACGGTTTGCGGGCTGGACGACTCGTACTGCGTGAGCTGCGCCTGCAGCGCCTCCTTCTGATGCGCGCGGTCACGCTGCCAGAAACCGAGCCGGATCGTCACGGCCATCACGATCAGGATGAGCAGCGCGGGAACGAGCCGGATTTTCATTGGGCACGTCCAATGCGCGAGATCCGGATGATCGAACCCCGCTCCGCGCAGCGCGGTGCGATAATGAGACAGGCGTTTTCAGGCATGCCAAATTCCGTGAACTTCATGCACATACTCGTCCCGGTTGCATTCGCGCTGATCATCGCGAGCATGATCTCGGCGCTCTACTTCATGATGCACGACCGGGGCCGCACCAAGCGGATGGTCTGGTCGCTCGCCACGCGCGTGGGCCTTTCCATCTCGCTCTTTCTCTTCATCCTGTTCGCACACTGGATGGGCTGGATCCAGTCCACCGGGATTCCCTACGGCCGGTGAATCCGGCGCGCGGCAACGCTCGCAGCCCGGAAAACACGAGGCGCCGCCCGACCTGGTCGGCGCGGCGCCTTGTTTCGTTTTCCTCACTTGCGCCGCGGCGGCACGCGCGCGCCGCGCCCAGGTTACAGCCAGTACACGACGACGTAGAGGCCGAGCCACACCACGTCCACGAAGTGCCAGTACCACGCGGCGCCTTCGAACGCGAAGTGATGCTCGGCCGTGAAGTGGCCGCGAATGAGCCGGATCATCACCACCGTGAGCATCGTGCCGCCGAGGAACACGTGGAAGCCGTGAAAGCCCGTGAGCAGGAAGAACGTCGAACCATAAACACCCGAAGCGAGCGTGAGGTTCAGTTCGTTGTACGCATGGATGTACTCGAAGGCTTGCAGGCAGAGGAAGCACAGGCCCAGCACGACCGTCGCGGCGAGCCAGGCGATGGCCTTCGTGCGATGGTTGTCGCGCAGCGCATGGTGCGAGACCGTGAGCGTCGCGCCCGAGGAGAGCAGCAGCGCCGTGTTGATGGTCGGCACGGGCCACGGCGTCATCGAGCGGAAGTGCGAGACGAGCTCCGCGGGACCAGTGTTCGGCCACACCGCCGAGAAGTCCGGCCAGATCAGCTTGTAGTCGAGGCTGCCGAGCTGATGCATGGCGATCGCGCGCGCGTAGAAGAGCGCGCCGAAGAACGCACCGAAGAACATCACTTCGGAGAAGATGAACCAGCTCATGCTCCAGCGGTACGACGTGTCGACGCGCTTGCCGTACATGCCGCCCTCGGATTCGGCGATGGCGTCGCCGAACCAGTGCCAGAGCGTGAACAGCAGCCACAGCAGGCCTGCCGCGACGCCGATCGGCGCCCACGACTCGCCGTTGATCCACGAAGCGAGCGACGAGAGCATGACCAGAAGACCAATGGACGCGCTGATCGGATGCCGCGACGGATGCGGTACGAAGTAATACGGGCTATCGTTTTGGCCGCTCATGCCTGATTCTCCAGTTTCCAGTTGCTCCGGACACCGCCGGCTTTCTCTCTTCGGTATTGACTGCCTCGCACGCCGCGCTGCGTGCGCCCTTGACTACCTCACCACCGCGTGCACGATCAACAGCAGCACGCCGATGAACAGCGCGGCGCCGACGATCGCCGCGATGATCAGATGCACGGGGTGCAGGTTCGCGGCGTCGGCTTCGAGGTCGGCACGCTTGCGCACCCCGAAAAACGACCACGCCACGGCCTTCACCACTTGCACAAAGCCGCTCTTCTTTTTCGCCGGTCCTGCGCCGCCGCTTTCGTCGCTCATCCGTATCGCCTCATCACCCTGTCGCCGTGTACCGCGCGCGCCGCAAATGCATCATGAGCTTCACGCCCCGGCCGACTGCTTCGGCGCCGTCGGTACGACCGGCTTGTTCAGCTCGAAGAACGTATACGACAGCGTGATCGTCTTCACGTCTTTCGGCAGCTTCGGATCGATCACGAACACCACCGGCATGCGCTTCGTCTCGTTCGCCTTCAAGGTTTGCTGCGTGAAGCAGAAGCACTCGATCTTGCGAAAGTACTCCGTCGCCTGCTTCGGCGCATAGCTCGGAATGGCCTGCGCGTCGATCGTGCGTCCTTCGTTGTTCGAAATGTCGTACATCACCGTCATGACTTCGCCCGGGTGCACGTCGAGGCTCGTCTGCTCCGGCTTGAAGCCCAGCAACCCGCGCGCATTCGCGTCGAACTCCACCGACACCGTGCGCGTCATGTCCACCTGCGTGTTGCGCGCCTCGCGCGCGGTGGCGTCGCGCTGCACCAGATTGTTGATGCCGGTGATCTGGCAAATTGCGCGGTACATCGGTACGAGCGCGAACCCGAAGCCGAACATCAGCAGCGCCACGACGGCGAGCTTGATGAGCATCGACCGGTTCAACGCGCGATCGCTTCCTGCATCCGTGGACATCGGACTTCCTCGAACGGTCTTCCGGCAACGCGCCTTCGCGTCAATGGCCGGGGAAATACACCTGCTTGATGACGGCAGCCAGAAAGAAGGCCGCCGCAACGGCCAGCAGAATGAGGCCGAGCCGCAGATTGCCCGCGCGGATTTCAGCGGGCGTGCGCCTTCTTTGAGGATCCCGTTTCATACATGCAGCGCGGCTGGCCGCGGCATCTCCTTCAATCGTGATGCGCATCGTGAGTCGTTCCTCGTGCATGCGTCGATGAAGACCGCGGACTTCGTTCGCGTCCGGCGCGCTGCGTGCTTCGGCTTGTTTCTGCCTGGACTTCGTGCCGCGCGCGCAGCCGGACGCTTCAAGCCAACGGGTTATTCGACCGTCGGCGGATTCTCGAACGTGTGGAACGGCGCCGGGCTCGGCACGGTCCACTCGAGGCCGGTCGCGCCGTCCCACGGCTTGTCGCTGGCCTTTTCCAGCTCGCCGCCGCCGCGGTACGCCGGCAGCACCACCGCGAACAGGAAATACACCTGAGAAAGCCCGAAACCGAACGCGCCGATCGTGATCACCTGGTTCCAGTCGGTGAACTGTGCCGGATAGTCGGCATAGCGGCGCGGCATACCGGCGAGGCCGACGAAGTGCATCGGCAGGAACGCGAGGTTGAAGAAGATGAGCGAGCACCAGAAGTGGATCTTGCCGCGCGTCTCGTTATACATCCAGCCTGTCCATTTTGGCGCCCAGTAGTACCACCCTGAAAACAAGGCGAATAGCGAGCCCGCCACCAGCACGTAATGGAAGTGCGCCACCACGAAATACGTGCCGTGATACTGGATGTCGAGCGGCGCCATTGCGAGCATCAGGCCCGAGAGGCCGCCGAACGTGAACACGATCAGGAAGCCCACCGCGAACAGCATCGGCGTTTCGAAGCTGAGCGAGCCGCGCCACATCGTGGCGACCCAGTTGAACACCTTCACGCCCGTGGGCACGGCGATCAGCATGGTCGCGTACATGAAGAAGAGCTGGCCCGTGACCGGCATGCCGGTCGCGAACATGTGGTGCGCCCAGACCATGAACGAGAGGATCGCGATCGAGGCCGTGGCGTACACCATCGAGCTATAGCCGAAGAGCGGCTTGCGCGAGAACGCCGGGATCACCTGCGAAACGATCCCGAACGCCGGCAAGATCATGATGTAGACCTCGGGGTGCCCGAAGAACCAGAAGATGTGCTGGTACATGACCGGGTCGCCGCCGCCTGCCGCATTGAAGAAGCTCGTGCCGAAGTGGCGGTCGAACAGCAGCATCGTGATCGCGCCCGCGAGCACCGGCATCACGGCGATCAGCAGGTACGCGGTGATGAGCCACGTCCACACGAACATCGGCATCTTCATGAGCGTCATGCCGGGCGCGCGCAGGTTCAGGATCGTCACGACGATGTTGATGCCGCCCATGATCGACGAGGCGCCCATGATGTGCACCGCGAAGATCGCGAAGTCCATGCCGGGGCCCATCTGCGTGGAGAGCGGCGCATAGAGCGTCCAGCCCGCGGCGGTCGCGCCGCCCGGCACGAAGAACGAGCCGACGAGCAGGCACGCGGCGGCCGGAAGCAGCCAGAAGCTGAAGTTGTTCATGCGCGCGAAGGCCATGTCCGCGGCGCCGATCTGCAGCGGGATCATCCAGTTCGCGAAGCCCACGAATGCCGGCATGATCGCGCCGAACACCATGATGAGCCCGTGCATCGTCGTGAGCTGGTTGAAGAACTCGGGACGCATGATCTGCAGGCCCGGTTCGAACAGCTCTGCACGAATGGCGAGCGCCATGACACCGCCCGAGAGGAACATCACGAACGAAAAGATGAGATAAAGCGTTCCGATGTCCTTGTGGTTCGTCGCCAGCAACCAGCGGCGCCAGCCGTGGGGCGTGGCGTGCGCGTGGTCGCCGTGCACGTGGCCGTGCCCCCCAGCAACATCGTGTCCGATGCTCGACATGACTTTTCTCCTGTCGATCGCGCTCAGCGCTTCAGTGCCGACTGCGATCTCATGCAAAGTAATTGCGAAAGCGAATTGCTTTTGCGTCTCTTGTTGCAGCGTTTGCCTGCTTCTTATGTGCTCGCGCAGCGCCTGTCGTGCGTGGGGGCCCGCGCTTGTCCTGCGTTCTTCACCCGCCTTGCGGCCGGCTTGCCTCGTGCCCTGTCAGGCCGCCGGGCTGATTTCCACCCGGCGCGCTTCCTTCGCGTTCGCGCCGCCCGTGACCGTTTCGGGCTTCTTCAGAATGATGTGGTCTTCGGCGATACCCGCCGCCTTCAGCGCGTCACGCACGGCTTGCGCACGATGCTTCGCGAGTTCCTCGTTCGTGTTGGCATTGCCGCTCGCGTCGGTGTAGCCCGAGAGCGTGAACTTCGCGTCGGGGTGCGCCTTCGCGTAATCGGCTGCGGCCTGGATGGCGTCCTTTGCGTCGGCGGGCAGCGTGCTCTTGCCCACCTCGAAATACACGCTCGCCGGTAGCGCCGCCGTGCTGCTTTGCGCCGCGCCCGAAGCCTGGTCTGCGCTTGCGGCGGTCGCTCCGCTCGCTGCGCTCGCTTCGGTGGCGCCGCTCGCCGCGCTGGCCTCCTGCGCCCCGCTCGCGGCGGCTGCGCCCGCCGCCGCGGTCTGTTCGCCGCCTTCGGGCATCCTGCCGTTGCGCGCGTCGGCCACCTGGCGCGGCTGCAGCACGTCGCCGGTGTGGTTGCCCCAGGAATTGCGCTCGAACGTGACGACCGAAGCGATCTCGACGTCGTTCAGCGTGGGCGCCCACGAGGGCATTGCATTCTTGCCATGCAGCACGATGCTCACGTGCTCGGCGATCGGGCCATTCGCGACCTTGCTGCCGTCGAGCGCGGGGAACGCGCCCGCGCCCTTGCCGGTGGGCTGGTGGCACACCGCGCAGTTCGCCATGTAGACCTTCTCGCCGCGCTCCTTCAGTTCGGCGAGCGTGTAGGTCTTGTTGGGATCGTCAGCCGCGGCGGACATCTTCGCCTTTTGCGTCTGCACCCACTTCGCGTAGTCGTCGTCGGAGAGCACCTCGACCACGACCGGCATGAACGCGTGCTCCTTGCCGCACAGCTCGGTGCAGAAGCCGCGATAGGTGCCGACCTTTTCGGCCTTGAACCACGTGTCGCGCACGAAGCCCGGAATCGCGTCCTGCTTCACGCCGAACGCGGGCATGTACCACGAGTGCACGACGTCGTTGGCCGTGGTGATGATGCGAATCTTCTTGTTGACCGGCACGACGAGCGGGTTGTCGACTTCCTGCAGGTACGTGTCGGTGATCGGCACCCGGTTGTTGACCTCGGAGCGCGGCGTGCTGAGCGTGGAGAGAAAGCTGATGCCCTCGCCCGGCCCCTTCACGTAGTCATAGCCCCATTTCCACTGGTAGCCCGTGACCTTCACGGTGAGGTCGGCGTTCGAGGTGTCCTTCATCGCGACGACGGCCTTCGTGGCGGGCAGCGCCATCAGCACGACGATGATGAACGGCACCACCGTCCAGATGATTTCGACGGTCGTGCTCTCATGGAAGTGGGCGGCCTGATGGCCCTTCGATTTACGGTGCGCGTAGATCGAATAGAACATGACGCCGAACACACCGACAAAGATCACGGTGCATAGCAGCAGCATCATCATGTGGAGGCTGTAGAGCTCTTCGGCGATGCGCGTGACGGGCGGCTGGAGATTGATCTCGTTCACCGCTGGGCCGCCGGGGCTGTCTCCGACCGCGAGTGCCGCGCCGGCGACGAGGAATCCGCTGCACGCCAGCACGCCCTGGAGGGCTCGCTTGATTGTTTTCATAGCTTCCTTACCCATAATTTCCATTCAAACCCTCGACCCCGCAGGAAGGTTTTGCAACCAGGGCGCCCCCTGGGACGCACGCCATCTCACGCGCAGCGCCTCAACCCGCGCGCGCAAGCCAGGTGCGCAGTTCCCGCGCGAACTGCGCACGCCGATATTGCGGCAGATGCAACCCGACAGCGACCGCCTGGCCGCGGGACACGAGACGCACCGGGTCGCGTGGGGTAGCGCCCGGCTCGACCCGGACCCAGCGGGGATTGAATTCGAACTGCGTGAGCGCGTCGGCGCTCATCTGCTCGATCACCAGCCGG
>NZ_DATJWR010000491.1:0-23853 GCF_035501035.1 Paraburkholderia sp.
ATCGGGATCGAGTGCGGGTGAAGAATCGGTCATGGCGGGCTTTCCATCGGGTTCTGCGTGGCGTACCCGTTGCCGGGCAAGCGCAGGATTCTACCCGCATCGCGCGGTGCGCAGCGGACGCCGCATCACACGCTACCCTGATCCCGATTATCCCGGCACTCGGCTTTCGATATCGGCGGAGCGCTTTTAATTATTGCCATCCACGCAATGCGCCATTTCACTGCACGCATCAGAGTTAAATGAATTTCGCGGGCAAAAAAAAACGCGGCCCGAGAGCCGCGTAAAAACAGATGAAAAAAGACCACCCTTGGTCGAGGGCTGGGCGAATTGTAACGCGGCACCCCGCGAGCATTCACTCCACAACCTGGAACAGTACTTTTCAAAAAATGACGAGGATCGCCCTTGAAAAAATGGGACATCCACGCTAGAGCATGCCTGACGGGGTCTTTTCCCGTCGTCGCGGATGGACAACGGGCTCCCGCTTCCACGCATTTCGCCACGGTAACTAATCTCTTGAAAATCTCTTTATATACGAAAGCTTACGGGCGTTAATTCTGGAATCAAATCCATCCAAATCACCTTTTCAGCGATTCGCGAGTGAAACAGGCATGACGGGTATATACATCGTAGCGAATCATCGCGCACGGAAGCCGATTATTATTATTCGACTGCGAAATATCCAGCGCTTCTGGACAGAAAGCATGAGAAACCCTCGTTCTCGCAGGCGTCCACCGTGTTTTTGTGACGAGCGCCTATGCGTCAGGTAATGGTGCTGCCCAGCGCCGACTCGACTACTTGCTGAAGCAAGCACGGACGCCCATCTAGCCTGCGTCTACCAGCATGCCTCGGACTCGGCCGGTTAGAACGGCGACGGCTCGCGCATTGAGAACCTGGCTGCGATCAACACGTTGTCGCCTTCTTCGACGAACAACCCGGTCGCCGCGACGATCGCCCTGCGTCAACGCTTCTGATCGTTCGAGCCCGCAGGCAGTTGGCGCGCTTCGCCGCTGCCTTTCCTTTGCGAAACACTCATGCGCCACGAGAGCATGTGCGTTTGTTTCTCGCTTTCACATTGGCAACATCTGCACGTCATGCGTGTGCGCGGCTTACGCCATGCATTCACTGTTGCATCTTTTTACGTATGGCTGTGCCTTGATCCAGGTCAGCGTGCGTATACTCATCGGCATACTCCGCTGCATCGACCTTGTCACGTCGCCTATGAAAACGCTCACGCAACGACTCCTCTCCGCTACCGCACTCGCACTCGTCGCCGCTTGCGGATCGACACCTCCGTCCGGCACCGCCTCGAGCGGTGAAACCATGATCTACGCTTCGTCGGCGCGTTCGGCGGCCTCGGTCGCGGGTTGCCTCCAGGAGCGTCTGCCTAACGTGCACGCATCGCGTGACGGCAACATGACCGAACTCAGCGTGGGCTCACGCTCGGACGCGTCATACCTGGTCACGCTCACGCCTAACGGATATGGTTCGGTGATTCGCGTCACGCATGGCGCCTCTGCATCGAACGATCCGCCTGAAGAAGAGCTGCGCTTCGACGTCGCGCGCTGCACCACCTGACGCGTCAGCGCACATCGTGCGGCAGTGCGATCGAGACATCGCGCGTCGCACGATAAAACGCATGTCGCCCCTGTCATAAAGGCGACACATCTGCGAAGATTGCGCCCCCTTCGACTTCGCAACACACCGCTTCATGGCTTCAGGCACCGCACATCACGCCACGGGTTGGGCCGCTGGCGTCATCGCCGCCGCAATCGTCACGCATCAGGGCGCCGACAGCCCCTGGCATCTCTTCGCTGCCCTCGCTTTCGTGGCCGGTGTCGCGGGCGGATCAGCGCCCGACTGGCTCGAAGTTGCGTGGTGGCGCAAGAAGCGGCGCCTCTGGATCACGCATCGCACGCTCACGCATTGGGGCATCGGCTGGATCGCGTTGCTCTTGTGGTCGTATCACAAGCTCGGGCATCTGCCCGTTGCTGCGCCCGCGTTCGGCTTCGCTTGTGGAGGCGTGATTCATTTGTTCGCCGATTGGCCCAATCCGCTTGGCGTGCCCTGGGTCCTTCGGCGGCATTCGCTGAACTGGTGGCGCAGCGGACGATGCGACATGATCGTCGTAGCGGCTTCGTGGGTGGCGGCCTGGTTCTTTGCCGTGCACGGCGTCCCGCACGACTGGTCGCTCGGGCCGCTACGGCGGATCGTTTGATCCGCAGTGCGGTTGGCAACGCCATGTGATGTGGGCGCAGCCTGATGATTGATCAGGCATCCCAGGTAATTGGCAGATGCGGGCTCGTTCGGCCAGCATCGAATCGCTCGACCGCCGGCGAGTCACCAGCGGCCGTTGCCTTCGTTGCCGTTACCCTGCCAGCGCGGCCTGCCGCCCGAACCGTTGGCGTCCTGCCGGCTGCCCCCAGCCAGGTGGCCTTGCTGCCCCGCGCCGCCCGCTCCCGGGTTTGCGCCGCGCCAGTTCGCGTCACGCCCGTCACGCATGGCCGCCGTCGCCTGGCCTGGCTGCGGGCCGGCGTAGCCCCCCGTCGGCGCGGCACGTCCGCCTCGGTCATCGCGCGTGCCGTGCCAATCGGCTCGCGGCGGCTCATTGTGATACGCGCGCGCGTCGCGGCTTCCGTTTACCACGACACCGACCTGGCCATAGGCCGGCGGATAGTCGTACGCCGACGCGTAGCCATACTCCGGCGCCGCGCCATAGCCGGGCGCTAGCGCGTAACCCGGTTCGTAGTAGCCGTAACCCGGCCCAACGACGCACCCCGCCAGCGAACCCAACGCACCCGCCGCCAATAACCGTCTCAACATATCGAATTCCCGTTTACAACCTGACTGCATGCGGAACGCCCCGACTGGCACGAGCCTGTGCCTCGATCGCGTCATCGGCAGAAAAAACCCCGCGTCCGCGGGGTTACTCGTTCCGTTCCGTGCCGGCATCTTACCGGCAGTGCTTGACCCAGTGATGATGTTCGCGAACATTATGGCATTGGCGATGGTGTACATCGGCTTGGGCAGGCGAAACGCCAGCAGCGGCAACGACGAGTGCGGCGAGGACGAGAAGAATCTTTCTCATGAGCGACTCCCTGAATTGAGAACTTGAGAAACGCAAAACGACCGGCATCGGACCAGATGCAAGCGCTATAGGGCCAGTCCGGTCAATACCGGGAATCGCATCCTGGCAGGAACCGAAATATCGCGCCATCAATGCAAAATATCGATTAACAAAATGCATGGCACGAATTGACTCTGCGGCATTTGATCGGAGCGAAATGTTACTTATCGTTTTAATAAGCCCCAAAGAAAAAGGCGCCGCCCCGCTAAAGGACGCCGCCCCTTAATCACCTCACGCCATATTCAGGCTTCCTGCTCGCACTCCGCACGGCCCATCCGGTAGCCGACGAGCAACCCGGCGTCATATGCCGATTCCAGCGCGCGGCCGATATCCTCGGCGCTTACCATGTGGGCGTCCGCTGTCAGTTTGCCGGTCAATTCGAAGCTCTCGATACCAAGGGTTCTGCGCGAGATCGCAAGCAATAACTCAAGTCGCTCGTCATGCATTTTGTTCCCCTTACTTGATCCATATCATTCAGCCACTATGATAATTATCAAAATGTAAGGTGCTGCGCGACGCATCGCCGCATATTGAGCCAATACTCTAATATTCTTGACGAGAGATTTTTAAATTTTGTTAAATTAGGTGTCGAGCATTATTTAAATATCGTTAAATTAATCGCGGATTACCGTTAATCGAGATAACCGCCGGGCACCTCGAACCTCGAAGCGTAGCTGCCGGCCGACTGGCGCCGGGAAACGGGTTCTCGGGTTCTCGGGTTCTCGGGTTCTCGGGTTCTCGGCCCCTCAGCCTTTCGCATCGGGCGAACGCTTGCCAGCAGTCGCGGAGCGAGTACGACGCGACCGCGACGCCCCCCCGCCCTCCGGCAACACCTCGCGTTCGCGCGCGGCGCGCCGAACCGCCTCAATCAAGGCGCGCCCGGCGAGTGTAGGCTGCGTATCGGTGCGCTGAATCACCCCGACCGGCTCTTCACCACCCGCTGAAGGCAACGGCAACCGCACCAGCGTCCCGCGCCGCAAGTCGTATTCGACGGCGCCCGCGGGCACGAACCACACGGCGTCGTTCTGGAGCGCGAGCGCGCGCCCCACCGAAACCGAGAGCAACTCGACAAACGCCGAGAGCGGCGCCGCACCCCACGCGGCGAGCAAGCTGTCTGCGGCCTGGCGGATCAGGGTGCCGAACGGCGGCAGCACGAGCGGAAACGTCGCGAGTTGCGCGGGCAGTCCCGCGCCCTGCGCCAGCGGATGCGCCGCACGCACCACCACGGCGAGGGGCTCGTTGTACAACTGCTCGAAGCTCAAGCCGACCATGCGCTCGGGATCGGCCAGCCGGCCGACGGCGAAGCCGATCGCGCCGGTCTTCAGGCGTTCGAGCAATTCCGTGTTGGCTCCTGTCACGAGCCGCACGCTCACGCGCGGCCATTCCTGTCCGAAATGGCGCAGCGCGCCCGGCAGCAAGGCCGTCGCCACCGTGGGCAACATCCCGATATCGATCGTAGCGGCCACTGCGCCTTCATCGCGCGCGAGCAAGGCCACGCCCTGACGCAGCGCGCTCACGCAAGCGCTCGCGTGCGGCATGAAGAGCTGCCCCTCGCGCGTCGGCACCGCACCGTGGCGACCGCGCTCGAACAGCTTCACGCCAAGCACCAGTTCCAGCTCCGCGATCGTCTTCGATACTGCGGGCTGCGTCACCGAAAGACTCTCGGCGGCCTGCTGCACGCTGCCCATCTGGGCCACGGCCAGAAAGCACTGCAGATGTCGGAATTTGACGCGTCCGTCCGCGAGCCGGTTTTGCATAACGATTCGTTATACGAGATACGAAAAAACATCATTTTGCATAACTTTTCGCATTGGATAAAGTGGCGTCAATGGCTCGCACCGCAAAGCACTCGCAGCGCCGAGCCCCCTTCCCCCCAAAATCCTTCGAGGAGACACCCCATGGACGAGTCCATCCTGTCGCCGCGCGACTTCGACTCGCATCCCGCGTACGTTTATCCGCCGTACCGTTCGTCGGTCAAACGCGGCCCCACGCTTCCGCTCATTCCGCTCAAAGAAAAGCTGCGAAACCAGCATGCGCCCGTGTATGGCACCGACGACCTTGGCGCGCTCGATCACGATCTCACGCGTAACGCTGCCCGCAATGGCGCGCCGCTCGGCGAGCGCATCATCGTGACGGGCCGCGTGCTCGACGAAGGCGGCAAGCCGGTGCGCAATACGCTGGTCGAAATCTGGCAAGCCAACGCCGCCGGCCGCTACGTCCACAAACAGGACCAGCACGACGCGCCGCTCGACCCCAACTTCCTCGGCGCGGGCCGCTGCCTGACCGACAACAACGGCTGCTACCGCTTTCTCACGATCAAGCCGGGCGCGTACCCCTGGGGCAATCATCCGAACGCGTGGCGCCCCAATCACATCCACTTTTCGCTGTTCGGCGATTATTTCGGCTCGCGCCTCGTCACGCAGATGTATTTCCCCGGCGACCCGCTGCTCGCGTTCGATCCGATCTACCAGGGCACGCCCGAGCACGCACGCGAGCGCATGATTTCGCGCTTCTCACTCGACACCACCGAAGAAGGCTTCGCGCTTGGCTACGAATTCGACATCGTGCTGCGCGGCCCGAACCAAACCCCCACGGAGCGTTGAACCATGGCACTCAAGGAAACGCCTTCGCAAACCGTCGGCCCGTACTTCGCCTACGGCCTGTGTCCCCAGCAATACGACTTCGATCTGAAGAGCCTCTTCACGGCGGACGTCGTAGGACCTGAAACGCCGGGCGAGCACATCACGCTGATTGGCCGCGTGCTCGACGGCGACGGCAACAGCGTGTTCGACGCGATGTTCGAGTTCTCGCAGGTCGACTCGAACGGGCACTATCCGGCTTCGCGTGAGGAAATCGCACGAAACGGCTTCCGTGGTTTTGCGCGCGTGGGCACCGGCACCGATCCACAGCATCGCTTCATCGTGCACACAGTGAAGCCGGGCAGCGCGAGCGCCGGCGAGGCGCCGCACCTGAACGTGATCGTGATGATGCGCGGGATGCTGACGCACACCTTCACGCGCATTTACTTCGAAGACGAGGCCGCCGCCAACGCCGCCGACCCGGTGCTCGCATCGGTGCCCGCAGCGCGCCGCGACACGCTCATCGCGCGCCGTAGCGAGCAGGCCGGCAGCATCGTCTATACGTTCGACATCCGCATGCAGGGCGAACGCGAAACGGTGTTCTTCGATCTGTGATGCATTGCGGCGAGCGCTGGCCGGCTCGCCTGCACTTTCACGCAACTTTCACGCGTACTTAACAAAGGGGCCTCATCATCGCCCCGCCGCGACCCGATCGCGGAACTCCGAGCCGTACCTTGCGAAGCCTGCCATACGCAGGCTTCATTTTTTTCGATCGAGTTGGAGGCTGCGCTTCCAGGCAGCGGGCGAGGCGTCAGCCGAGTGGCCGTATGCCGATCAACGCGCCATGCAGCCAAAAGCCGAACACGGCCCAGGCCAGGAGCCCGATCACGACAACGAGCCCGTCGCGCGACGCCCGTCCCGGCGGATAGACGACGCCGGCTTCGCGATCGCGCCGGTTCTCGACGCGAAGCGCGATCAGCGCCCAGATGAGAAAAACCGCGAATAGAAGGATGGCATGGAGCGTGCCGTTGGCGAGCAGATGCGCGAACGCCCATAGTGCGACGCCGCTCACGAAGGGCTGGCCGAGCGCGCGCTTGATGTGATTGCCGGGCACATAGGCCGCCGCGATCATCACAAAGGCGATGGCGGCCAGCAGCGCCGTGACGTCGTCCATCCAGAAAGGCGGCAGCCAGATCGGCACGGGATAGCGGCGCGAAAGGCCGTAGCCATAGACGATGAGCACGAAGCCTGCAATCGAGAGCACCGCAAACGCACCCCGCCAGGCCTGCGGGCCAAAGCGCTCGATTTGCGCCGCGCGCCATGGCCCGGCCACGATGCGGATGGAATGCACGCCGATGAAGATCACGAGGCCCAGCACGAGTATCGCCATGACAACCTCCCTGCCGCAGCATGAACGCAATGGGCGAGATTGTCGCGCAGCTTGATCGCGCGGCCAACCGACGATTTCAATAAACCTGACTAATTACGCACGCGCAAATGCCGCAAAAGAACCATGCGTAAATCATTGCGCACGGAACCGGCTCGAAGCATTCGCCGGCGCAATTAATACCAGTCTTACACCGAAAGGCATTTTAAAACCATGCTGAAAAATACTGTGCACCGCGGCATTGCGCGGGCTTTGCGGCGAGCGCCGCGAACGGTCGAACTGCAACGCCGGCGCGCCTTCACGCACCGTTCATCGCTAACAGCGAAAATGCTCGATATCCTGTCCCGCGTGCTTATAGCGCAACAGCCAGGACGGCATTTCGCCCTCGCCATTCCAGGTATTGCCATAGGCGTCGCGGTACTTCGGTTGTTTTTCGCTTTCGGCAATGGACGCTTCAAGCTCTTCGAGCGTAATGCCGTACTCTTCCATGCGGCGTTGAATCCACAGGATGAGCCGTTCGCGCGCCTCTCCATCGAGGTCGAACATTCGTTAATTCCTCTCGCTTCGTCAAGGGCAAGGCGCCGATGCGACGATCAGCATCGAATCGTCTTTCTTGAAAAGACAAAGGCTTCGCAAACAGACTGCGAAGCCTTGCTGCACTGATGAGGTGGCCTGGGTGGGAACCCGTGACCGGTTCGGAGGGGATCTGCAGTCCGCTGCTCCGCTCGCCAGGTGACGCCGCTACAGGTGAGCGAACGTTTGCTGCAAGCGGAACCCATCATACCTTGGGCCCGCCGCACAGATCAAGCGGTTTCACGGCGGCGCGGGCGTTTGCGGCCCGCGCCGCGCGCTCAGCGAGACCCCGTTGAACCCATTGCCCGCCGCTGCGGCGCCGGCTTCCGATCCGCAACGTCCGTGCCGGCGGCGCCACGCGCCAGCACCGGCGCGAGCGCCGCGCCAGTATGGCTTGCCGCCACCTTCGCAAGCCCTTCGGGGTCGGCGGCCGCAACGATGGTGCCGCCGCCCACGCCGCCTTCCGGCCCGAGGTCGATGATCCAGTCGGCTTCGGCGACCACGTCGAGGTCGTGCTCGATCACGACGACGCTATGCCCCGCGTCCGCGAGCCGGTGCAGCACGCTGATGAGACGCGCCACGTCGGCCATGTGCAGGCCCACCGTCGGCTCGTCGAGCACATAGAGCGTATGCGGAGCCTTCTGCCCACGCCGCGTGATGTCGTCGCGCACCTTGGAGAGCTCGGTCACGAGCTTGATGCGCTGCGCCTCGCCGCCCGAGAGCGTGGGCGAAGGCTGGCCGAGCGTGAGATAGCCGAGACCCACGTCCTTCATGAGCTGCAGCGGATGCCCGATGCTCGTGATCGACGCGAAAAACTCCACCGCCTCGTCGATCTCCATCGTCAGCACTTCGCCGATGTTCCGGCCGCGCCACGTGACAGCCAGCGTTTCCGGGTTGAAGCGCTGACCGTGACAGACGTCGCACGGCACCTTCACGTCGGGCAGGAAGCTCATGCCGATGGTGCGCACGCCCTGGCCTTCGCATGCGGGGCAGCGTCCGTCGCCGGTATTGAACGAGAAACGCGACGCGCTATAGCCGCGCGCGCGCGCCTCGAGCGTATCGGCGAAGAGCCGGCGGATCGCGTCCCACACGCCGATATAGGTCGCGGGACACGAGCGCGGCGTCTTTCCGATTGGCGTCTGGTCGACTTCGAGCACACGGTCGATGCTTTCCCATCCGCTAATCGAGTCGCAGCCTTGCCATGCATGCGAAACCTCGAGCTTCGGCTTGGCGCTCGTGCGCGCGAGCACACTCGAGCGGCGCTCCGCCGCGCTCGGCGCTTTGTCCTTCACGGCCTTGCGCGCGCGGCGCTCGGCCGGAGAAGAGAGCACCGAGCGCCCCACCGCGTCGAGCAGATTGCCGAGCAGCACGTCGCGCGCGAGCGTGGACTTGCCGGAACCGCTCACGCCCGTGATCGCCACGAGCCTTCCGAGCGGAATCTGCGCCGTCACGTTGCGCAGGTTGTGCAGTTTGCCGCCGTGCACCGTGAGCCACTGCCCCGGCACCGCCTCGCGGCCCGCGCGCGTGGGCCGCACTTCGCGCCGCGGCTGCAGCGGATGCACGATCGGGTGCGCGAGATAGCGGCCCGTGAGCGAATCGGGCTGCGCCGCGAGGTCCGCCACGCTGCCCTGCGCGACCACCCTGCCGCCGCGCTTGCCCGCACCAGGCCCGATGTCGATGATGTGATCGGCGCGCCGGATCGTGTCCTCGTCGTGCTCGACCACGACCAGCGTATTGCCCTTTTCACCGAGGTTGCGTAGCGCGTCGAGCAGGATCTGGTTGTCGCGCGGATGCAAGCCGATGGTCGGTTCGTCCAGCACGTAGCACACGCCCTGCAGATTGCTGCCCAGCTGCGCGGCAAGTCGAATGCGCTGCGCCTCGCCGCCCGAGAGGCTCGGCGCCGCGCGATCGAGGCTCAGATAGCCGAGCCCGACTTCCTCGAGGAACTGCAGGCGGCTGCGAATCTCACTCACCACGTCGCGCGCGATCTGCGCGTCGCGGCCGTTGAGTTCGAGTGCATCGACCCAGCGGCGCGTATCGGCCACGGTCCACTGCGCGACGTCGACGATCGGATGCTCGTCGAACGTCACGGCGCGTGCCTCCGCATTCAGGCGCGTTCCGCCGCAATCCGCGCACGGCTCGTCGGCCACGCCTTCGGGCTCCTGCTCCTCGGAAGGCAAGGTCTGCTCGCGGCCGCGGTTATCGTCGGCGACGATCGTGTCGTCGTAGGCAGCGCGTTGCTCGCGCGTGAGCGCGAGACCCGTGCCCACGCAGCTCGTGCACCAGCCGTGCTTGCTGTTGTACGAGAACATGCGCGGATCGAGTTCGGGATAGCTCGTGCCGCACACCGGGCACGCGCGCCGCGTCGAAAGCACCTTCACCGTGCCGATGCGCGCCGTCGAGCCGCCGTTGCCGAGCGCATGGTCGAGGCCGTCGAGCGGCGCGAGCAGATGCACGACGCCCTTGCCCGCTTCGAGCGTGGCGGCGAGCATGGTGCGCAATTGCGCCTCGTTTTCCGGCTCGATCATGAGGTCTCCCACGGGCAGCTCGATCGTGTGCTCTCGGAAGCGGTCGAGCCTGGGCCACGGCGCGACGGGCAGGAATTCGCCGTCGACGCGCAAATGCGTGTTGCCGCGCGCCTTCGCCCATTTGGCGAGGTCGGTGTACACGCCCTTGCGATTGACGACGAGCGGCGCGAGCAAGCCGACGTGCTCGCCGCGATGCTCGCGCAGCAGTTGCGCGACGATCGCATCGACGCTCTGCGACGTGACCGGCGTGCCGTCGTGCACGCAATGCTGCACGCCGAGCTTCACGTAAAGCAGGCGCAGGAAGTGCCACACCTCCGAGGTCGTGGCGACCGTACTCTTGCGCCCGCCGCGCGAAAGGCGCTGTTCGATCGCGACAGTGGGGGGAATGCCATACACGGCGTCGACTTCGGGCCGCCCCGCGGGCTGCACGATCGAGCGCGCGTAGGCGTTGAGCGATTCGAGGTAGCGGCGCTGGCCTTCGTGAAAGAGGATGTCGAATGCGAGCGTGGATTTGCCCGAGCCCGAGACGCCCGTGATCACGTTGAAGCGTCCGTGCGGAATATCGACGTCGAGCGCCTTGAGGTTGTGCTCGCGCGCATTGACGATGCGCACGACATCCTCGCCCTGCATCTCTCGGCGAGCCTGGGCCGCGCGCAACGCGCTTTGCAGCGCCACGCCCTCTTCTTCGGCGACCAGTTCGACGCCGCTGCCGAGCGCCGCTTCATAGCGCTCGAGCGCCGCGCCCGTATGCGAGCGCGGACAAGCGACCACGTCCTCGGGTGTGCCGACGCACACCACTTCACCGCCTGCGTCGCCGCCTTCCGGACCGAGATCGATGAGCCAGTCGGCCGCGCGGATCACGTCGAGGTTGTGCTCGATCACGAGCAGCGAATGGCCGCCCGCGAGCAGCTTGCCGAAGGCACGCATGAGCTTGGCGATGTCGTCGAAATGCAGGCCGGTGGTCGGCTCGTCAAACATGAAGAGGCGCCCGCCCGCTTCCTTGCCGCGCGACTGCGCGGTTTCGGCGAGATAGCCCGCGAGCTTGAGGCGTTGCGCCTCGCCGCCCGAAAGCGTCGGCACTGGCTGGCCGAGCTTCACGTATTCGAGGCCCACATCCACGATCGGCTGCAGCACGCGCAATACTTCGGCATCCTCAGTAAAGCATTGCACCGCCTCGCTCACCGTGAGGTCGAGCACGTCCGCCACCGACAACGTGCGGCCGCCTCGCTCGATCTTCACTTCGAGCACTTCCGCACGATAGCGGCTGCCGTCGCAATCGGGGCAACGCAGATACACGTCGCTCAGGAACTGCATCTCGATGTGCTCGAAGCCCGAGCCGCCGCAGGTCGGGCAACGCCCTTCGCCCGAATTGAAGCTGAACATGCCGGCGCTATAGCCACGCTGTTTCGCGAGCGTCGCCTTCGCGAACAGCTTGCGGATCTCGTCGAACGCGCCGACATAGCTGGCCGGATTCGAGCGCGCCGTCTTGCCGATCGGCGACTGGTCGACGAACACGGCGTCGTTGATGCTCTGCGCGCCGCTCAGCTTACGGTACGTGCCCGGCGCTTCGGTGGCCTTGCCCAGATGGCGCGCGAGCGCGGGATAGAGCACGTCCTGCACGAGCGTCGACTTGCCCGAACCCGACACGCCCGTCACGCAAACGAGGCGCTGCAGCGGAATCTGCACCGTCACGTCGCGCAGATTGTGCTCGCTCGCGCCTTCGAGCAACAGGCTCGGCGTGGCGGCATCCACCGGACGGCGCGCCCAGTGCGAGGCATCGGCGACAGCGCGATGGCCGCCCAGGTATTCGCCGGTCAAGGTGCCCGAGGAACGGATGTCGGCGGGCGTGCCGTCATAAACGATCGTGCCGCCGCGCTCGCCGGGGCCGGGGCCCATGTCGATCAGGCGGTCCGCCGCCAGCATCACCGACGGGTCGTGCTCGACCACGACGAGCGTGTTGCCCGCGTCGCGCAGGCGATGCATCGCTTCGACGATACGGTTCAAATCGCGCGGATGCAGGCCGATGCTCGGCTCGTCGAGCACGAAAAGCGTTTTCGTGAGCGACGTGCCGAGCGCCGTTGTGAGGTTGATGCGCTGGACTTCGCCGCCCGAGAGCGTGCGGCTCTGGCGGTCGAGCGTGAGATAGCCGAGGCCCACGTCGCAGAGGTATTTGAGCCGCGTGCGCACTTCCGCGAGTAGCAGCTTCAGCGCGTCGTCGAGCAATGCTGAGGATAGCGAAAGATTGTCGAAGAAGCGGCGAATGCGCTCGATCGGCAGCAACATCACGTCGTGAACCGTGAGGCCAGGCAGCGCTTCGAGCTGCGTGCGTGTCCAGTCCACGCCATGCGGCAGGAAGCGCGCCGACGGCGCGAGCACGTCGTCCGCATTCTGCTGCGTGCCGAGACGCCACAGCAAGGCCTCGGTTTTCAGGCGCGCGCCGCCGCACGTTTCGCACGGCGTGTAGCTGCGATACTTCGACAGCAGCACGCGAATGTGCATCTTGTAGGCTTTCGACTCCAGATACTGGAAAAAGCGCTTCACGCCGTACCACTGCGTTTGCCAGCTCCCCTTCCAGTCCGGCGCGCCATTGATGACCCAGTCGCGCTGCGCCTCGGTGAGCTCCGACCACGCCGTGTCGCGCGGAATGCCCGCCTTGGCCGAGTAGCGCATCAGGTCGTCCTGACACTCCTTCCATGCCGGCGTTTGCAGTGGCTTGATCGCGCCGCCGCGCAGCGTCTTGCGCTCGTCGGGGATCACGAGCCCCCAGTCGACGCCGATCACGCGGCCAAAGCCGCGGCACACGTCGCACGCGCCATAGGCCGAGTTGAACGAGAACAGCGCGGGCTGTGGGTCGCCATAGCGAAGATCGCTCTCCGGGCAGTGCAGGCCGGTCGAGAAGCGCCAGATCTGCGGCGCGGCCGCCGCTTCGGCCGGCGCATCAGCATCGCTGGCGGGCAGCACGTAGATGTTCGCGCGCCCGCCGCCGCGCCTGAGCGAGGCTTCGATCGCCTCGATCGCGCGGCTTTTTTCCACGTTCTGCATGCGGAAACGGTCGGCGACCACGTCGAGCACCTTGCGCGTGCCTTCGGCGGTTTTCACCTCGCGCTGCGCCTGCACCCGCGTATACCCGCTCGCGGAAAGCCACTGCGCGACTTCTTCCTCGGTGGTCGTATCGGGTAGCTCGACCGGGAACGTGACCACGAGGCGCGGGTCGCCCGCAGCGGTGCGCGCCAGCAGTTCGGCGTAAATCGTCTCGGGCGTATCGTGGCGCACGGGCTGCGCGCTCACGCGGTCGAACAGATTCGCGGCGCGCGCATAAAGCAGCTTCAGATGGTCGTTCAGCTCGGTCATCGTGCCAACCGTGGAACGCGAGCTGCGCACGGGGTTGGTCTGGTCGATGGCAATGGCCGGCGGCACGCCGTCGACGCGATCGACCTGCGGCCGATCCATGCGGTCGAGGAACTGGCGCGCGTAGGCGCTGAACGTTTCGACGTAGCGGCGCTGGCCTTCGGCGTAAAGCGTATCGAAGACGAGACTCGATTTGCCCGAGCCGGACGGCCCGGTGACGACCGTCATTTCACCGGTGTGCAGATCGAGGTCGAGGTTTTTGAGGTTGTGCTGGCGGGCACCACGGATTCGGATGGATCGGTTTTCGCTCACTTGCGCTGGCATTCCGGCTGGATCACACGCGTGGGGCCGGGCAGCGCGCGATTGAGGTGCAGCCCGGCAGCTTGCAGCGCGGCGCGCGTGGAGAAATCGACGCGCGGCCCTGGCTGTCTGGCTGAGATTCTACTGTATATTTATACAGCACGCAGGCCGTGCGTCTGGCGCTGCAACGTGGCGCAATGTCGCAAAATTACGCGCCAGATGACCTCATCGCGTCGCGGCGCGCCACATGCCTTCGTAAGCCGCCTCGACGCCGCGCGCAAAACGCTGGCCGTCCATGAGCGGCGATTGCGCCATGCGCTCGCGCAGCGTACTGCGCAGGCTCGCGAGGCGCGGCAGATCACTCGCGACGCTCACTGCAGTCTCCACGAATGCCTCGTCGGAATCGGCGGCGAGTTCGGCGAGCCCGAGATTCGCCAGCTGGCTCAATCCCGCGCGCCCCGCCACGGTCGGCCCGATGCGCGTGACCACGGGCACGCCCATCCATAGCGCGTCGAGCGAAGTGGTATGGCCGTTGTACGGCAGCGTGTCGAGCCCGAGATCGATCTCGTGATAGCTGCGCAGATAGGCGTCGCGCGGCCTGAACGGCAGGAAGCGCACACGCGCCGGGTCGATTCCGGCCTGCGCGAGCCGCTCTGCGAGGCGGCGTCTCGCGTCGCCTTCCGCTGCCATGAGCACGAGACGCGCAGTGGGCAAGCGTCCGAAAACGCGCGCCCACAGGTGCAGCGTCGCTTGCGTGAGCTTGCAGGGATTGTTCAGGCTGCCGAACGTGATGTGGCCCGCGCTCAGGACCGGCAACGCATTCACTTCGGGTTCCGAAGCAAGCGGGTCATAGCACCAGAACGTGTGTGGAAGGCGCCACGACCGCTCGCTGTAATGGCTATCGTGCGCAGGCGGATCGAGCCAGGGATCGGTGAGCCGCCAGTCGATCGCGTCGATTCCGGTGGTCCCAGGGTACGCAAGCCAGGCAACCTGCACGGGCGCCGGCTTGCGCGCAAACAGCAAAGGCCGGCCATCGGACATGTGCATCGTGAGATCGACGAGGATATCGATGCCGTCCACGCGAATCTTGTCCGCCAGCGCTGCGTCGCTCAACGTGCGGACGTCGTGCCACTTCTCGACGCATCCGGCGAGGCGTGCAGTCGTCGCATCGGGTTTCACCACACTCGAATACGCGTGAATTTCGAAGCGCATGCGGTCATGATGGGCGAGCAGCGGCGTCATGAATAATGCCTGGCAATGCTCACGAAAATCCGCCGACACGTAACCCACACGCAATCGCCTTCCCTGCGCAGATTCGACATGTACGCTCGTACGCGAAGCGCACAGCGGCGCCTCGTGCTGCGCCGACCAGCGACGCGTCTCCTCGAGAATCACATGCGGATCGTGAGTCTGGAACGACAATGCGTACAAGAGGTTGCTGTGCGCAATGAGGTTATCGGGCTCGCTCGCCACCGCCCGCCGAAAGGATTCGATGCCTTCGTCCAGTTCGCCGCTGTCCTTGAGCACGTTGCCGAGGTTGTTGAGCGTCGCCGAGCGCGACGGGTCGAATGCGAGGGCCTTGCGAAGCAGCGTTTGCGCCTCCTCGAGGCGGCCGAGCGTGCGCATCAGGTTGGCGGCGTTGTTGTACGCGTCGACGAAATCGGGCCGCACGCGCAGAGCCGCCTCGTACGCTTCGTGCGCGGCCCGATGCTCGCCGAGATCGCGGCACACGTTGCCGAGGTTGTTGGCCGCCTCCGCATGCGCCGGGTCGAGCGCGAGCGCACGGCGATATTGCGCCTCGGCGTCGCGCAGGCGGCCGAGCTTCTGAAGCGCGATGCCGTAGTTATACGCGGCATGCGCGATCCGCGGGTCGAGAGCCACGGCACGCTCGAGCAGGTGCAAGGCTTCGTTCAGCTGGTCGAGGCGCGTCAACTGCACGCCAAGGTTGATCATGGCGGGCACCGTGTCAGGCGCCGCCGCCAACGCGGCACGCAGGATCTCGAGCGATTCCTCGTCACACCCCTGCTCCTGCAGCAACGTGCCGAGATTCGTCAACGCGTTGGCGTCGCCCGGTTGCACGGCGAGCGCTTGCCGATAAGCCGCCTGGGCCTCGCCGGGTTCGCCCAGCAGGCGAAGGCAATTGCCGAGATTGTTCCAGGCGTCGCCGCGCGTCGCGTCGCATTCCAACGCTCCCCGCCATGCGTCAACCGCCTCGCCCAGTGCGCGCTGCGCCTGCAATGCCGAGCCGAGCCCGCACCAGCAGTCGGCCGAGGAGGCGTCTTCTGCGAGGAGCCCGCGATAGAGCGCCGCCGCGTCGGCATGGCGTCCGGCCATTGCGCACGCCTGCGCCAACGCCTCGCGATAGCGCCGCTGGCCGGGCTCGATGGCGAGCGCACGCTGAAGCCAGTCGATCGCTACGGCCGGCGCGCCTTCCTGCAAGCCGATCACGGCAAGACGAAACATCGCGGCGGCGTGCGATGCATCGACGGCAAGCAGTTGCACATACAACTGACGCGCATGCGCGAGGTCGCCTGCGAAATGGCTCTGGCTCGCGCGTTCGAAGAGGGAATCAGTCTGCATTGGGTTTACCGGATACATGCCACAGGTCGCGGTCAATCGCACTTCGCCGCACAGGCGCAACGTGCGCAACGCGCGCAGCAATCCCGGGCCCAGGATCTTTCATTTGCTTACGCATCGTCACCACCTCTTAACCGATGTTAACGGCAGCTTCGTTCGAAAACTTTTCGGCCGACAAGCAAAACATGCACACCTTCATCGCGCGCCAGGTGGGTTTCCTTCAAACTCGAAAGCCAGGCGTGGACGCGCGGCGACACCGCGATGCGCTCCGCATCCGGCCGCGCGCCGCTACTCTGGAGTACGACGATGAGCAAAACGATGCAAGCTGCGGTAGTTCGCGCGTTTGGCCAACCCCTCGTTCTCGAGGAGGTGACCGTCCCGAGCCCGGGTCCGGGCGAACTGCTCGTGAAGATCGAGGCATGCGGCGTCTGCCATACGGACCTGCACGCCGCGCACGGCGACTGGCCGGTCAAACCGCAACCGCCGTTCATCCCCGGTCACGAAGGCGTGGGGTACGTGGTGGGGGTGGGCACCGGCGTCACGCACGTCAAGGAAGGCGATCGCGTCGGCATTCCGTGGCTTTACTCGGCCTGCGGCCATTGCGAACATTGTCTCGGCGGCTGGGAAACGCTCTGCGAGCAGCAGCAAAACACCGGCTATTCGGTCAACGGCGGCTTCGCGCAATACGCAAAGGCCAACGCGAATTACGTTGGCCTGCTGCCGCAGAGCGTCGACTTCATCGAGGTGGCACCCGTGCTCTGCGCAGGCGTGACGGTCTACAAGGGCCTGAAGGTCACCGACACGCGGCCCGGCAACTGGGTCGTGATTTCCGGCGTGGGCGGCCTCGGTCACATGGCCGTGCAATACGCACGCGCAATGGGGCTCAATGTCGCGGCCGTCGATATCGACGACAAGAAGCTGGACCTCGCGAAGCGTCTCGGCGCGACCGTGACGGTCAATGCAAAGACGACCGATCCCGCCGCGTACCTGAAGAAGGAGATCGGCGGCGCGCACGGCGTACTCGTGACCGCGGTTTCGCCGATCGCGTTTTCGCAAGCGCTCGGCATGGTGCGCCGGGGCGGCACGGTGTCGCTGAACGGGCTGCCGCCGGGCGACTTCCCGCTGCCGATCTTCGACATGGTGCTGGGTGGCGTGACGGTGCGCGGCTCGATCGTCGGCACGCGTCTCGATCTCGAAGAGTCGCTGATGTTCGCGCAGGAAGGCAAGGTCAAGGCGACCGTCTCCACCGACAAGCTCGAAAACATCAACGACGTGTTTGCACGCATGGAGCGCGGCGAGATCGAAGGGCGCGTCGTACTCGATATGGCCGCCTGAGCGGCGCGCGAGGCTCGAGAACAAATGCGCCGGGCGCCGCCGCCAAGCGACGCCCGGCGCAGCGCATCTGATACGGCGAACGCGAAGCGAAGCACGCTTTCAGCGCGCGACTTCCACGCCCACCAACATCGTCAGCTCGTGCCGTTCCGTCACCCACGCGCCGATCTTCTTGCGCTACGCGACGGTCGATAACGTTCAGCCAGCCTTATAGCGCTCGAGCCAGTGTGCGTACGGTGCGGGCAACGTCCATGCCGCACGCTCGACGCCGAGCTCCTGGGCCGCGTGGTACGGCCAATGCGGATTCGCGAGATGCGCGCGTCCCACCATCACGAGGTCGAGCTGCTCCGAGGCCACCGTGCGCTCCGCCAGCGCAGGCGTGCCGATCCCCCACGCCGACGACACCGGCAACCCCGCCGCCCGGCGCACCTTTTGCGCGATCGGCGCGAGGAACGCGGGTGCCCACGGAATCTGAGCGGTGGGCGTCGAGAAGCCGACGCTCACGTTCAGCATGTCGAGCCCTTCGCGCCTGAAGCCCTTGGCGAGCTCGATCGATTCGGCGAGCGTCTCTTCATCGCAGCCGTCGTACTCGATCACACCGAAACGGGCTGTGAGCGGCAGGTGCTCCGGCCAGACCTTGCGAACCGCGGCCAGCGTTTCCAGCAGGAAACGGCTGCGGTTTTCGAGGCTGCCGCCATACGCGTCGTCGCGCTGGTTCGAATGCCCGGAGAAGAAGCTCTGGCCGAGATAGCCGTGCGCAAAATGCAGTTCGAGCCATTCGAAGCCGGCGTCGAGCGCGCGCTTCGCCGCGGCCACGAAGTCCTCGCGCACGCGTGCGATGTCGTCGAGCGTCATCGCTTTCGGCACCTTCGGCAGATGCGCGCCGAATGCGATCGCGGACGGCGCGATCGTCGGCCAGCCACGCGCGTCGCCATCGGCAATATGGTCGTCGCCTTCCCACGGGCGATTCGCGCTCGCCTTGCGGCCTGCGTGCCCAATCTGAATGCCGGGCACGGCGCCCGCCGCCTTGATCGCCGCGACGGTCGGCTTGAATGCCTCGGCCTGTGCGTCGTTCCACAGGCCGGTACAACCCGGCGTGATGCGGCCTTCGGGCGAGACCGCCGTCGCCTCGACGATCACGAGGCCGGCGCCGCCGCGCGCGATCTGCGCGTAATGCACGTGGTGCCAGTCGTTGATCACGCCGTCGACGGCCATGTACTGGCACATCGGCGGCACGGCGATGCGGTTGCGCAGGGACACACCCTTGAGCTTGAGCGGTTCAAACAATGCGGACATCTACAGCTCTCCTCATTGGCACATGCCGCGCGAGGCGCGCGGCATGTGCGTCGGTTGGCAGAAACATGGAGCTTCCTTCCGGCTACGCACAGTCGGCCAGCCGCTGCGAGTGGCGCACGCAGCGTTGCCGAAAGGAAAAGGGAACAAGGGGAAAATGCGCGACCGAGACGCGCGTGGCACGCACTCACCCACGGTCAGCAGACACCTGCGCGCTCAAGCGCGGCGCAGTGCCTCGATCAAGGCCTCGGCAACCGGCTCCGACGACGCCGGATTCTGCCCCGTGATGAGCAGGCCGTCGGTGGCCACGTGCGGCTGCCAGTCGGCGGCCTTCGTGTATTGGCCGCCATTCGCCTTCAGCATGTCTTCGACGAGGAACGGCACGACGTCGGTCAGTTGCACCGCCGCCTCTTCCGCGTTGGAAAAACCGGTAACGGACTTGCCGGTCACGAGCGGCCGCCCGTCCGCGCCCTTCACGTGGCGCAGCACGGCCGGCGCGTGGCAGACGGCGGCAACGGGCTTGCCAGCCGCAATCGTCTTTTCGATCAGCGCGATCGACACCGGGTCTTCGGCCAGATCCCAGAGCGGGCCGTGGCCGCCCGGATAGAACACGGCGTCGAACGCACCCGCGTCGACATCGGCGAGACGTTTCGTATTGGCAAGCGCCGTTTGCGCTTCGGTATCGGATGCGAAACGTCGTGTCGCATCGGTCTGCGCCGAGGGGTCGCTGCTCTTCGGATCGAGCGGCGGCTGGCCACCCTTGGGCGAAGCGAGCGTGAGTTCCGCGCCTGCGTCGCGCAGCGCGTAATAAGGCGCGGCGAACTCCTCTAGCCAGAAGCCCGTTTTCTTGCCCGTATTGCCGAGATCCTCGTGCGAGGTCAAAACGATCAGTACCTTCATCGGCGTTCCTTTATTGGTGAGTTTCGGGCGCTCGCGCGCCCTGTGGAAACAGGTGTCATCGGCATCGCACATGCGCTATTAGACCGGTCGTCTAGTTGATCCGCGCAATGCGCGGCAATCGCGGCTTCGTTCAGGCGCCGCTGCCGCCGCTGCTCCGCATTCGATCAGCCGCCAGGCGCCAGGTTCAGCAGGATTCGCGTCGTGGTCATGGCGGTGTCGAGCGGCCGGCGGTCACGATGCATCTTCTCCAGCAGCGTCGCGCCGAGCCACAGTTCGTACAGCATCGTCGCCGTCGTCATGGCGTCGCTTACGCCCGCGAGCGAGCCATCGGCGCGCCCCTCCTCGATGCAAGCCGCAATGCGGGAGACGATCGCATTCGTGCCGCGCCGCAGTACGTCGCGCATCGCCGCGGAGAGGTCGCTCACCTCGGCCCCCAGCTTCACCACGAGGCACTTACCCACCGGGTCGTCGGCGCACTGGATCATGCGCCAATCGTCCCAGTAACGCATGAGCCGCTGCGCAGCCGTACCCGGTTGCCGCACGAGCAGGTCGTCGAGGCGCTCCGCATATTCGGCGAAATACGACGTGAGCAAGGCTTCGCCGAACGCTTCTTTCGAACCGAAATAGTGATAGAACGAACCCTTGGGGACACCCGCTGCCGCGAGGATCTCGTTGAGACCGACCGCGGAAAAGCCTTTGCCCAGCAGGATGGGCATGGCGGTATCGAGGATGTGTTGCCGCACTTCGACGGCTGCCGCTGCATTCATGAGACGGCATGTTACAGAGCGATTAGACCAGTCGTCTAGTAATCTCACACGCTGAGTAGTGGCATTGCAGCCCGGCAGCGCACACCGCCCTGCTGGAATTTCGCATCGGCAACCCGCAACCGCACCACACCAGAGGCAACCCATGACATCACGCACCCTGCTCTGTTACGGCGATTCCAATACGCACGGCACGAAACCGATCACGGTGCCCGGCGTGCTCGAGCGTTTCGGCCCCTCCGACCGTTGGCCCGGCGTGCTGCGCGAAGTGCTGGGGCCGGCCTGGACGATCATCGAAGAAGGCCTGCCCGCGCGCACCACGGTTCACGACGATCCGATCGCGGGTCGGCACAAGAACGGGCTCGCCTACCTGCGCCCGTGCCTCGAAAGCCAGTTGCCCGTCGACGTGGTCGTGCTGATGCTCGGCACCAACGACCTCAAGGCGCGCTTTTCCGTCACGCCCGCCGACATCGCGAACTCGGTCGACGTGCTGCTCGAAACGCTCGTCGCGTGCCGCGCCGGTCCCGGTGGCGCGACACCGCATGTGCTGCTCATGTCGCCGGTGCCCATCGAAGAAGTCGGTTTTCTCGGCGAGATGTTCACGGGCGGCGCGGCCAGATCGCGGCTGCTCGCGCCACTCTACGAGCGCGTGGCCGTGAAGTACGGCTCGGCGTTCCTCGATGCTGGCGAGGTCGCCACGGTCAGCCCCACGGACGGCATTCACCTCGAGGCCGCGCAGCACCATCGCCTCGGCAAGGCCGTCGCGAAAATCGTGCGCCAGCGCTTCGCAGTGTGAAGGCACAGGCGTTTGCGCCACGAAATCTTTCCGAAGCAATATTCGCAGGCACAAAAGAAAAACGCCGCCGGCCCGAAGGCCTGGCGGCGTTTCCTTGCCGCGCCCCGCGAAACGACCGGAGCGCAAGCCAGACAACGATGACGCTTAACGCGACATCATGTTCATGCTGACGTTGTGCATGACCCACAGCGTGCCGATCACGACGATCAGCACCGTCAACGCCGTGAAGCCGAATGCGGTCACATTCCAGCGCTGGCCCGACGACGTGTTCATGTGCAGGAAGAACACGAGGTGAACCACGATCTGCACGACGGCCAGCACGGCCAGGCCGATCAGCGCGGTTTCGCGCGGAAAGCCGCCATGCAGCACGAGCCAGAACGAAGCGGCCGTGAGCACCACCGCCAGGACGAAACCGGCCAGATAGCCGCCGAAGCTGCCGTGGCTTTCTTCTTCGTGGATAGGATGAGCACTCATTTAGATCACGCTCGCAAGATAAACAAAGGAGAACACGCAGATCCAGACGATGTCCAGAAAGTGCCAGAAGAGGCTCAGGCACGACAGGCGGCGAATTTCGCGCTCGCCCAGTTCCGGCGCCTTGAGCGTCTGAACCATCAGCACGATCATCCAGATCATGCCGAACGTCACGTGGATACCGTGGGTGGCCACCAGCGTGAAGAACGACGAGAGGAACGCGCTGCGCTGCGGGCCGTTGCCCTCGGCGATCATGTGCGCGAATTCATGCAGTTCGAAATACAGGAACGTCGCGCCCAGCAGGAAGGTAACGGCCAGCCAGAACAGCACCTGGCCGGTGCGCTTCTTGTACGCGCCGATCATCGCGAAGCCGTACGTGATGGACGACAGCAGCAGCACTGCCGTTTCCATCGCGACGCCCGGGATGTCGAACAGGTCCTTGCCGGTCGGGCCGCCTGCGAACTGGTTCTGCATCACGGCGAACACTGCGAACAGCGAGCCGAACAGAATACAGTCCGTCATCAGGTACAGCCAGAAGCCGAACACCGAGTGTGACGGCGGGTGATCATGGTGATCGTGCTCCGCCAGTGCGGCCGCACTTGTCTTCGTCAACATCAGTTGGCCTCCAGTGCTTCTTCAACCTTGCCACGGCGTTGCTTGTCAGCGAATGCCTTGACCAGTGCGCGATTACGCGCTTCTTCGTCTGCCCGGACCTTGGCGGCCGGGATGTAATAGCCTTCGTTCTTCTGGAAGCTGTAGCCGATAGCCGTCGCGATAATGCCGACGAAGCCAGCGATCATGAGCCACCAGATGTGCCAGATGCCAGCAAAGCCGAGCACCAGGCTGAAGAGACCGATGAACAAACCCGCGCTCGTGTTCGAGGGCATGTGGATGTCGGTGTACTTCGTGTTCACGACGTCCGGCGTTTCACGGCCCATGTCCTTCATGTGCTGGAACTCGTCGAGTTCGCTCACGTGCGGGATGACTGCGAAGTTATACGACGGCGGCGGCGACGAGATCGCCCATTCCAGCGTACGGCCACCCCACGCATCGCCCGTCAGGTCGCGATTTTCCGGCAGGTTGCGGTCGCGGATCGAAACGTACAGCTGCAGGAACTGGTGAACGATGCCGATCAGCACGAGCACGGCGCCGAACCAGGCGATGACCATCCACGGATGCCATGCCGGATTGTCGTAGTGGTTCAGACGGCGGGTTGCGCCCATGAAGCCGAGCACGTACAGCGGCGTGAAGGCAACGTAGAAGCCCGTGAGCCAGAACCAGAATGCGCGCTTGCCGAGCTTTTCGTTGAGCTTGAAGCCGAATGCCTTCGGGAACCAGTAGTTCATGCCGGCGAGATAGCCGAACAGCACGCCGCCGATGATCACGTTGTGGAAGTGCGCGATCAGGAACAGCGAGTTGTGGAGCACGAAGTCCGCGCCCGGGATCGCCATCATCACGCCGGTCATGCCACCGATGGTGAAGGTGACCATGAAGCCGATCGTCCACAGCACCGACGAGTTGAACTCGAGGCGGCCGCGGTAGATCGTGAACAGCCAGTTGAAGATCTTCACGCCCGTCGGGATCGAGATCACCATCGTGGCGATACCGAAGAACGCGTTCACGTCGGCGCCCGAACCCATCGTGAAGAAGTGGTGCAGCCACACGACGAATGCCAGAACCATGATCGCGCAGGTCGCGTAGACCATCGCCTTGTAGCCGAACAGCGGCTTCTTGGCGTACGTAGCAACGACTTCCGAGAAGATACCGAACGCCGGCAGGATCAGGATGTACACCTCGGGGTGACCCCAGGCCCAGATCAGGTTCAGGTACAGCATGGCGTTACCGCCGCCATCGTTCGTGAAGAAGTGCATGCCGAGGTAG
>NZ_DATJWR010000492.1:0-6280 GCF_035501035.1 Paraburkholderia sp.
TGCCGATCGTAGTATTCTCTACCGACGCGGCCCCGGGGGGCCGCTCACGCGCCATCGCGAAGGCCTCCGGCCGAATCGAACCGCTATCGCGGCTCGCGCGAATGTATGGAATGCGGGCCGGAGCCACACACGGGTTGCGCAATTCAATACCCAGATAAAAAGGAGAGGTTGAATGAAGTTGTCGAAGTTCCTGCTCACAAGCGCGCTTGCCGTATCTGCGCTCGGTTTTACCGCCGTGGCCGCTCATGCGGAAGATTTGCTGGACTCCGTCAAACAGTCCGGGGTGCTCAGGATCGGTCTCGAAGGCACCTATCCGCCGTTCGATTCGCGTGACGCCAGCGGCCAGCTCGTCGGCTTCGACGTGGATGTCGCAAAGGCCGTGGCGGCCAAGCTCGGCGTCAAGCCCGAATTCATTCCCACGGAGTGGAGCGGCATCATCGCCGCGCTGCAGGCCGGCAAATTCGACGTGATCGTCAATCAGGTGACCATCACGCCGCAACGCCAGCAGGCGCTCGACTTCAGCCAGCCGTATACGTACTCGGCCGCCCAGCTGATCCAGCGCGCCGACGACAAGCGCGAGTTCAAGGCGCTCGACGAGTTCAAGGGCGACAACAAGCTCGGCGTGACGCTCGGGACCAACTATGACCAGATGGCGCGTGCCGTGCCCGGCATCAACGTGCAGACCTATCCGGGCGCGCCCGAGAAGCTGCGCGACCTGGCCGCCAAGCGCATCGACGCGACAATGGACGACCGCCTGATGCTGCCGTACATCATCAAGACGTCGCAGCTGCCGCTTCGAGCGGGCGCGGTGTTGAAGGGCGCCGATCAGGAAATGGCCATTCCGTTCCGCAAGGGCAATCCGAAGTTCGCCAAGGCGCTCGACGACGCGCTGACTTCGCTTAAGCAGGACGGCACGCTCAAGAAGATTTCCATGCACTGGTTCGGCCAGGACGTGACGCAACCCATCGCGCACTAACGCCTGCCCACGAGCGCGCCGGCCGCAGTTCGACGGCCGGCGCGCTGCCCAGACCTTCCGCACTCCACTCCTCGTTCTAGCGCGCGGCCTGCGTCTGCGAGCGCATCTTCGCGACCTGCGCCACGCTCACCGCACCCGCTTTGTTGTTCCAGCCTGCACGGATGAACGTGAGCACGTCAGCGATCTGCTGGTCGCTGAGGACTCCAGAGTAAGACGGCATCGGATACGGCGCGGGAATGCCCTGGATCACGAGATCGCCCGTGCCATTGAGCGTGACGTTGATGAGCGACGACGCATCGTTCTCCAGCACGTTCGGGTTACCCGCGAGCGGCGCGAACATCGGCGCGAAGCCGCGCCCGTCCGCGCCGTGGCAGTGCATGCAATACGCGGTGTAGACGCGTGCGCCCGCATCGTTCGCCGGGCGTGAGAGCGACACCTTCGTCGCCTCGCCATCGTAAGCGTAGGCGGGCCGCCCGTCGCCGCCCGCCGCCGGCAACGACTTCAGGTAGGCTGCGATCGCGTTCACATCCGCGTCGTTCATCGTCTGCGTGCTCTTGTTGATGACGTCGGTCATCGAGCCGAACGCCGAGGCGTGCGAGTTCGCCCCCGTTTTCAGGAACTGAGCGAGATCCGCTTTGCTCCAGCGCCCGAGGCCCGTATTGTGCTCGCCGGTCAGGTTCGAGGCGTACCAGCCGTCGAGCAGCGCGCCCGTGAGCCATGCGTCGCCGCTTTCGTCGAGCGCCTTCTCGTTGAACGCGATGCCGCGCGGCGTGTGGCACGAGCCGCAATGGCCGAGTCCCTGCACGAGATACGCGCCGCGGTTCCATGCCGCGTCCTTGCCCGGCTTGTCCCGATACGCGGCCTTGTCGAGAAAGACCGCGTTCCAGATCTTGAGCGGCCAGCGCATGTTCATCGGCCACTTGATGTCGGACTCGCGGTTGGCCTGGTTCACCGGCTGCACGCCGTGCATGAAGTACGCGTAGAGCGCGGCGATGTCTTCGTCGCGCACCTTCGCGTACGAGGGGTAGGGCATGGCCGGGTAGAGGTTGTGGCCGTCTTTCGCGACGCCCTCGCGCAGGGCGCGCGCGAAATCCGCTTGCGTATAGCCGCCGATGCCCGTGTCCGGGTTCGGCGTGATGTTGGTCGTGTAGATGCGGCCAAGTGGCGTGTTCATCGGCAGGCCGCCCGCGAACGGCTTGCCGTGCGGCGCGGTGTGGCACGCCGCGCAGTCGCCGACGGCCGCGAGGTAGGCGCCGCGCTGGATCGTCGCGGCGTCGGCGTCGGCCGCGAGGGCGGGGCGTGCGCTCACGCAGGCAAGCACCGCGAAGGCGAATGCGGTGCCCGCGGCGCGGCAGCCTCGCCCGAGGGCGCGGCGCATTGCGCGGGTGCTTTGGCGGGCGCTGCGGGGAGCACCATGGGAAGCACTTCGGGGGGCGTTGATCGTTTTCATCGTGGTCCCCTCCCTCAAGCCGATTTCGCGGCGGACCCCGCGTTCATGAGCTGACGGCCCACGGGCAACTGTCGCACGCGCTTGCCCGTGGCCGCGTAGATCGCGTTCGTGATCGCGGGCGCGAGCGCCGCCGTGCCGGGCTCGCCGATGCCTCCGGGCGCTTCGGCGCTCTTCACGATATGCACCTCGATGGCCGGCATCTGGTCGATGCGCAGGATGCGATAGTCGGTGAAGTTGGTTTGCGTGACGCGTCCGCGCTCGATCGTGATCTCGCCATAAAGCGCCGCCGTGATACCGAACACGATACCGCCCTGCATCTGCGCCTCGATGGTTTCGGGATTCACGGCCATGCCGCAATCCACCGCGCACACCACGCGGTTCACGCGCACTTCGCCGTCGTCGACGGTGACGTCCGCGACCAAGCAGAGGAAGCTGCCGAACGCGTGCATCACGGAAACGCCGCGCCCTTGGCCCTTCGGCATCGGCGGTCCCCAGTTGGCGGCGCGCGTGGCGACATCGAGCACGTTCAGCGCGCGCGGCGACTTGCCGAGCAGATTGCGCCGGTACGTGACCGGATCGGTTTTTGCGGCCACGGCCAGCTCGTCGATGAAGCTCTCCACGACGAACGTGCCGCGCGTCGGCCCCACGCCGCGCCAGAACGCGGTGGGCACCGCATGCGGCTCCTGCCGCACGTATTCGATCAACTGGTTCGGCAGGTCGTAGGGCAGGTCCGCGGCGACTTCGACAGCGTCGGGATCGATGCCATGCTGGAACGCCGGCGGCGCAAAGCGCGCGAGGATCGACGAACCCGCAATGCGGTGCTGCCAGGCCACGGGCTTGCCGTTCGCATCGAGCCCGGCCGAGAGGCGGTCGTAGTAGAACGGCCGGTACATGTCGTGCTGAATGTCTTCCTCGCGCGTGTAGAGCACCTTGACCGGCACATCGAGCTGTTTGGCGATCTTCAGTGCCTGGGTGATCCCATCGACTTCCAGACGCCGCCCGAAGCCGCCGCCGAGCAGGTGATTGTGCAGCGTGACCTGCTCGGGCCTCAGGCCCGTGACGGCCACGGCCGCGTCGACGGCGCGCGTGGGCACCTGGGTGCCCACCCAGATATCGCAGCCGTCGGGGCGCACGTGCACCGTGCAGTTCATCGGCTCCATCGTGGCGTGCGCAAGAAAAGGCTGCTGATAAACGGCGTCGACGCGCGTTTTCGCGGCGCCGAACGCCTGCTGCACGTCGCCGTCCTTGCGCGCGACGGCGCCTTCGCGCTGCGAGGCGCTCGCGAGATCGGCGACGATCTGCTGCATCGAGACGTTGGCGCCCGCCCCTTCGTTCCACTCGATCACGAGCGCCGAGGCGCCGCGCTTCGCGGCCCACGTGTGCGCGCCGATCACGGCCACGGCGTTGTCGACCTTCACGACCTGGGAGACGCCAGGGATCTGTTTCGCGTGGGTATCGTCGACGCTCGCGAGCGTGCCGCCGAACACGGGGCAGTTCACGATCGCCGCGTAGACCATGCCGGGCAGGCGCACGTCCAGACCGAACAGCGCCGAGCCGTCCACTTTCTCCGGCGAGTCGAGCCGCTTCGTCGGCTTGCCGACCAGCGTGAAGTCTTTCGGGTCCTTGAGCGCCACTTGCTGCGGCACCGGCAGATGGGCGGCGGCGTCGACGAGCTGGCCATAGGCGATGCGCCGGCCGCTTTCGTCGTGCAGCACCTCGCCTGCCTTGGCGTGGCAGCTGGCGGGGTCGACCTGCCACTGCTGCGCCGCCGCCTGAATCAACATGGTGCGCGCCGCGGCGCCCGCTTCGCGCATGGGCTGCCAGGCGTAGCGGATCGACGTCGAGCCGCCCGTGAGCTGGCCGCCCAGCAGCGGATCCGTGAACAGCTTCGCGTTGGGCGGCGCGTGATCGACCGTCACGCTATCGAGCGGCACCTCGAGCTCTTCCGCGATCAGCATGGGAATCGACGTGTACACGCCCTGGCCCATCTCCACCTTCGGGATGATGAGCGTGACCTTGCCCGAGCGGTCGATCTGCACGAACGCATTTGGCTCGAACACGCCGTCCTGAGGCGCTTCGTTGCCGTCATCGCCGCCGACGGACTGACCCACCTGAGGGCCTTGCGAGCCTTGCGTGCTGTCTTGCGCGGCGGCCGAAAAGCTGATGCCGAGCAGCAGGCCGCCGCCCGCCGCTGCGCCGAGCTTGAGGAAGGCGCGGCGCGAAAGTTGCCCGCTGGCGGCGGCTAGCGTCGCGCGATGCGCCGCGCCGTTGGGCGCATGCTGCGCGTCGAGGAGGCCTTGGGACATCTCAGGCCTCCTTCGCGGCTTGCTTGATGGCCGCGCGAATCCGGGCATAGGTGCCGCAGCGGCAGATGTTGCCGGCCATGGCGGCGTCGATGTCGGCGTCGCTCGGATTCGGGTTCGAAGCGATGAGCGCCGCTGCTGACATGACCTGCCCCGATTGACAGTAGCCGCACTGCACCACGTCGAGCTCACGCCATGCCTTCTGCACTTTCTGGCCCGCCGGCGTCGTGCCTACGGCCTCGATGGTCGTGATCTTGCGGCCGGCCAGCGCGGCGACGGGCATCACGCACGAGCGTGCGGGCTCGCCGTCGATGTGGACCGTGCATGCGCCACACTGCGCAATACCGCAGCCGAACTTCGTGCCGGTGAGCCCGACGATGTCACGCAGGACCCAGAGGAGCGGCATGTCGGGCGGGGCATCGACCGCATGCGTTTCGCCGTTGATGATTAGCGTCGTCATGGAGCGGCTCACGAAAAGTGGGGATTTATCGCTATCAGTCGCACAAGCAGAACTCGCGCGCCGGCTGTTCCGCTAGAAAGCCAAATGGAAACGTCGTGGGCGGTGCCCTTCGATAACCAGCTGAGTGTAATGGTGCCGTTCGAAGTTTGCTGTGAACGCGTCGATCGCCGCCCGGATCCCCAACGGCATGTGCGGGGGGAGTGCCGCTACACGCACGCTTTCGCCGTCTCGCCCGACGGGTGGAGCGCAGGAGCGGTGCAGGGAGCGAGAAAGCCCGCGTGGATGCGGACTGCGCGCGAGATCAGAATTCCATGTCGAGCTCGTCGATGTCCTCGGTCTCCGACTGGGCGGCCGCGATCCATTCGGCGACATAGGGCTGCTTGAGCACGCGCATGCAGTACTCGCCGATGTCGGCATCGAGCGGCACGTCGTAGGTCAGAAAGCGCGTGACGACGGGCGCATACATCGCGTCTGCCGCGCTGATCTCGCCGAAGAGCCAGGGGCCGCCGTAGCGCTGCAGGCAGTCGCGCCAGATCGTCAGGATGCGCTCGATGTCGTCCTGCGCGCGCGACCAGATGCGGAAGTTCGGAAAATGGCCGCGCAGGTTCATCGGCAGCGCGGAGCGCAGCGCGCTGAAGCCCGAATGCATTTCGCCGCAGACGGAGCGGCAGTGCGCGCGCGCCTTGCGGTCCGCGGGCAGGAGCTTCGCCTGCGGGCGGATTTCGTTGAGGTACTCGCAGATCGCGAGCGTGTCCCAGATTTCGATGCCGTCGTGCCTCAGGCAGGGCACGAGTATCGAGGGCGAGAGCAGCAGAAGCTCGGCGCGCGCCGCGGCGTCGTCGATGGGAACGGTGACCGTGTCGAATTCGAGTCCCGCCAGTTTCGCGAGCAGCCAGCCGCGCATGGACCACGATGAATAGTTGCGGCTACTGATCGTCAAGGTCGTATTCATCTGACTCATGCGGCCCTCCTGGGGGCAAAGTTCGTGGCCGCGCACATCGCGCGGGCGCGCTGCACCACGAACGCCTTGGCAGCGCACTGTTTTGCGGCAGGGTGCGATGACGCGCGCTCGACGGCTCCAAAGGGTGCAA
>NZ_DATJWR010000493.1:0-4043 GCF_035501035.1 Paraburkholderia sp.
TCGAAGCAAAAGGAGTCCTTATGACCGTGCTGCTGACCTGGCTGATCAACGCGCTCGCGCTCTTGATCATCACCTGGCTCGTTCCCTCGATCCACATTCGCAGCTTCGGCACGGCGCTCATCATCGCGATCGTGCTCGGTCTCATCAACGCCGTGCTGCGACCGGTGCTGATCCTGCTCACGCTGCCCGTGACGATCCTCACGCTCGGACTGTTCATCCTCGTGGTGAACGCGCTGTGCTTCTGGCTCGCGTCGTCGTTGCTCAAGGGCTTCGAGGTGTCGGGCTTCTGGTCGGCCTTCTTCGGCTCGATCCTGTACAGCATCGTGTCGTGGCTGCTCTCGGCGCTGATCTTCGGCAACCGCAGCCTCGGCTGACGCCGGCCCGGGCCTCATGCGGCCCGGCCATTCTGGCCTCATCAACATGAAACCCATCGAACTCTCATTCGAATTCTTCCCGCCGAAGACATCGGACGGCGTCGAGAAGCTGCGCGCCACGCGCGCCCAGCTTATCGCGCTCAAGCCGAAGTTCGTCTCGGTGACGTTCGGCGCGGGCGGCTCGACGCAGCAGGGCACGCTCGACACCGTCGTCGACATCGCGAAGGAAGGCGTCGAAGCGGCGCCGCACCTCTCGTGCATCGGCTCTTCGAAAGAGAGCCTGCGCGCGATTCTCGGCGAGTACCGCTCGCACGGCATCCGCCACATCGTCGCGCTGCGCGGCGACCTGCCCTCGGGCATGGGCGCGGTGGGCGAGCTGCGCTACGCGTCGGAGCTCGTCGCCTTCATCCGCGAGGAAACCGGCGATGCGTTCCACATCGAAGTGGCCGCGTATCCCGAATACCACCCGCAGGCGCGCTCGCCGCGCCACGACCTCGAAGCGTTCGCGCAGAAGGTGAAGGCCGGTGCGAACTCGGCGATCACGCAGTACTTCTTCAACGCCGACGCGTATTTCCGCTTCGTCGACGACGCGCGCAACCTCGGCGTGGATATCCCGATCGTGCCCGGCATCATGCCGATCACGAACTACTCGCAGCTCATGCGCTTTTCGGAGATGTGCGGCGCCGAAGTGCCGCGCTGGGTCGCCAAGCGCCTCGAGAGCTTCGGCGACGACCGCGAGTCGATCCGCGCGTTCGGTCTCGACGTGGTGACGGACCTGTGCGGGCGTCTCGTCGATGCGGGCGTGCCCGGCCTGCACTTCTACACGCTCAACGCGGCGGCGGCCACCAAGGCCATCTGCGAGCGGCTCGGATTCTGATGCCGAAGCCTTGCGGGCCTGCGCCCGCACGCCGAGCGAACCGCGCGGTTCCCGAACTCTCGGGCCGCGCGGTTTTTTGTTGAGATAACGCTTCTGGTGGCCTGCCCGAGCGCGATCAAGTATCGAGACGGGGCCCCTGCAGACGATACCGGCGGCGGAGCCGGTCGCGCCCGCTGCGCGCAGCAAATCGGCGCGCCAAGGTCGTGTTCGGGCCAGAAATAGGGGGCAAGGCGACGCTGCATTGCACCATGCCGTTCGCGCCGGTCCTGTCAACCCGGCGTTTTCCACAAGCGACGAGACTTTTGGCTTGCTTGTGAGCGCGGCCCGTGCTCAAGTAAGATCGCGCTACGCCGGCTTCGGCCGGCACTGAACTGGAGGAAACATGAAAGAAAACAAACTGTTGCGCGCGGCACGACTGACTTCGCTCGTGGCGCTCGCAGCGGCATCGATTGCTGGAGCCCCTCTCGCGCACGCGGCGCAGAGCATTCCGAACAAGACGCTCGTCTACTGCTCGGAAGGCAGCCCCGCAGGCTTCGACCCGGCCCAATACACCACGGGCGTCGACTTCACCGCGAACACGTTCACCGTCTACAACCGTCTCGTCGAATTCGAGCGCGGCGGCACCAAGGTCGAACCGGGACTCGCACAATCGTGGGACGTTTCCCCTGACGGCAAGACCTACACGTTCCATCTGCGCCACGGCGTGAAGTTCCAGACCACGGCGTTCTTCAAGCCCACGCGCGAATTCAACGCCGACGACGTGCTGTTCTCGTTCAACCGCATGCTCGACCCGAACCAGCCGTTCCGCAAGGCGTACCCGGTGTCGTTCCCGTACTTCACCGACATGGGCCTCGACAAGCTGATCGCGAAGGTCGAAAAGGTCGATCCGTACACGGTGAAGTTCACGCTGAACGAGCCGAACGCACCGTTCATCCAGAATATGGCGATGGAATTCGCGTCGATCCTCTCGGCCGAATACGCGGATCAGCTGCTGAAGGCCGGCAAGGCCGCCGACATCAACCAGTTCCCGGTCGGCACGGGTCCGTTCATCTTCAAGAGCTACACGAAGGACGCGACGATCCGCTTCGACGGCAATCCTGACTACTGGAAGCCGGGCGCCGTGAAGCTCTCGAAGCTGATCTTCTCGATCACGCCGGATGCAAGCGTGCGCGTGCAGAAGATCAAGCGCGACGAATGCCAGGTGATGAGCTATCCGCGCCCCGCCGACATCGCGCCGCTGAAGGCCGAGGCGAACATCGCGATGCCGTCGCAGCCGGGCTTCAACCTCGGCTATCTGTCGTACAACGTCACGCACAAGCCGCTCGACAACGTCGACGTGCGCCACGCACTCGACATGGCGATCAACAAGAAGGCGATCATCGACTCGGTGTACCAGGGCGCGGGCCAGCTCGCAACCAACCCGATGCCGCCCACGCAGTGGTCCTACGTCAAGAACCTGCCGGCCAACGCGTACGACCCGGAAAAGGCCAAGGCGCTGCTCGCGAAGGCCGGTCTGTCGAACGGCTTCGAGATCACGCTGTGGGCCATGCCCGTGCAGCGCGCCTACAACCCGAACGCGCGTCTGATGGCCGAGATGATCCAGGCCGACTGGGCCAAGATCGGCGTGAAGGCGAAGATCGTCACGTATGAGTGGGGCGAGTACATCAAGCGCGCGCACGCGGGCGAGGATGACTCGATGCTGATTGGCTGGACGGGCGACAACGGCGACCCCGACAACTGGCTCGGCACGCTGCTCGGCTGCGAGGCCGTGAACGGCAACAACTTCGGCAAGTGGTGTTACAAGCCGTTCGACGATCTGGTCCAGAAGGGCCGCCAGACCTCCGACGTGGCGCAGCGCACCAAGTACTACCAGGAAGCGCAGCAGATCTTCGCGCAGCAACTGCCGTTCTCGCCGATCGCCCACTCGACCGTCTACCAGCCGGTCAGCAAGAAGGTGATCGACATGCGCATCGAACCGCTCGGCTACGCGCGCTTCGACGGCGTTGGCATGCAGTAATGTTTATCGGGTAGTTTTTCGCCTGGTTTTCACCTGATCGGAAAACTGGCGAAATATGGTCCGGCGACCGGGGTCACGAGCCCCTGTCGCCGGTTGCGTTTCATTTCAAGCTTTTGGGGGAACACCACATGTTCCGCTTCGTATTGCGCCGCATCGGCATGGTGATACCCACGTTCATCGGTATCACGATCCTCGCGTTCGCACTCATTCACCTGATTCCGGGCGACCCCATCGAAGTGATGATGGGCGAGCGCGGCGTCGATCCGCAAATGCACGCCGAGGCGATGCACCGCCTCGGGCTCGACGAGCCGCTGCCGATGCAGTATCTGCACTACGTCGGCCACGCGCTGCAAGGCAATCTCGGCACCTCGATCATCACCAACACGAGCGTGATGGGCGAGTTTCTCGCGCGCTTTCCCGCCACCGTCGAACTGTCGTTCTGCGCGCTCATGTTCGCGCTTGTGATCGGCCTGCCGGCGGGCGTGTTCGCGGCGCTCAGGCGCGGCACCGTCGTCGACCACGGCGTGATGGGCACCGCGCTCACCGGCTACTCCATGCCGATCTTCTGGTGGGGGCTCATCCTCATCATGGTGTTCTCGTCGAAGCTCGGCTGGACGCCGGTTTCGGGCCGCATCGCCGTGGAGTTCGACATTCCGCACGTCACGGGCTTCATGCTCATCGATTCGCTGCTGCCCGGCACCGACGAAGGCTCGTTCCGCTCGGCGCTCTCGCATCTGATCCTGCCCGCGATCGTGCTCGGCACGATTCCGCTCGC
>NZ_DATJWR010000494.1:0-20717 GCF_035501035.1 Paraburkholderia sp.
TTGCTCGGGTTTGCTTGTCGCGGGCTTGGGGCTTTGGCGTTTTCTTGCTTTCGTGTCGGTATGCATGCGTTGCCCCTGTGCGGGGCGGCACCTACTTTTCTTTGCAGCGGCAAAGAAAAGTAGGCAAAAGAAAGCCGCTCAAACCGCCATTGCTTCGCCTTGCACCACTCGCCATCATTCGGAGTGGTGCCGGAGCGTCTGTTACCTCGCACCCTTGATGTTAGTGACAAAGGACTCATTCATCCCACTCCGCGCTACGCGCGTCGCGGACGGGTCTGCAAGGGAAAACAACCGCGCTGTTCAGTCTTCCATGAGAAAGGGAGCCAACCACTGGTTTTGGTTATGCCCAACGGGGCGCGCAGCGCCGCCGGAAGGAAGAGCGCTTTGTCACTTCGTTTGAAGGCGAGTGATGCAAGGCGAAGCATTAGCGGTTTGAGCGGCTTTCTTTTGCCTACTTTTCTTTGCCGCTGCAAAGAAAAGTAGGTGCCGCCCCGCACAGGGGCAACGCTTGCACACCGACACGAAAACAAGAAAAGGCCAAATCAGCAAGAACCACGGCAAAACCCGCGCCCCGCGCAAAAAAGGCAAAAAAAGCCGCGAATCCAAAGACCCGCGGCTTCCGCATTATCAAATAGTGCCCAGCGCTCAAACGCGCTCAATAGCGATAGCAATCCCCTGCCCCACCCCGATGCACATCGTACAAAGCGCATAACGCCCCTGCGTACGATGCAACTGATACATCGCGGTCGTAACGAGCCGCGCCCCGCTCATCCCGAGCGGATGCCCCAGCGCAATAGCACCGCCATTCGGATTCACACGAGGATCATCATCGGCAACGCCAAGCATGCGCAGCACCGCAAGACCCTGCGAAGCGAACGCTTCATTCAGCTCGATCACGTCGAACTGATCGATCGTCATGTTCAGGCGCGCAAGCAGTTTCTGCGTAGCCGGCCCGGGCCCAATGCCCATCACACGCGGCGCGACACCCGCCGTCGCCACCCCCAGCACGCGCGCACGTGGTGTAAGCCCAAAGCGCTTCGCATTTTCCTCATTGGCAAGCAACAGCGCACAAGCACCGTCGTTCACGCCCGAAGCATTGCCCGCCGTGACCGAGCCGTCCGGCCGCACGACACCCTTGAGCTTGGCAAGCGCTTCGAGACTGGTCTCGCGCGGATGCTCGTCGCGCGAAACGACGAGCGCATCGCCCTTCTTCTGCGCGATGGTAACCGCGACAATTTCCTGCGCGAGCGTGCCATCGGCCTGCGCACGCGACGCCTTCTGCTGGCTGCGCAGCGCAAACGCGTCCTGGTCGGCACGGCTCACGTTGTAATCGACAGCGACGTTCTCCGCCGTTTCCGGCATCGAATCCACACCGTACTGCTGTTTCATCAGCGGATTGACGAAACGCCAGCCGATCGTCGTGTCGTAAATCGCAGCGTCGCGCGCAAATGCGCTTGCCGACTTGCCCATGACGAACGGCGCACGGCTCATGCTTTCCACACCGCCCGCAATCATCAGCCCCGTTTCGCCAGCCTTGAGCGAGCGCGCGGCAATACCCACGGCATCCATGCCGGAGCCGCACAGCCGGTTGACCGTCGAGCCCGGCACGGCCTGTGGCAAGCCCGCCAGCAGCGACGACATGCGCGCGACGTTACGGTTGTCCTCGCCAGCCTGGTTCGCGCAGCCGTAGATCACGTCGTCGATCGCCGTCCAGTCCACTTCCTTGTTGCGCTCCATCAGCGCCTTCAGGGGAACCGCGCCGAGGTCGTCGGCACGAACCTGAGCAAGGGCGCCCGCATAGCGGCCGATCGGCGTGCGAATCGCGTCGCAGATGAATGCTTCCGTCATATGAGTCTCCTGTCGACCAGCGTTGGAGCTTGCGCGCCTTGCTCTGGTCCCATGTTAAGCAGTCGATCGCATCTGGCGTGTTAGCCAGAGCCAGCGTGTCGACCGGTTTTGGTGTCCCGACTGGCGTTGCTGTTTCAGCACCGACTCCAGTCACACAGCACCTACTCCGGTCGCATAGCTTACTCCGGCCCCATAACCCTGGATACGATGCCATGCAAGGGTGGTTGAGATAGACGGACTGCGCGGGCGAGAAAGGGAGTTCGAACGCGCACGTCCCTGTGCGATTTGTTCGACTGACGAACCTATGGTCGTTGATCGAACATTTCTGCCCATGATAGGCGTCACGCGGGACGGGTGTCAAGCGCGCGAAGTTGGCGCCAAAAAGCGAAAAGGCCGCAGAGGACAAGCGTCCACGCGGCCTTCGTCTGCTTCAGGCATTCAAACGGGCGCAAGGCGCCCGCTGATGCCACAGATGCCTAGCGCGACATCATGAGCATACCGACATTGTGCATGACCCAGATCGTGCCGAAGATCAGGAACGCAGCGGCCAGCACTGTATAGGCAAGCGAAAGGACATTCCACCCCTGCCCCGGCGACATGTTCAAATGCAGGAAGAACACCAGATGCACGATCACCTGCACGAAAGCGAGCACGGCGATCACGATCATGGCCGTAGTGGTATCCAGCGCGCCGTGAAGGACGACGCCGAATGCGCCCGCCGTCAGCAGGACCGAGAGGACGAAGCCCGCCGCATAGCTGCCGAGGCTGCCATGGGACTGCGCATGAGTATGAGCCATTTAGAGCACGCTCCCCAGATAGACAAAAGAAAACACGCAGATCCACACGATGTCGAGGAAGTGCCAGAAGAGGCTCAGGCACGTCAGGCGACGGATTTCCTGCTCGCCCAGTTGCGGCACACGCAACACCTGCAGCATCAACACGACCATCCACACGAGACCGAAGAACACGTGCAGGCCGTGCGTGCTCACGAGCGTGAAGAACGATGAGAGGAACGCGCTGCGCTGCGGGCCCGCGCCTTCTTCGATCAAATGCGAGAACTCGCGCAGTTCGAACACGAGGAACGTCACACCCAGAATAAACGTGACGGCGAGCCACCCGAGCACGACACCGTTCTTGCGCTGGTGCGCGCCGAGCATCGCGAAACCGTAGGTGATGCTCGAGAGCAGCAGCACGGCCGTTTCGAGCGCGACACCCGGGATGTCGAACAGGTCCTTGCCCATGGGGCCGCCAGCGAACTGGTGGCCAAGCACGCCGAACGTGGCGAACAGTGCCGCGAACAGCACACAGTCGGTCATCAGGTAGATCCAGAATCCGAATACCGAGTGCGACTGCGGGTGATCGTGATGATCGAAGTCGGCAAGGGTTGCCGTATTGGTTTTCTGTAACATCAGTTTGCCTCCACGGCGACCATGTCGCGCTCATCCACGGCAACGGCCGTGCCGAAGCGCCGTTCTTCAATCTCGCGAACCTTCGCGGCCGGAATGTAGTAACCGTCGTCCTTGCCGAAGCTCTTGAGGATGATCGTCAGAACGACGCCAACGAACCCGAGCACCGCGAGCCACGTGATGTGCCACACAGCCGCAAAACCAAGCACGAGGCTGAACAGGCCGATGACGAGGCCCGCCGCCGTGTTGGACGGCATATGGATGTCCGTGTATTTCGGTGCGAGCCCGAGGCCGCGGCCCGTTTCCTTCATGTGCGCGAAGGCGTCGATATCTTCCACGTGCGGAATGACCGCGAAGTTGTAGACCGCCGGCGGCGACGAGGTCGCCCATTCGAGCGTGCGGCCGTCCCAAGGGTCGCCGGTCACGTCCTTGCATTCCGCCTTGTTGCGGTTCACGAAGGCCATCACCCACAGCAGGACCTGGAACACGACGCCCACGGCGATGATCGCAGCGCCGATCGCGGCCACGATGAAGTACGGCTGCCATTCGGCCACGTTGTAGTGATTGGTCCGGCGCGTCGCGCCCATGAAGCCGAGCACGTAGATCGGTACGAAGGCCACGTAGAAGCCGACGAACCAGCACCAGAACGACGCCTTGCCGAGCTTCTCGCTGGGCTTCAGGCCAAACACCTTCGGGAACCAGTACTGCAGGCCCGCGAGGTAGCCGAACACCACGCCGCCGATGATGGCGTTATGGAAGTGCGCGACGAGGAAGAGCGAGTTGTGCAGCACGAAGTCCGCGCCCGGGATCGCCATCATCACGCCGGTCATGCCGCCGATCGAGAACGTCACCATGAAGCCGATGGTCCAGAGCACCGGCGCGGTGAAGTGGACGCGGCCGCGATACATCGTGAACAGCCAGTTGAAGATCTTCACGCCGGTTGGAATCGCGATGATCATGGTCGCGATGCCGAAGAACGCGTTGACGTCAGCGCCCGAGCCCATCGTGAAGAAGTGATGCGCCCACACGAGGAACGCCAGCACCATGATCGCGCACGAGGCGTAGACCATCGTCTTGTAGCCGAACAGCGGCTTCTTGCAGAACGTGGCCATCACTTCCGAATAGATGCCGAACGCAGGCAGCACGAGGATGTACACCTCGGGGTGGCCCCACGCCCAGATCAGGTTCAGATAAACCATGGGGTTGCCGCCGGCATCGTTCGTGAAGAAGTGCGTGCCGATGTAGCGGTCGAGGCCGAGCAGCGCCACGGCGACCGTGAGGATCGGGAACGTGGCCATGATGAGCACGTTCGAGCACAGCGCGGTCCACGTGAACACCGGCATCTTCATGAGCGACATGCCGGGCGCGCGCATCTTGATGATCGTCACGAAGAAGTTCACGCCCGTGATCAATGTGCCGACACCCGAGAGCTGGACGGCCCATATGTAATAGTCGACCCCCACGTCTGGACTGAACTGCAGCTCGGAGAGCGGTGGATATGCGAGCCAGCCCACCTTCGCGAACTCGCCGACCACGAGCGACAGGTTGATGAGGATCGCGCTGATCGCCGTCATCCAGAAGGAAAGCGAGTTCAGGAACGGGAACGCCACGTCACGCGCGCCGATCTGCAAGGGCACGACGAGGTTGAAGAAGCCGACCATGAGCGCCATCGCCATGAAGAAGATCATGATGACGCCGTGCGCCGTGAAGATCTGGTCGAAGTGATGCGGCGGCAGGTAGCCGGGCGAGTCCAGCGCGATGGCCTGCTGGATGCGCATCATGACGGCGTCGGCGAAGCCGCGCACCAGCATGAGCACTGCCACGATCATGTACATGACGCCTATGCGCTTGTGGTCCACGCTCGTGAGCCACTCGCTCCAGATGTACTTCCACTTGCCGGTCACGGTGACGAGACCCAGCACGCCTACGACGATCAACGCCATGAACGCCGCTGCGCCCATGATGATTGGCTGATCGAACGGAATCGCCTCTAATGTCAGTTTGCCGAACATGCGTTACCCCTTCGTGCCGCAGGCAGCGTCCCGGAAATCGGTAACGTGGCCGTTGTTGTACTTCGCAATGATGTTATTGAAGAGCTTCGGGTCGACCGCGGAGAAGTACTGCACGGGCGCCTTTTCCTGCGGCTGGGAGACCGTTGCGTACTCATCCATCGAAAGCTGCGTCGACGAGGCCTTGACCTTCTGCACCCACGCGTCGAAATCCTGCTGGCTCGAGGCGAGCGTGCGGAACGTCATGTCCGAGAAGCCGCGGCCGCTATAGTTGGACGAGAGGCCGGCGTAGTCGCCTGCTTCGTCGGCGATCAGGTGCAGCCGGGTTTGCATGCCCGCCATGGCGTAGACCTGGGTGCCCAGTTGCGGGATGAAGAACGAGTTCATCACCGCGTCCGACGTGATGCGGAAGTTGACCGGTGTGCCGACCGGCACGGCCAGCTGGTTCACCGTGGCGATGCCGAGGTCCGGATAGATGAAGAGCCACTTCCAGTCGAGCGCGACGACTTCGACGTTGATGGGCTTCACGCTCGACTCCAGCGGCTTGTACGGGTCGAGTTCGTGCGAGGTACGCCACGTGAGGATGGCGAGGAAAAGGATGATCGCGGCCGGAATCGCCCAGACCACCACTTCGATCGCCGTGGAATGGGCCCACTTCGGCGCGTAGGTTGCGTTGCGGTTGGAGGCCCGGTAGCGCCATGCGAACACGAGCGTCAGGATGATGACGGGCACCACGACCAGCAGCATGGCCCATGTGGCCGTGGCGATGAGCGACTTCTCGGCCATGCCCACGCTGCCTTTCGGGTCGAGCACAGCAAGATTTCCGCTGCACCCCGCAAGAGAAACGAGCAGCCCGCTGCCGAGGGGGACTAACCACCTTTTAAAGGCTTTTCTGTGTGTCATGTTTGCCTGTTTTCCGTTAACCACCTGAACGCCCAACACATTTGCATCGCTAAATTGCTAAGCAATATGCACCCATTAGTATTCAGCGCGATTCTACGGAAACGAACAATCTCAAAATTTGATCTACGCTAAAGTTTATGAAGCGGGTCAAATCTTGCCCATGCAAGCGCGACGGAAAGCCGCAATTATCTTTCCGGGAGCTTTCAGCCATTCAGGCGCGCGGTACAGCCTCGATCCTGGCCCGGCAGGCCAAGAGCAAATTTAGCGAGCGTGGCCACGATGAAGAGAGAAAAGTACTGATGGATCTGACTAAAGATTTGTAATAAAGCGTGCCGATTCATTCGAATCTCAATTTCGCTTTATATCGGAATTAATTTATTGGCGGAATTATTTTTACCTATATCCCGAAAAATTTCGCGTCAATATTTTCACCCCTTCATTAATTGACTGTAGTCAAATAACCGGACGCAAAATGAAATAGCGTGCGCTTATGTCGCATGCTCCTCGCGAGCCGTACAATCGACTTCCACGCCCACCCGAACACTCGGCCCCGCCGCGGCGCCTGTTGGCGAAACCGATCGCTTACGCTATCTTGATAGTTTCTTCAAGCGCCTCAGCAAGCCCGACCGTCACGCCCATGAATTCTGCTTCCAGTGCCTCGCCCGACCGTTCCGCCGAACCGCCGGAGATCCCCGAAAAGCCGGGCGACTCCTATGTGCAGTCGTTCGCGCGCGGGCTTTCGGTCATCCGCGCGTTCAATGCCGAGCATCCCGAGCAGACCCTGACCGACGTCGCCGCCGCCACCGGCCTCACGCGCGCGGGCGCGCGCCGCATCCTGCTCACGCTGCAGACGCTCGGCTACGTGGAAGCCGAAGGTCGGCTCTTTCGCCTCACCCCGCGCATCCTCGACCTCGGCTTCGCATACCTCACGTCGATGCCGTTCTGGAACCTCGCCGAGCCGGTGATGGAGGAGCTTTCCCAGCAAGTGCACGAGAGCTGCTCGGCGGCCGTGCTCGATCGCACCGAGATCGTCTACGTGCTGCGCGTGCCCACGCACAAGATCATGACGATCAACCTCTCGATCGGCAGCCGCCTGCCCGCGTACTGCACTTCGATGGGCCGCGTGCTGCTCGCATCGCTCGACGAGGGCGCGCTAGACGAGACGCTCGCCTCCACGCCGCTCTATGCACATACGGCGCGCACCGTCACCGATATCGGTGAGCTCAAGAAGATCATCGCGCAGGTGCGCCAGCAGGGCTGGGCCATCGTCGATCAGGAGCTGGAGGGCGGTCTCATCTCGATCTCCGCGCCCATTCGCAACCGGCACGGCCGCGTGATCGCCGCGATGAACATCAGCGGCAACGCGCAGCGCACGTCGGCCAAACAGATGGTGAAGACCTTCCTCGAGCCGCTTCAGCAAGCCGCGGCGCGCGTATCCGGCATGGTCGCGCGCCGCACCTGAGAACGCCTCGCCGCACGGCGAGCCTAGCTGACTTCCGCGAACAGCTGCACGAGCCAGTCGGCGAAGGTCCGCACGCGCAGCGAGAGCTGGCGGCTCTGCGGATACAGCACGGAAACCGGCATCGGCGGCGGCGGATGTGCCGGCAGCACGACGCACAGCTCGCCGTTGGCGAGCAGTTCGCGCACGCGGTAGCGCGGCACCTGCACGATGCCGAGCCCCGCCAGCGCGCCGGCCGTATAGAGATCCGCGCCGTTCACGGCCACCGGCCCCGGCAGCGTCACGCTCGTGACGCCTTCGGGTGTCGTGAATTCGAGCGGATGCGCACGGCCAGTGGCCGGCGAAAGGTAGCTCACGGCCCGATGGTGCAGGCTTCCCGGCTTGCCGGCTCGCTCGCCGTCGAGCGCCTCGATCGACTCCGGATCGCCGTGCCGTTCGAGATACGCAGGGCTCGCGCACGTCACCTGCTCAAGCAGCGCTACGCGCCGCGCGATCATCGAGGAATCGGCCAGCTCGCCCGCGCGCAGCACGCAGTCCACGCCCTCGCGCACGAGGTCGACGTACTGGTCGCCGGAACCGATGAAGAGCTCGATGCGCGGATAGCGCGCGAGAAAGTCGGGCAGACGCGGCACCACGAAGTACTGCGCGAGCGTGCCCTGCATGTTCACGCGCAAGCGCCCCTGCGGATCGGGGTCGCGAAATGCCTCCTCGGTTTCCTCGAGGTCCGCGAGCAGACGCGTGCAGCGCAGGTAGTAGGCGTCGCCGTCGAGCGTCGGCTTCACCTGGCGCGTGGTGCGCTCGAGCAAGCGCACGCCGAGGCGCGCTTCGAGCCGCTTGATCGAATTGGTAACCGTTGCGCGCGGCAGGTTCAGATCCTCGGCCGCCTGCGTGAAGCTGCGGCGGTCGACGATACGCGTGAAAATCTGCATCTCCTGGAATCGGTCCAAGGTCATTCTCTTTTGAGTTCGCGAGTCGCGTTCATCTTCTCATGGCAACCGCGCTCAACCAAAAATCCCCCAGCCGATGCGAGTCCTTAAGCGGCAGCTAAGCAAGGCATCGAGCATCGCTTTCGCGCTAGCGCGACGCGACCCGCCTCACGACCTCGATGAACGTTTCGCCCGACTCCTCGAGCCGCCCCGAGTTGTCGATGCGCGAGAACGACGCGGCCGGCGGCACCTCGAATGGCGCGCGTCGCGCGAGTCGCGCGGCGACCTGCTCGGGCGTCTCGCGCGCACGCGAGGCAAGACGTGCGGCCAGCACGTGCTGCGCCGCCTCGACGTGCACGAGCGTCATGTGCGGGTAGCGCTCGAACGCCTCGCCTGCGTAGGCGCGCGAACCGTTCACGACCACGGTGCAGCCGAGCGCGAGCCACTGGTCGATCTCCACGCCCACGCCATAGCGCAACGCGTGGCTGCGCCATTGCAGCGCGAACAGGCCGCGCTGCGAGCGCGCCTCGAATTCGGGTTCGGTGAGCGCGATGTGGTTCTCACCACCGCCGTCCTCGCGCGTGATGTAGCGATGCGCGAACACCACGCCTTCGGCGGCGAGCCGCTCACGCGCAAAGCGCAGCAGCGTATCCTTGCCCGCGCCCGAAGGCCCCATCACGTAGATCAGACCGCCCTTCATGCGCGAGCCTCCGCGAACGGCAAGCGACGCCACAGCGCGAACGGCGCGCCCGGCTGCGGTTCGACGAAGAGCGCCGCGCCCTGCACCGGCAGCGCGCCTGCACCGCGCATCTGTGTGTTCCAGGTATCGACGAGTTGCGCGCACGTTTGCGCGTCGTTCAGTGAATCGGAAAGCGTCATGTGAAAGCGAAATTCTTCGAATACATACGGATAGCCCCATTCCTCGACGTACGCGCGCTGGCGCGGCGTGAGCGGCGCATCGAGGCGCTTCGCCAGTTCGGCGGGTGTTTGCTGGGCGCGCAGCGAGCCGAGCGCGCGCAGCGCGTTGGCGGCGAGTTCGCGCAATGCCGTTTCACCGGCTTCGTCGGCCGGGCGTAGCGCGACGAAGCGGCCGAGCGTCGCCGCCTCGACCGGCGCCTCGAAGCGCGCTTGCCGCTGCGCCCATTGCTGGGCGGCCGCGTAGAGCGCTTCGGGCGTTACGCCCGCCGCGAGCCGGAACGGCGGCACGAGCGTGCCGTGCCAGCCGTAGCGGCGCGGCGCCACCGTCAGGGCATCGAGAGGCTGGGCGAGCCCGGCGGGCTGCGGCGGCGCGAGCGAGGCGCCGGTTTCGGGATCGCGGCCAAGCCACGCGCAGCCCGCCTGCCACCACGCCGATTCGCACGGCGGCGCATAGTAGAGCGCGAAGCGCGCGGCCTCGCTCCAGTCTTGCCGCAGTTCGCTCATACCTCGTGCTCCACCATCAATTGCACGCGATCGGCTGCGAAGTGTGTGATGCCGTACTTGATCGGCACACCTTCGAGATCGACGTCGACGTTCTCCACCCACAGCACCGGCTGCTGCCGGTTGATGTTCAGGCGCCGCGCCACCTCGGCCTCGGGCAGCACGCTGCCGATGCGGCTCCACTTGCGCAGATAGTCGGTCACGCCGTATTCGGCGAGCGCATTCGAGGTGCTGTCCACGCGCTCCATGACGGTGGGCAGGTCCGCGAAACGCGCAGCCGGGTACCAACTGCGCGCATAGGTGAGCGGTACGCCGTCCGATTCGTGCAGCGTTTCGAGCCGGTACACGAGCGCGCCCGCGCGCAAGCCGAGCGCCTTGGCGACCGTGGGGTCCGCCTTGACGCGCGAGGAGGCGAGCAGCTTGCCCGCCGCCGCATGCTGATGGCGCTTCAGGTTCTCGGTGAAGCGCGTGCGCTTGCCGATGGTGTAGTCGATCGCGCCGGGCTGCACGAAGGTGCCGCGGCCCTGCTCGACGCTCACGAGGCCGAGCGCCGCGAGGCCGAGCATCGCGCGCCGCACCGTGTGGCGGTTGACGTCGAAGCGGCGCGCGAGTTCGCCTTCGCTCGGCAGCCGCCCGTCCTCGCCGAAGCCCTTCGCGGCAATCTCCGCCGCGAGGATCTGCTCGATCTGCCGCCACACCGCCACCCCCGCGCCGCGTTCAAGCAGGCTGGCCGGCGCCTCGTCGTTCGATGTCATGGTGCTGTCATTCCTCTCGGTTCCAATAGCGCTTCGTGCATTGTAGTGCGCAAGGCGTGATGGAAATATGAAAACCTCCGCTTCGTCTGCGTGAGACAACTGCACCTTCGAACGTCTAGACGTTTAGATGAATAGATGCTTCAATGACGCAGTTCGCAGCCCCGGTTCTCCCCTCGTTCACGACACAGGAACTCCGATGAACGCTTCTTCCACCTCTGCCATCCCCGCGGCCGCCTCCGCTACCCGGCGCGCATGGATGGCGGTTCTCGCGCGCACGCCGCGCGCCGAGCTCGAAGCGGCGCTGGGCGTCGCGCTCGCCGGCGCCCCCGAGCCCGCTTTCGACTGGTTGCGCCCGCCGCAAACTGGCCTTGCCATGGTGCGCGGGCGCATCGGCGGCACCGGCGACGCCTTCAACCTGGGCGAGGCCACCGTCACGCGCGCCACGCTGCGCCTGCGTGCCGACGGTGCCGAGGGCCCCGACGGCACGGTCGCAGGCCAGCCCGGCCCCGTCGGCGTGGCCTGCCATCTGGGCCGCGACAAGCGCCGCGCGGAACTTGCCGCGCTCGCCGACGCCCTGCTCCAGCTACCCGCGCGTCAAGCCCGCCTGCACGCCCAGTTGATCGAGCCGCTCGCCGCGCGCCTCGAAGCGCAGCGCGAAGCGCGCCGCGCCGATGCCGCCAGCACGCGGGTCGAGTTCTTCACGATGGTTCGAGGTGACGCATGAGCAACGAACGCAATATGACGCCCGACCTGCTCGCGGCGCTCGCGCCCGGCTTCGGCGATCCGGTGCACGACACGCAGGCCGTGTTCCGCACGCTGCTCGACGCGCTTGCGCGTCCCGGTACGATCGGCGTGATCGACACGCCGCTGCCTGCTGCCGACGCCTCCCCCGCACCCACGCATGCTGGCGTTGCGGCCTTCGCCTCGCTGCTCGCGCTGGCCGACTACGCGACACCGGTCTGGCTCGCGCAGCCCGACGCGGCACTGGCCGCCGCGCTGCGTTTCCATGCGGGCGCGCCGCTTACGGCGGAACCGCATGCGGCCGCCTTCGCCTACGTGCACGACGCCGCCACGCTGCCGCCGCTCGAAGCGTTCGCGAGCGGCACGGCCGAATCGCCCGAGCAATCGGCGACGGTATTCGTGCGAGTGGACGCGCTCATGGGCGGAGCGCCGCTCTCGCTACGCGGCCCAGGTATCGAAACGACGCGCAGTATCGCGCCCATCGGTTTGCCCGAACGTTTCTGGCGCGAACGCGCCGCTCTCGCGCCGCACTTCCCGTGCGGCATCGACTTCTATTTCGTGTGTGGCAACCGCCTGATGGGCCTGCCACGCACCACTCTCGTGGAGATGCACTGATGTACGTCGCCGTCAAAGGAGGAGAGCGCGCGATCGAAGCGTCGTGGCGCCTGCTCGACGAGGCACGCCGCGGCGACACGCGCGTGCCTGAGCTGAGCGTCGCGCAGATCCGCGAACAGATGCGCCTTGCCGTGGCGCGCGTGATGGCCGAAGGTTCGGTGTACGACGAAGAGCTCGCCGCGCTCGCAATCAAGCAGGCCGCGGGCGATCTCGTCGAAGCGATCTTTCTGCTGCGCGCCTATCGCACCACGCTGCCGCGCTTCGGCTATACGGAGCCGGTCGAAACGGAAAACATGGTGGTGGAGCGCCGCATTTCCGCCACCTTCAAGGACGTGCCCGGCGGCCAGGTGCTCGGCGCGACCTACGATTACACGCAGCGCCTGCTCGATTTCGCGCTGCTCGCCGAAGGCGACGATGCCGCCGGCCACGCGCCCCGCGCGAGCCGCGAAGCACCGCCCGAAGAGCCGATGCCGCGCGTGCTCGCGCTGCTCGACAAGGAAGGCCTGATCGAGCAGGAAACACGCTCGCCCGAGGCGCGCGAACCCGGCGATCTTTCGCGCGAGCCGCTCGCGTTCCCCGCCGACCGCACGGTGCGCCTGCAGAATCTCGCGCGCGGCGACGAAGGCTTCCTGCTCGCCATGGGCTATGCGACGCAGCGCGGCTACTCGCACACGCACCCGTTCGCCGGAGAGATCCGCTTTGGTTCGGTGTCCGTAGAAATGGTGCTGGACGAGCTGGATGAAGCCGTCGAGATCGGCGAGATCGAGCTGACCGAGTGCCAGATGATCAACCAGTTCGCCGGCGCGAAAGACGTGCCGCCGAAGTTCACGCAGGGCTACGGGCTCTCGTTCGGCCATGCGGAGCGCAAGGCGATGGCGATGGCGCTCGTGGACCGCGCGCTGCGCGCCGAGGAGCTGGGCGAAACGCTTGCCTCGCCCACGCAGGACATCGAATTCATGCTCTCGCACAGCGACAACGTGGAAGCCTCGGGCTTCGTTCAACACCTGAAGCTGCCGCACTACGTGGACTTCCAGGCCGAGCTCGAACTCGTGCGACGCCTGCGCGCCGAGCACGAACAAGGCGTCGATGCCGACGCGCAGAACGAGGAGGCCGCATGAACGCGCCCGACAGCCTGCAAACCAGCAACGCCACGGTAACCTCGCACGAAACCCAGGCCGCCGCCGGCTACAACTTCGCGTACCTCGACGAGCAGACGAAGCGCATGCTGCGCCGCGCGTTGCTCAAGGCGGTGGCCGTGCCGGGCTACCAGGTGCCGTTCGCCTCGCGCGAAATGCCGCTGCCGTACGGCTGGGGCACGGGCGGCATCCAGGTGACGGCCGCGATCATCGGCGCGAACGACACGCTCAAGGTGATCGACCAGGGCTCGGACGACACCACGAACGCCGTGAACATCCGCCGCTTTTTCGCGCGCACGACGGGCGTCGCCACCACGCGCCACACGAGGGAAGCGTCGATCATCCAGACGCGTCACCGTATTCCCGAAACGCCGCTCACCGAGAAGCAGATCCTCGTGTACCAGGTACCGATGCCCGAACCGCTGTTCCGGCTCGAGCCGCGCGTGGCCGAATGCAAGAAGCTGCATGCGCTCTCCGACTACGGCCTCATCAGCGTGGAGCTTTATGAGGACATCGTGCAGCACGGCAGCATCGCCACAACCTACGATTACCCCGTGACGGTGAACGGCCGCTATCTCACGTCGCCCTCGCCGATCCCAAAGTTCGACAATCCGAAACTCCACATGAACGCCGCGCTGCAACTCTTCGGCGCGGGCCGCGAGCGGCGCATCTATGCGATTCCGCCTTACACGCCGGTGAAGAGCCTCGACTTCGACGATCACCCGTTCGAAGTGCAGCGCTGGGAGCACGCCTGCGCGCTGTGCGGCTCGCGCGAGAGCTTTCTCGACGAGATGATCGTCGACGACGCGGGCAAGCGCATGTTCGTCTGCTCGGACAGCGACTATTGCCACGAGCGGCGCGCGAACGACGATGCGATCGATGATGCAAACGTCGACACGATCGATGCGCACGCAACCACAGAACCTGCAACCCACGCGGGAGAACACGCATGACGCCGCTTCTGAGCGCCCGTTCCCTCACGAAGCAATACGGCGGCCGCAACGGCTGCCGCGACGTGAGCTTCGACCTGTATCCCGGCGAGGTGCTGTGCATCGTCGGAGAATCGGGCTCGGGCAAGACCACGCTGCTCAACACGCTCGCGCTGCGCACCGAAGCCGATTCTGGCGAGCTGCGTTACACGAGCACGAACGGCGACACGCTCGACCTGCGCACGCTTTCCGAGCCGCGCCGGCGTCTGCTGGCTCGCACCGAATGGGGCTTCGTGCAGCAGAATCCGCGCGACGGGCTGCGCGCAGGCGTCTCCGCCGGAGCCAACATCGGCGAGCCGCTGATGGCCGTGGGCGCGCGCCACTACGGTCAAATCCGCAATACCGCGCAGCAATGGATGCGGCGCGTCGAGCTGGACGCCACGCGCATCGACGAGTTGCCCTCGGCGTTTTCGGGCGGCATGCAGCAACGCTTGCAGATCGCACGCAATCTCGTGACCGGGCCGCGTCTCGTCTTCATGGACGAGCCCACGGCGGGCCTCGACGTTTCCGTGCAGGCGCGCCTGCTCGACCTCTTGCGCACGCTCACGACCACGCTGCATCTTTCCGTGCTGATCGTCACGCACGATATCGGCGTGGCGCGCCTGCTCGCCCATCGGCTCATGGTGATGCAAGGCGGCGCAGTGGTCGAATCGGGCCTGACCGACCAGGTGCTGGACGACCCGCAGCATCCCTATACGCAGACGCTGGTGGCTTCCGTGCTGCCGGTCTAGGATGATCGACATGACTCTCACCTCATCACCCGCCGCGCAACACAACATGCGAGGCACGCGCGCCTTCATCGAACGCCCCGCGCTCATGCTGCGCGCCGAAGACGTGCGCAAGACCTTCACGCTGCATGGCCAGGGCGGCATCGGCATCGAAGCGCTCGCGGGCGTCTCGCTCGACGTGGAACGCGGCGAATGCATCGTGCTGGTCGGGCCTTCGGGCGCGGGCAAGAGCACCTTCCTGCGCTGCCTCTATGGCAACTATCTCGCGAGCGGCGGCTCGATTGCGATCCGCGACGAAGGCGCGCCGCTGGAGCATCTGGAAATCACCGGTGCGGCGCCGCACGACATCCTGCGCGTGCGCCGTAACGTGGTGGGCTACGTGAGCCAGTTCCTGCGCGTGATTCCGCGCGTTTGCGCACTCGACATCGTGGCCGCGCCGCTCGTCTCGCGCGGCGTGGAGGAAGACGAGGCGCGCGAGCGCGCCCAGACGCTGCTCGCGCGTCTTAACGTGCCGCGCCGCCTGTGGTCGCTGGCGCCCGCCACCTTCTCGGGCGGCGAGCAGCAGCGCGTGAACATTGCACGCGGCCTGATCGCACAGCACCGCGTGCTGCTGCTCGACGAGCCCACGGCTTCGCTCGACGCGGAAAACCGCGAAGTCGTTGCGAGCCTGATTAGCGAGGCGCGCGAGCGCGGCGCGGCGATCGTCGGCGTATTCCACGACGAGGACACGCGCGAACGCGTCGCCACGCGCGTGCTCGCGCTCGCCGCCCCGCGCGCGCAGGCCGGCGGGACGCCGGCCGTCGCCGAAATCGCGTGATGAACGACGGCTTGTCACGCGCCGCGTGCAAACTCTCAACCATGTGCGCCCGAAACGGCGCATCAAGCTGAACAAGACCTGATTTCTGGAGCCTTTCGATGTTGATCAAGAACGCTCGCATCGTGACGCGAGACGAAGTTTTCACGGGCACGCTGCGCGTGGAAGACGGCCAGATCCGCGAACTCTCGCGCGGCACGACCGCCACGCCCGAAGCCGAGGACTGGGAAGGCGACTTCCTGCTGCCGGGCCTCGTCGAGCTGCATACCGACAATCTCGAGAAGCACCTCGCGCCGCGCCCCGGCGTGCACTGGAACACCGACGCCGCATTCGTGATTCACGACGCGCAGATCGCGGCGGCCGGCATCACCACGGTATTCGACGCGCTCGCCATCGGCACGCGCCTCGCCGTGGGCGTGCGCGGCCGCGACGTGCAGCTCGCGAGCGCCGCCGCGCTCAAGCGCTTTTCCGAGCGCAACCTGCTGCGCGCCGAGCACTTCCTGCACTTGCGCTGCGAAATCGCCACCGAGGACGTGATCGAACTCTTCGATACGCTGAGCGAGCACCCGCTGCTGCGCCTCGCCTCGGTGATGGACCACACGCCCGGCCAGCGCCAGTGGCACGACCGCGCGCAATGGCGCCGCTTCCAGGAGCGCCACGGCAAGTGGACCGACGAGCAGACGGCCACGATGCTCGCGGAAATGGCCGACGAGCAGGAGCGCTACGCCGACGCGCACCGCCTCGAGATCGTCCAGCGCTGCCGCGCGCGCGGCATCCCCCTCGCGAGCCACGACGACACGCTCGTCGAGCACGTCGAGCAGGCCGCGGCCGAAGGGATCGTGCTCGCCGAATTCCCGACCACGCGCGTGGCCGCCGAGGAGGCGAAAAAGCGCGGCATCGCGACGATCATGGGCGCGCCGAACGTCGTGCGCGGCGGCTCGCATTCGGGCAACGTCTCGGCGCTGGAGCTCGCGCAGGCGGACCTGCTCGACATCCTCTCGTCCGACTACGTGCCGTCCAGCCTGCTGACCGCCGCATTCGATCTCGTGACGAAGGCCGACTGGTCGCTGCCGCGCGCGCTCGCCACGGTTTCGTGGGAGCCCGCTCGCAAGTCCGGCCTGACTGACCGCGGCGCCATCGAGCCGGGCCTGCGCGCCGACTTCGTGCGCGTGACGATGCTCGACTCGCTGCCCGTGCCGCGCGCGACCTGGCGCGCGGGCGTGCGCGTAGTGTGATGGATGCAGTCGGTGCGGCGCGACTGCCGCACCGACTGCTGCACCGCGGCACCGACGGCGCGCCACCCCGGCGCTGTCAGCAGGCAAATTGGTACGCAAAACCAACAGCGTGCCATCGAATCGATTTCAACCACCCTTCACGTACCTGACGCGAGCGCGCCAACGCCACCCGCCAATGCTCCGACTGTTGCGGCCGTACATCGCAGCGCCTTCCGGGCGAGCCTTGGTCCGAACCTTCCCGATCCCCTGCAAGCCTTTTCTGGCAAGGCTTTGCGCGCAACTCCACAAGTGCACGACCGTACGCTCGCGCGCTGCCTTTCCCACTATTCGTATTACACTAGCGACGCCGTAATTTTGACCTGGTAAGCTTGCCGCGCTCCGCCGGCCGCACGCCGGCGGGTACAACGAAAAACTCCGGTGCGAGACGCGCCGGACAATGCGCCGCGGTGGCATGGCCACACGTGGTGCACCCTGAACCATCCCGAGGAGTACACATAGTGAAGAAACTGCTTGCCACCCTGTCGGTTGCCCTGCTCGCCGTCTCGGCTGGCGTCGCTCATGCCAAGGACTGGACCACCGTGCGCTTTGGCGTCGACGCCAGCTACGCACCGTTCGAATCCAAAGCACCCGATGGCAAGCTGGTCGGCTTCGACATCGACCTGGGCAACGAAATCTGCAAGCGCATGAACGCGAAGTGCGTGTGGGTCGAGCAGGACTTCGACGGCATGATCCCCGGCCTGAAGGCGAAGAAGTTCGACGGCGTGCTCTCGTCGATGACGATCACCCCGCAGCGCGAAGAGCAGATCGCCTTCTCGTCGAAGCTGTTCAACACGCCGACGCGCCTCGTCGCCAAGAAGGGCGCGAACCTCCAGCCGACGGCTGACTCGCTCAAGGGCAAGTCGGTGGGCGTCGAGCAAGGCACGATCCAGGAAACCTACGCCAAGGAAAACTGGGCGCCGAAGGGTGTGAACGTCGTTCCTTACCAGAATCAGGACCAGGTCTACGCCGACCTGATCTCGGGCCGTCTGGACGCAGCGCTGCAAGATGAAGTGCAAGCCGATCTGGGCTTCCTGAAGACCCCGCGCGGCACGGGCTTCCAGTTCGCGGGCAAGGAAATCCCGACGGGCGCGGCCGCCATCGGCCTGCGCAAGGAAGACACCGACCTGAAGACGAAGATCGACAAGGCCATCGCCGACATGATCAAGGACGGCACGTACAAGAAGATCGAAGCCAAGTACTTCGACTTCGACGTCTACGGCGGCTAATCACCGCAGTTCGCGCCGGCGCCGTGTGAAATCGCGGCAGCCCGGTTCGCGCGGATACCCGTAAGCCCGGACCCCGCTCCGGGCTTTTTCTTTGCTTCGTCTTTTAATTCGGACTGCGTATTTTATGGCGACGGCCGTCGTATAGGTGGACGTTCGGGTTCCGGGGCAACGGCGAATCGGCTAAGATCGACATGCGTCCCGCCGCTTTTGTCACCGTTTTTGCCAACTGGCCACTTAAGCCGCTTGCGGGTCAAACCGTCAACCCCAACGCCAACCGCGGGCCGCCGTGCCACGCGCATCCATCATGCAAACCCGAAACCACCCGTTGATCGCGCCCGCCCTCGGCACCGAGAGGCAAATCGCCAGCTTCCACTACGGCAAAACCAGCGACAAACCCGGCGGCAGCCAGAAGGTCTATATCCAGTCGTCGCTGCACGCCGACGAACTGCCGGGCATGCTGGTCTCGTGGGTGCTGCGACGCAAACTCGCGGAACTGGAAGCCGCAGGCCGCATTCGCGGCGAGGTCGTGATCGTGCCGGTACCCAACCCGGTGGGCTTGAACCAGCATTGGCTCGGGCACCTGATCGGCCGCTTCGAGTCGAACACGGCGCAGAACTTCAACCGCAATTTCCACGAACTCACCGCGCTCGTGCTGCCGGATATCGAGGCGCGTCTTGGCCCCGACGAAGCCGCCAACCGCACGGCCATCCGCGCAGCCATGGGTGAAGCGCTGGCCGCGCAGCAGCCGAAAACGGAGCTGGATTCGCTGCGGCTCGCGCTTCAACGCCTCTCGTACGACGCCGACATCGTGCTGGACCTGCATTGCGACTGGGAAGCCGCCATGCACCTCTACACGAATCCCGAACTGTGGCCCGATGTCGAGCCGCTCGCGCGCTATCTCGACGCCAAGGCGTCGCTGCTCGCGCTCAACTCGATCGGCAACCCGTTCGACGAGATCCACAGTTTCTGCTGGTCGGAGTTGCGCGAGCGCTTCGGCAAGCGCTACCCCATTCCTCATAGCTCGATTTCGGTCACGATCGAATTGCGCAGCCAGCGCGACGTCTCGCACGAATACGCCGAGCACGACGCCCAGGCTATCGTCGACTACCTGATCGAGCGCGGCGTGATCGAAGGCAGCGCCGCTCCGCTGCCGCCGCTCGCCTACGCAGCCACGCCGCTCGCGGGCACCGAGCCGATCGTCGCCTCGGCGAGCGGTGTGATCGTGTTTCGCGTGGAATGCGGCATGTGGGTGGAATCCGGTGCGGCGATCGCCGACATCATCGATCCGATCGCCGACACGGTAACGACGCTGCATGCCGGCGTGAGCGGCGTGTTGTATGCGCGCCATAGCGCACGCTTCGCGACGGCGGGCATGGAAGTCGCGCGCATTGCTGGCGAAAAGCCCATTCGCAGCGGCTCGCTCCTCTCGTTGTAACGGTTTCCCCCGGGAGGGCTCGCGCCGCTGGCGCGAGCCCTTTTTTTATGGGCGCGTTTCTTCATCCCAGTTATTTCGTAAAACTAATTTTCTTCTTTATGAATTGACGGTACTGAGCAATGTAAAGCGTGCATTGATCGGGTGTTAATGGGCTTTTGATATTCGTCAAATTGAACCAGAAACAGGAATCAAGGAAATCCATTAACCCGAGAAATTCGAAAAGCTTGGGAAGAATTCTTATAAGGCCAACTTTGGCGGTCCGCCGTTTCGAAGAGTCGCCAAAATCGGCCGCAAACACAATGGTGGCGGGCTTCGCGCGGAAGTCTCCGGGCGCGCAAGGCTTATGTCGCATTCACACAACACAATCACGACAATTTGCTTACATTTCCTTACCGTCACATTCTTTTCGCTATCGACCCTTAAATTGCAGCCCGTCGCATGAACCGGCCCACCAGAGGCCGGGGTAGTGAACTTTCCTTTACCCGGAGCAACAGTTGAAAAAGAAATTTCTGACCACCGCTATTCTCGCCACGATCGCCGGCGCGGCCCACGCACAAAGCAGCGTCACGCTGTACGGCTTGATCGACGCCGGTATCAGCTATAACAGCAACGTAAAGAACGCGACGGGCGGCAGCAGCAGCCTGTGGCAATACGGCGACGGCGTGGCACAAGGCAGCCGCTGGGGCCTGCGCGGCGCAGAAGATCTGGGCGGCGGCCTGAAGGCGATCTTCGTGCTCGAAAACGGCTTCAACAGCGGTACCGGCGCGGCAGGCCAGGGCGGCGCGATGTTCGGCCGTCAAGCCTTCGTCGGTCTCACGAAGGACACGATCGGTTCGCTGACGTTCGGCCGTCAATACTCGTTCAGCACGGACGTGCTCGGCTCGCAGTACTCCACCGGCGGCAACACGGTTTCGGGTAACTGGGCATACCACTTCAACGACATCGACCAGCTGACCTCGAGCCGCATCAACAACTCGGTCAAGTTCCAGAGCGTCAACATCTCGGGCTTCACGTTCGGCGGCCTGTATGGCTTC
>NZ_DATJWR010000495.1:0-2426 GCF_035501035.1 Paraburkholderia sp.
CTTGCACAACGTTACGCGCGCTTCATCGATCTGTACGGCCGCGTGCGAACCTGGTTCGCACCTGCGGCGCGATGAAGCGCATAGCCACCACCGATTCACAGGAGCAACGAAGATGAAAACGAAAGCCGCCGTCGCATGGAAAGCCGGTGCCCCGCTGACGATCGAGGAAGTGGATCTCGAAGGCCCGCGCGCGGGCGAGGTGCTGATCGAGGTGAAGGCGACGGGCATTTGCCACACCGACTACTACACGCTTTCGGGCGCGGATCCGGAAGGCCTGTTCCCGGCGATCCTCGGCCATGAAGGCGCGGGCGTCGTCGTCGATGTCGGCCCGGGCGTGGGCACGCTGAAGAAAGGCGATCACGTCATTCCGCTCTATACGCCCGAATGCCGCCAGTGCAAGTTCTGCCTCTCGCGCAAGACGAATCTGTGCCAGGCCATTCGCGGCACGCAAGGCAAGGGCCTCATGCCCGATGCGACCTCGCGCTTCTCGCTGGGCGGCAAGCCGCTCTATCACTACATGGGCACATCGACGTTCTCGAACTACATCGTCGTGCCGGAGATCGCCGTGGCGAAGATCCGCGAAGACGCGCCGTTCGACAAGGTCTGCTACATCGGCTGCGGCGTGACGACGGGCGTGGGCGCCGTGGTCTATTCGGCGAAAGTGGAAGCGGGCGCGAACGTGGTGGTGTTCGGCCTTGGCGGCATCGGCCTGAACGTGATCCAGGGCGCGAAGATGGTCGGCGCGGACAAGATCATCGGCGTCGATATCAACCCGAAGCGCGTCGAGCTTGCGAAGAAGTTCGGCATGACCCACTTCATCAACCCCAACGAGGTCGAGAATGTCGTCGACCATATCGTGCAGCTGACCGATGGCGGCGCCGACTATTCGTTCGAATGCATCGGCAACACGAAGGTGATGCGCCAGGCGCTCGAATGCACGCACAAGGGCTGGGGCCAGTCGTTCATCATCGGCGTGGCTGCCGCGGGCGAGGAGATCAGCACGCGTCCGTTCCAGCTCGTCACGGGCCGCGAATGGAAGGGTTCGGCGTTCGGCGGCGCACGCGGCCGCACCGACGTGCCGAAGATCGTCGACTGGTACATGGAAGGCAAGATCAACATCGACGACCTGATCACCCACACGCTTAAGCTCGACCAGATCAACGAGGGCTTCGACCTCATGAAGAAGGGCGAGTCGATCCGCTCGGTCGTTCTGTACTGAGCGAGGAGGCGCGATGCTGATCCTGATCGAGGAGCACGCTTGCCACGGCGGCGTGCAGCGCATCTACAAGCACGAGTCGGAAACGATCGGCCTGCCGATGCGCTTTTCGGTGTATCTGCCGCCGCAGGCGCGTAGTGCGAGCGTGCCGGGGCTCTTCTATCTCGCGGGGCTGACCTGCACGGAGGAGACGTTCCCGATCAAGGCCGGCGCGCAGCGCTTTGCCGCGCAGCACGGCATCGCGCTGATCTCGCCCGACACGAGCCCGCGCGGCGCGAACCTGCCGGGAGAAGCCGATGCGTGGGACTTCGGCGTGGGCGCGGGCTTCTATGTCGATGCCACGCGCGAACCGTGGTCGAAGCACTGGCGCATGTATTCCTGGGTGCGCGACGAGCTGCGCGAGGCGGTGACGGCGAACTTGCCCATCGATGGCGAACGCCTTGGCATCTTCGGGCACTCGATGGGCGGTCACGGCGCGCTGATGCTCGCGCTGCGCAATCCGCAGATCTATCGCTCGGTGTCGGCGTTCGCGCCGATCGCGGCGCCCATGCGCTGCCCGTGGGGCGAGAAGGCCTTCAGCGGCTATCTCGGCGAGGACCGCGAAGCGTGGAAGCAGTACGACGCAAGCGAGCTGGTCGCGCGTGCGGATGCGCCGAAGTTCGCGCAAGGGATCCTCGTCGATCAGGGCATGGCGGATCAGTTCCTCGCAAACCAGCTGAACCCCGACGTGTTCGAAGCCGCATGCAAGGCGGCGGGGCAGCCGCTCACGCTGCGCCGCCACGAGGGCTACGATCACGGCTACTTCTTCATCCAGACGTTCGTCGAGGATCATCTCGCGCATCACGCGCGGGTTTTGCTGAAGTAGCCTTCGCGCTGTTGTCGATGCGAAAAAGGCGTTGCCCCTCGCGGAGCAACGCCTTTTTTCATATGCGAGCGACGGTTTAGCGCCGCCCGATCAGACTCGCGCCATAAACGAGCGCGGCGAGCGCGGTGATCCAGAAGCTCGTCGGCCAGTCGGTGTAGAAGGCGAGCGTCACGCCGAGCCACGCCTGCACGAGCGCGAGCAGCGCGGCGAGGAAGACGCCGGTCGACAGGCGCGTGGTGAGATTCTGCGCGGCGGCGGCGGGGCCCACCATCAGCGTGAAGACGAGCAGCACACCGACGATCTGCGTGCACGCCGCAACCGCGAGCGCGGTGATGGCGAGGAACA
>NZ_DATJWR010000496.1:0-27818 GCF_035501035.1 Paraburkholderia sp.
CCAGGGCGGCCAGCAGGGCGATTTTCTTCATGTGGGTTCGCGGTGGGTGGGTGGCGGGGATCGCCGGTAAGCGGGCCGCGGGGGCGGCCCACGGGTTAGCCGAGGGAAACGCGCTTGGGGCGCGGCGGCGGGGCGTCGGGGCGGCCGGTGGTGCGGTCATTGGCGGCCCCGCCGATCGCCTGCAGCTTGTCGGAGAGGTCACGCACCAGCGCCTCCAGCTGCGCATTGCGCCGGTTGGTCGACTCGCAGTGCTGCTGCTGCCAGTGCCAGCCTTCGATCTCGCGCGCGCTGTAGCCGATGCCGGCGGGCGTGTAGAGCCGGTCGCCAAAAAACGAGAAGCCGCGCCAGTCATCGCCCATGCCGGGCAGCCGCCCCTCGCGCCAGATCCGCAGCAGCGCGAGCGCGGCGTGTGGAATGCGGACCTCGCCCTTGCGCCAGCGCAGCAGCGTGGTGCGGTGCACGCCCAGGATGGCGAGCGCCTGCTCGTGGCCGACGACCTTCACGGCGTAATCGCACAGGTCGCGCGCTTCCTCGCGGCTCGGGGGCTGGTGGTTCAGCATGGCATCCCCCCGGAAACGGACTGCACAACGGAGGCGTGCGGGCTGCACCATACCTTGTCATCGTGTAAGGGCCGGAAAGGTGCTGAGCGTAGGGAAAAGGCCGCGCGCGCGATGCCCCGAACAGCGCGGAAAAGGCCCCGCAGTTCAGGAAATTGGGATTTCAGGGGGCTTTCGCCTTTAGACCTAGGGAAAACCCCTAGTACGGTGGCGCACCCAGCCGGGACAAGGGGCGCGGCCCGATGATAGTTATGGAGAATCGCGGAGATTTTCCGATAGTTGCAAAGTTTTGCCGGTTGCTGCAGGATGCAGCCCATTGCGTAACAGTCGGCAACACGGGGTAACAGCAATGTCGATAATTTATGTTATGTAAAATAAAAAAACATCCCAGGCACACCTCCTGCGCCCACAAGCCTATGGCGTCACACAGGAGGATCCCATGACCTCCGCTCGGTCATCCCCGCAACCAGCCGCCGCTAACCCGCGCCAGGCACCCAGTCGTGCACAGCGCCTCGCTATCTGGCTCGGTTTGTCCGTTGTACCGCTGGTATGGCTATTTTCCAGTAGCGCACCGTATCCGCTGCCAACACAACGAGTGTGCTTGCCCGCAACACCCTCATCGAGCAATCAGCTCCCTCCCCGACGGCCACTCCCGCCACACATTTCAGAAGCGATCGATCACGCCGAACTGCACGCCGCGCACCGGCGCGCCCGGCCAGGAAGGCGGCAGGCCCGTCACGTTCGCGCCACGCAGCGTGAAGATCGCCTCTCCGTGGTTGCGCAGCCACCCTGCGCTCGCATATAGCAGCACGCGCTTAGAGAGGTCGTATTCGCAGGCGGCGCTGAACTGGTCGGCGTCGTTGTCTCCGCCCGAGCGGTCGCGCAGCCACGTGTAGCCGAGCGACGCGCGAAAACGCGCGGTGATGGCATAGCGCGCCGACACCGAGACGCCATCGTTGTGATAGAGCGGCGTGCCGCCGTTACCGTTGAAATACGCGAGATAGCCGGTCACCGGCCCGAATACGTACGACACCCCGCCGAGGTTCGCGCGCAACGCGCCCTCGCCGTTTTGCTGCTGGTGCGCATACGAAATGCGAAACGGCCCGTGGCGCCACTCGAACGTTTCGACCGTGCCGGCGAGCCCGTTGCCGTCCGTGCCGGGATCGCGCAGCGAGGCCATCAGCGTGGTCGAAAAACCGTAGATGTCGGGCGAGAGATATGTGATCGCATTGCTTTCGTAAGGCGTAATCTTGGAGAGGTTGTCGAGCCCCGAAGCGATGGTCCCCGCGCCGAAGGCGTCGAGTTGCCCCTTGAACGGGATGTAGATCGGCGAATACTGCCGGCCCACGCGCATCGTGCCCCAGGGCGTGCCCACGCCGATCCATGCCTGGCGGTTGAAGATCGTGTTGGCCACGGCGAAGGTGCCGTCGTTGGAGCCGAAGCCGTTTTCCAGCTCGAAAAGGATTCGGATGCCGTCGCCCAGATCTTCCGCGCCGCGCATGCCGAAACGCGAGCCGCGATACGCGCCCGAATCCATGCGCGCGACCCATCCCGCGCCGGGGTTGGTGACTTCGATGCTCGTATCGAGCGCCCCGTACAGCGTGACCGAGCTTTGCGCGTGTGCGCTCATCGTGTGCAACGTGCCGACCGACAAGAGCGCCCAGGCGAGCGCCGCGCGCAACGTTGGCTTCATGAAGGCAAGGCGAATCGGCCGCACGAGCGGCGCCGCGCATGCCTGCGATGCCGCTGGCACGCCCCGTGCACCGCGCCTCGCATCGAGAATCCGCAAGGCCCAGGCACGCCGAAAACGCCGGCCGCCCGAAAAGGCCGGGCGGCGCACGCGCCGCTCATTGTTGCGGCAACGCGTAGGCAATCACGTAGTCGCCGAGCTTCGTCCCGAACGAGCCGTGCCCGCCCGCCGCGATCACGACGAACTGGCGGCCGTTCACCGCGTACGTCATCGGCGTGGCCTGGCCGCCGGCAGGCAGCCGGGCCTGCCACAGCAGCGTGCCGTCGTTCACGTTGTACGCGCGCAGATAGTTGTCCGCGGTCGCGCCGATGAAGATGACGCCGCCCGCCGTCACCATCGGGCCGCCCAGCATCGGCATGCCCATCCTGAACGGCAATGGAAGCGGCGAGCTGTCGCGCACGGTGCCGATGCGCTTCTTCCAGACGATCTGGTTCGTCTTGAGATCGATCGCCGAGATGTAGCCCCACGCCGGCTGCTTGCACGGCAGGCCGAGCGGCGAGAGGAACGGGTTGAGCGTCACGCCGTAAGGCACGCCATATTGCGGCTGGATGCCCGCCTCCGTGCCGCTGCCCTTCGCGCCCGGCTGCGGCTCCATCGGGTTGCCCGGCCCGCGCGGAATCAGTCGCGAAACGAACGGCAGCGCGATCGGGTTCGCAACGGCAACCTGCCGGTCGGTGTCGATGGCAAGGCCGCCCCACTCGAACATGCCGAGGTTGCCCGGGAAAATGAGCGAGCCTTGCAACGAAGGCGGCGTGAACGTGCCTTCATAGCGCAGCTTGTGGAACATCACGCGGCATATGAGCTGGTCATACATCGTGGCGCCCCACATGTCGGCGTCGGTGAGGTTCTTCGACGGGCGGAACGTGAGCTGCGAGAACGGCTGCGTGGGCGAGACGTGATCGCCGGGCGCGGCGCCTTGCGGCACCGGCATCTCGGGCGCAGGCACGACGAGCGCGCCCGTGCGGCGGTCGAGCACGAACAGGTTGCCGGTTTTCGCGGGCGCGTAGACCACCGGCACTGTGTTGCCGTCCTTGTCGGTGATGTCGGCAAGCGTGGGCTGCGAGGGCTGGTCCATGTCCCAAAGGTCATGGTGGACCGTTTGATAGAACCACGCGATCTTGCCCGTCGAGGCGTGCAGTGCGAGCAGACCCGTCGCGTAGCGCTCCATGTCGGGCGTGCGGTCGCCGCCCCAGATGTCCGGCGTCTTCACGCCCATCGGCAGGTAGACGATATCGAGCTTCGGATCGTAGGCGGCCGGCGCCCATGAGTTCGGCGAGTTCCACGTGTAGTGCTCGCCCGGCCCCGGAATCTTGTTCGGGTCCGCCGCGCCCGGATCGAATACCCACAGCAGCTCGCCCGTGCGCACGTCGAAGCCGCGAATCACGCCCGAGGGCTCGCGCGTCGAGAAGTTGTCCTCGACTGCCCCCGTCACGACGATCACCTTGCCCGTGACGATGGGTGGCGAGGTGGGCTCGTACATGCCAGGCGTCGTCACCGGCATGGCGTGCTGCAGGTCGAGGTCGCCGTTGTCGCCGAAGCCCGCGCAACGCTCGCCCGTGAGTGCGTCGAGCGCATAGAGATGGCCGTCGTTGACGGGCAGCAGGATGCGGCGCGTGCAGGTGCCGTTCGTGCCGCTGGTGGCGGCCGCAGCGGCCGCTGTGGCGTCGCTCGCGGCAGGCGCCCCCGCCTGCGTATCCGCGGCGGGATCGCTTGCGGGCGCAGCGGCCTCGGCGCCCGAAGCGGCCGAAGCGGCCGAATCACCCGTCGCCACCGCGCTCGCCGAAAGGTCGATAAACGACACGCCCCGGCAGGTCACGTGCTGGAACGACGGATCAGCATGGAGCTTGGGATCGAACTTCCATTTGAGCTCGCCCGTCTGCGCGTCGAGCGCGAACAGGATCTGGTGCGGCGAGCATAGGTAAAGCAGGTCGCCGATCTTGATCGGCGTGACCTCGTTGGTGATCTCGACCGGATCGTTGGGCCCCTTCGTGTCGCCCGTGCGGAAGGCCCAGGCGAGCTGGAGGTTCTTCGCATTCTCGGGTGTGATCTGCTGCAGCGGCGAATAGCGTGTGCCTTGCTGGTCGCGGCCATAGGCGGGCCACTCGGAAGGCTGGATGCCGTTCGGGTTCGGCGCGACGGTGCCCGTGTAAGCAGACAGCGTGCCGTTGATCTGCTGCGGGTCGTTGAAGTGCGCATAGGCGAGCACCCCGCCCCACACTACGAGCCCGGCCAGGAGCGCGACCACGCCCGTCTTGCGCGGCCTCTCCAGATGCCAGCTCATGAGCACCAGCAGCCACACGCCGAAAATGACCAGCACGCCTGAGCGCGGCACGAGCGCCCACAAGTCGGGCCCCGACTCCCAGAGCCCCCAGACCGCCGTGCCGATCAGCACGAGCGCATAGAGCACGAACGACGCGGCGCTCGCCCGCCACAGCAGCCAGGCGACGACGAGCAGCGCGACGCCGGTCACGACGTAATACGCCGAGCCGCCGAGCGAAAGCAGCCACGCGCCGCCAACGAGCAGATAGATCGCGGTAAGCAGCGTGAACAGCACGGAAATGACGCCGATGACGCCCAGCGGTTTCGATTGTCTGGCCATGGTCTGAACCTTCCTCGAAAAGTACCGTCTGCGGTGGCGGGAAAAGCGTGGACTCAGAACACGTGCATCATGCCGACGTAGGCCCCCGTCTGCGATTCGCCGGGCAGCGGGCTCGTGGGCGTGCTCGAGTCGCGCGGCGTGGCGAACACCGAGAACGTGCCGTTGTGGCTGTTGTTCACATACGCGAGCGTGCCATAGAGAAACGTGCGCGCGCTCAGGTTGTACGTAGTGCCAAGCGCATAGAGCATGGCGTGGCTGGCGGGGTCGTGCGAGACGTCGCCTTCGCCCTCGCCCACGTGAATATAGAAGCCCGCGGCCGTCACGGCCCACTTCGGCGTGGCCTGATAGGTCGCGCCGAGCCAGTAATGATCGGCGGTATCGGATAGTCCCGGCGGCGTATCGGGCGCCGAATAATGTGTGTACGCAGCCTGGATCTTGAACTTCTGCACGCGCAGGTTCGCGCCCACGAAGTATTCGCGCGAGGCCGTGAAGATATTGGAGAAGCGTCCGTTCGAATCGCGCAATTCGTCATAGATGCCGCGCATGTCGAAGAGCGGCGAGTGATACGAAAGCATGATGCCGTCCGAGCGGCCGAATTCGCCTTCGGCACCGCTGTTGAAGGCGCCCGGCTGATTGCCGAATGCATACTGACCCTGCACGTCGAAGCCGTGCCACACGGGGCTGTGATATTCGACGTTGTTGCTCGTTTGCTGCCAGTTGCGCCCGCGCACGAGCGAAGCCGACGACACCGCCTGCTGCACGAACGGATCGAATTCCCATACGCCGTCGCTGTCGATGAAGAGATTGCGCCCGGCCTGCAGTTGCCCCCACGTCTCGTTCTTGAGGCCCACATACGCGCGGCGCGAGAAGAGGCGTCCGCCGCCCGTGGTGCCGTTCATGATCTGCAGCGCGGTTTCGAGGGTGAACAATGCAGCACTGCCGCCACCCAGGTCTTCGGTTCCCTTGAAGCCGAGCATGCTGGTGCCCCAGTCGCCGCCTTCGGCGCTCCAGCGAGTCGAACTGCCGCCGTTGCCGTTGGCGATGTGATTGACGTATTCGATGCCGCCGTCCACGCGGCCGTACATCGTGACACTCGTTTGTGCGCTGGCGGCCGAACTGGCGGCGAGCAGCGCCACAGCGCCCAGAGTCGTTTTCACGTCAACTCCTTCGTGGAGTCTTCTTTCGTAGTCCGGTCCATGCCGGGGCGAATAACGTGCAGACAAGCCGGCGCGCGAGCGCTCAACGCGCATCGGGACACAGGGCCCATGCCGGACGCATCACGCGCGAAAAAGGATAGCGCGTCGCGGAGAAGCCCGCTCTCTGGCTGAACGGCGGACGATGATCGGGCGCGCGAGCGCCAGAGTTGCAGCGATCGCGTAGCACGTTGCGTGCCGCGCCCTCCGGCATACCATGCGCCACGCATCGGTCTTGCGCCGCAAGGCTCGCCGCGCGCGGGAACGGGCGCTTTCAACGGACGATCGCCATGACCACCGCGCCGCTCGTCGTAATCGACTTTCAGAAGGGAATCGTCGGCACCGAACCGCTGCCCGGCGATGCGACAACGGTCACCGGCAACCTCAACTTTTCGCGCCCTAGCGTGAATCCTGCCGCGAATCCGCCTGCTCCAGGCGCTTCGCCGCATCGGCGCTGCCCGCCGGCTGCGCCGCCCTCATGGCATGGAAAACCGGCAAGCGCCAGCCGTAATAGAGCGAAGCAAGCCGCAATGCCACACAGGAAGTCACGGCCACCCATGGCGTCCAGAATGGCGACCAGCCCGCATACGTGAGCCCCACCTGGACGGCTGCGCCAAGCAGCGCCGCCGAGGCGTAGATCTCGCGCTCGAGAATGGCCGGCACGCGCGAGAGCAGCACGTCGCGCATCACGCCGCCGCCCACTGCGCTCACGATACCGAGCAGGATGGCCGGCTCCGCGCTCTGGCTGTACTCGAGCGCCTTCTGCGCGCCCGCGACGGCGAAGAGCCCGAGCCCGATCGCATCGAACAGCAGCACGGGATGACGCAGCCGCCGCACCTGCGGATAGGCCGCGATGGTCAGCGCCGCGGCCAGCACCGATACCGCGAGATAGGCCCAGTTCGCAAGCCCCACGGGCGGAACCGCGCCGATGCACAGATCGCGCACGATGCCGCCGCCGCAGGCCACCATGAAGCTCACGACGATGATGCCGAAGAGATCGAGCCGCCGCTGTCTGGCGGCCACGGCCCCGGAAATCGCAAACGCGAACGTGCCGATGAGATCGACGAGCGTATACGCCGTATGAGTGTTGATATGCGCGCCGACGTGCGCGCCCAGCTCTACGCTCACGCCGCCTCGCTTTCGCGGCCGAGCCACGCACCGGCTGCGCACAGCATCGCCTCGAGGCCCGTGCGCAGCGTGGGCTCGAGCACCGGCGCGAACATCGGCGAATGATTGCTCGGGATTTCGTTGAGCTTCTTCGCAGCCTGCGCTTTCACAAAGACTTCCGGGTCCGTGCCGCCGACGAACCAGAATGCGTACGGCACGCCCCATTCGCGGCCGAACACGCTGAAGTCTTCGCTGGCGGCGGCCGGCTGCGCCTCGTACGCACGCTCGCCGAACCACGCCTCGAAAGCCGTGCGCAAGCGCGCCGTGGTGGCCGCGTCGTTCACCGTGAGCGGGTAACTCGAGAGCGTCGTGAATTCCGGCTCGCGCGGCGCGTTCGAAGCCGCGCATTCCGCGCAGCAGATGCGGCGGATCGCGCCGAGCATGTATTCGCGCACGTCGTCGTCGAAGGTGCGCATGTTGAGCTTGAGCGTGGCGTCGTCGGGGATGATGTTTTCCTTCGTGCCCGCTTGCAGCGCCCCCACCGTGAGCACGGCGGTCTCGCTCGGCGCGATTTCGCGCGAGACGATCGTCTGCAGCCGCAGCGTGGTGGAAGCCGCCATGATGACCGGATCGATCGAGGTCTGCGGCTGCGAGCCGTGCGAGCCGCGCCCGAAGAGCTTCACCTTGAGGCTGTCGCCGGCCGAGAGAATCGCGCCGCTGCGATAGCCCACCGTGCCCGCCGGGCCCACCATCACATGCTGGCCGAGAATCACGTCGGGCTTCGGAAAGCGCGTCTTCATGCCGTCGTCCATCATGCTGCGCGCGCCGCGCCCCACTTCCTCGCCCGGCTGGAACACGGCAAGCAGCGTGCCGCTCCATGCGTCGCGATGCGCCGCCATGAGTTGCGCCACGCCAAGGAGCCAGGTCACGTGCATGTCGTGGCCGCACGCGTGCGCCACGCCCACCTGCGCGCCCTCTTCGTCCTTCGTCGTCACCGTGCTCGCATACGGCAGACCCGTGGCTTCGGTCACGGGCAGCGCGTCCATATCCGCGCGCAGCATCACGACGGGCCCCTCGCCGTTGCGCAGCATGGCCACGACGCCCGTCACGCCCACTTCGCGCGCGACCTCGTAGCCGAGCTTTTCCATGCGCTCCGCGACGAGCGACGCGGTGCGGAACTCCTGCATCGACAGTTCGGGATGCTGGTGCAGGTCCCTGTAGATCGATTCGAGTTCGGGCAACAGCGCGCCGATGGCGGGCGTCAGTGTTTCGACCAGATTCGGCATTGACATCTCCTTGTGGTCAACTTTCCTATGGACAACTTTCAGGCTTACACGGACGGACCGCGATTTCAGCCGCCTTCGATCAGGCTCTGCGCGAGCTTGGCGAGCAGTTGGTCTAGCGTCTGGCGCTCGCGATCGGTAAGCACGGCGGCAAGCTCGGATTCGAGCTTCGAACCCGCTTTTTCCGATGCATTCGCCACTTTCACGCCCTCGGGCGTGGCGCGCAGCGCGACGCTGCGCCGGTCCGCCACGTGCGTGCCACGTGCGATCAAGCCGCGCGATTCGAGCTCCGCGAGCGTTTTCGAGAGCAGCGTCTTTTCGATGAGTGCGCACTGCGACACCGCTTTGGGCGTGATGCCGGGCTCGGCGCGGATGATGCGCAGCACGCGCATGGCGCGCACGTCGAGATCCCAGCGCTCGCGATAGACCGCGTTGGCGCGCTCCATCAGGAGAGCGCTGGTCTGATCGAGCCTGAACGTGAGGAAATCGGAGTACAAACGCGCGCTCCCAGGGTGCCACGACCCACTTGGCGGCCGGCCACCCGGCAACTGAGCGCCAGTATAGTCAAATAGTTGAAAATTTCAACTATTTGGACAAGGGAAGGTTCGTGGGGATGTGCGAATGCGACTGCGCGGCGGGCCTCCACTCGAATGGAGAGCCGCCGCGCAGGAGGCCGTAGCGGGCGGGGTCAGATGCCCGCCCGCAAGAAGGCTGGACCGGCCAACGAAATCAGCCGGCGTTAGCTGCCCGAAGGCATTTAGAACGCGTGGCGCATGCCCACCGTGACGGCGACCTGCGTATCGTTCGACGACGGCGAGAGCGTGTTGATCATCGCGTGCGAGAGCACGGAGTCGGCCGGCGCGCCGTGCACGTTCTGATACACGCCTTCCAGATAGAAGTCGGTGCGCTTGCTGACGGCGTAATCCGTCTGCAGCATGGCCGTGTTCCAGCCCGGCGCCGAGCCGTTGTACGCGCCGTGCGTGTACGTGTAAGCGCCCGAGACCGTCCATGCCGGCGTAAGCGCGTATTTCACGTTGACTTCGTAGTTGTCCAGACGCAGCGAACCGGCGAGCGAGCCGGCGGAGTCGTCGTTCGCGCCGAGATAGGTGCCCGTGCCGAACGAGAACACGCCCGCGACGTTGTCGATTTGCGTGTGGCTCCAGACGAGGCCCACCGTGGCCGGACCATACGTGTAGTTGCCGCCGAGCGACCAGACGCGCTGACGCTCCGAGAGGAAGTTCGCGCTCGTGTCGCCGGTGGTGACCGCGCCGCTGCCGGCGCCTGCGTTGTTGAACTGCAGGTAGCCGGCTGCGAGGTTCACCGGGCCCTGGTTGTACGCAAGCGCGAAGCCGTAAGAGCGGTTGTTCGCGAAGTCACCGGCCTTGTTGCTGAACGAGTACATCGTCTCGACCGTCACGCCGTGCCACGCCGGGCTCGCGTACTTGACGGAGTTGTTGACGACCACCGAGTTCGCCGCGAGGTTGTCGTTCTCGAACGGGTGCGCCGCGATATTGCCGCCCCACGTGTTGGACCCGGCCGTGAGCGGGCCCACGAGGTCGTTCATCACGTCGAACTGGCGGCCGAACGTGAGCGTCCCGTACGGGTCGCTTTGCAGGCCGACCCAGGCCTGCGAGCCAAAAGCGCTGCCCGAGAAGGCCTGGGCGCCGTTGTTCAGCAGGAAGCCTTGCTCGAGCTTGAAGACCGTATGCAGGCCGCCACCCAGATCCTCCGATCCCTTCAGGCCGAACACCGTGTTCTGCGTGGAGCTGGTGTTCATTTGCCAGTTGCTGTGGCCGAACTGGTTGTTCGTGTAGACGATGCCGGTATCGATCAGGCCGTAGAGGGTCACGCTGCTTTGCGCGTGCGCCGAGATGGCGAAAGCGCTGAAGAGTGCCGCGGCGATTAGCGATTTTTTCATGTTTGTAGACTCCGGGTTTAAGCGGTGGGTTAGTGCATCGAATTCAGGCAGCCGGCACCATCGAAGTGCAGGTCATACACGCGCATTCCATTTCGGTGCAGATTTCAAAAGCCAAAGAATAGCCGCCGACGATTATTGCGGGTTACGCAATTCATCGGTGTTGAAAATGCAATGACAGAATGGAAGTTCCGCGACGAGTGGCGGCTCGAAACGAACACCCGCATCATAGGGTGTCGAAAATAAAAATGGTGTTGAAAATACGGCGGCGTGGCGTCAATGGCACAACCGCTTCGGACGGGCCTCGACGCTCGCCACGGAATGTGCCGTGTGCGAATACCGCGAATCGGTTATTAACTCTCGCATGCAATTCACAGGCGGCGAAATTTGTGAATCGAAGAAAAATTACACAACGCTTTCAGCCTGGCGCATTAAAGGCGATGAGAAACACCGAATATCCGTCGTGACCAATGCGGCGGAAATCAGCTCTCCGGATGCGTTTGATTCTTCCTCGTCGCGCTTGATCTTTCTAATGCGGGACCTGATGTCTTATATCAAAGCCATTCGAAATAAGCCCGGCCTTGACGCGTTCACGCAGCGGACGCGCCTGTCCCCGCCGCCACAGTTAATTTTGCATTCCTGTTAATTTTGAAAATTGTCCGCCTGATCCGGCTTATCGCCAGGAGATGCGAAGGCGCCGCTCACAAGGCAGCAGGCTTGCTCTGACATGTCTCCAGCTGAAGAACATTGCCGAACTGCCGCGTAATGCCCGTCATCTTGTGCGTGATGAGGAGCACGCTTCGGCCGTCCATCAGCTTCGTAATGGCGGACATGAGCGCCTGCTCGGTAACCGTGTCCAGCCCCTCCGTGGGTTCGTCCAAAACGAGAACAGGCGCATCGCGCAACAGGGCGCGCGCAATGGCGAGCCGCCGGGCCTGCCCACCGGAGAGCCGCGTGCCTGCCTCCCCGATTTGCGTGTCGTAACCCTGCGGCAGGCTGCAGATGAAATCGTGCAACTGGACATCGCGGCACGCCGCTTCCAGACGTGCCTGATCGGCGTGCGGACGGGCGATCAGCAAATTGGCCCGGATCGTGTCGTTGAAGAGGTACGCGTCCTGCGAGACGACTGCGATTCGCTCGCGCACGGCTTCGGCAGCGCAATCGCGCAAATCGACGCCGTTCAGTTCGATGCGTCCAGCCGAATATTCGCGCATGCGCAACAGGAGTTCGACCAGCGTGCTCTTTCCTGCCCCGCTCGCCCCCACGATCGCAATCCGGCCACCGGCAGGGAGGTGGAACGAAACATCGCGCAGCACCCACGGAAGCGCTTCGTCGTAACGGAATCCCAGATTGCTGACGACCAGATCGCTCCCGTCCGGTATGGGCTGCGGCTGCGGCGGGTCCTGCACGTCTGGTTTCGCATCCACCAGATCGAAAATCCGGCGCGCCGCGGCAAGACTCTCCCCCAAAAGCTGCAAGGCGGTGGAGATGGGCATGACCGCCTCGAAACTCGCGAGCACCAGCAAAGCCAGCATGGCGCAATCCGCGGGTGCAAGCGTGGAAGCCGTCACACCCGGAATGACGAGCAGCAACGCGAACCACATCGCGCCGGAGGCACACACGGCAAGCGCGCCTTGAGAGACTCCCCTCGCGCGGCTGAGTCGTTCCTGCTGCCCGACCAGTTGCGTCGAGAGCTGATCGACCCGTTGAGCGTAAGCGGCCGCCGCGCCGTAAACCTGCAGCTCCGCGAGGCCCTGCAGGTTGTCCACCACGGCCTCTTGCAGCTCTGCGCGCAGGGCGACACCTGCACTCGCCGGCTCGCGCGTCCAGACGAGGGCCAGCCAGGGCAGCGCGACACCCGCCAGCAGCAGGAACAGCAGCGCGACCGCCGCAACCGGACCACTGAAAGCAGCAGCCACGGCAACGATGACGAGTATCCCCACGCCCCCCGTCGCCACGGGTACGAGCGTGCGCAGATAGAGATTGCTGAGGCTGTCGATGTCGGACTGGATGCGCGTGACGAGATCCGCTGCGCGAACGCGTTCGAGGCCCGCAGGCGCGAGCGGTTCGATGCGAACGTAGAACCACACGCGCAAGCGGGCGAGCAGCCGGAATGTCGCCTCGTGGGTGACGAGACGCTCGGCGTAGCGCCCGCCCGTGCGGACGATCGCGCACGCGCGGATCAACGCGGCCGGCGTGAAATAGTCGAAGGCGACCTGCGTCACGCCCGCCAGCGCCATCGATGCGATGAACCATCCGGAAATGGCCATCAGCGCGACGTTTGCGAGCACGGTCGCGAGCGAGAGCGCGGCGCCGGCCGCCATCCACTGCCAATAAGGGCGAAAGAGCGCCATGAGGCGCATCAGATCCGCCCATGTGCTCGCGCGCGCTTGCCTCGTGGAACGCGCGCTGTCAGCCGGTATTTTCATGACCGGACCTCGTCGCGCTCATCGGCCCGTTCATCGGCCCGCTCGTCTGCGAGCTCATCCAACCCGGCAATTCCGGCCTCGACAAGCCGCCGGTACACACCTTCATTCGCCAGAAGCTGCTCGTGCGAGCCAGACTGCACAGCCTTGCCCTGCTCCATCACTACAATGGTATCCGCAAGCGCCGCCGTGCTCATGCGGTGTGCGATCAGCAGCACCGTTCGGCCTGTTGCGAGACGCCGCAACGCATCGTGAATTCTCGCCTGGGTTTCGTTGTCGAGGCTCGCGGTGGGTTCGTCGAGCAGCAGGACAGGCGCGTTCCTCAGAAAAGCGCGCGCCAGCGCGAGCCGCTGGATCTGCCCGCCGGAAAGCCCGGCCCCACGCTCGCCGAGCTGGGTGTCGTAGCCGTGCGGGAGCGCCTCGATGAACTCGTCCGCGCCGGCGTCTGTCGCGGCTGCGCGCACGGCTGCGAAGTCCGCATCCGGGCGTGCAATGCGCAGATTCTCCAGCACCGTGCCCGCGAAAACGTGCGCGCGCTGCGGCACCCACGCGACGCGCGATCGCCAGTCGTCGAGATCGGTCTCGTCGAGAGGTTGCCCGTTGACCGCCAGGGTTCCAGCCGTGGCGGGCGCGAACCCGAGCAGGAGGTTGAGGACGGTGCTCTTGCCCGCGCCGCTGTGACCGACGAGTGCCGTCATGCGGCCCGCTTCGGCCACGAGATTCAGACCGTCGAGCGCCGGGCGCCCCGACGACCAGACATGGGAGACGTTGTCGAAACGGATCGTATAGCCGCTCGCGGCCGGCACCGGTGCGCGCGCCGTGCTTTCGGCCGGCGTGGGCAGCGCGAGGATGTCCATGACGCGCTCCGCCGCGGCGATCGCGTCGAGCCGTTCGTGATAGTGGCTGCCGAGCGTGCGTAGCGGCAGGTAGAACTCGGGCGCGAGCAGCAGCACGAACAGCCCGCGCAGCAGCGGGATTTTTCCGTAGAAAAGATGAAAGCCCACCAGCACCGCAACCACGGCGATGCTGAGCGTCGCGAGAAACTCCAGCACGACCGACGAAAGGAATGCAATGCGCAGCACCTTCATCGTGCTGCTGCGATACGCCTCGGACAGCCGCGCCACGACGAGCGCCTCGCGCCGACCGGCATTGAAAAGGCGCAGCGTCGTAATACCCTGGAGCGAGTCGAGAAAGCGCGCGCCCAGCACACTCAGCAGCTTCCACTGGCGCCGGTTGGCCTCGGCCGCGCCTTTGCCGAGCAGGATCATGAAGAGCGGGATCAACGGTGCGCTCAGCACGAGGACCACGCCCGAGGTCAGGTCGACGGGAAATACCGCCATCAGGATCGCGGCGGGCAACAGCACGGTCAAAGCCCGCCCGGGCAGCCAACGCGCGTAGTAGCCCTCCAACGCCTCGATCCCCTGCACGAGGTGCGTGGCCAACGCCCCGCTCGCCTCGCCGCGCAGCCACATGGGCCCGAGCGCCTGCATCTTGCGCAGCAGTTCGGCACGCAACGTGAGGCGCATCGAAGCCGCGCCCCGGAAGGCCGAGCGCTCCGCCAGCCGGATCACGACGAAGCGCAGCGCAATCACCGGCAGCATGCCTGCCAGCGCCGGCCAGACCCTTCCGAGGCCGGCGCCGTCGATCACCACGGCGCTCAATATCCACGCGAGCAAGCCCGCCTGCACCATCACGAGCATGCCCGCCGCCAGCCCGAACGACACCACCCAGGCCACGCCGCCACGAATGGCCTGAGCGCGACCCGCGAGCCAGCGGTCGATGACTTTTCTGAATTGGGTGTCTGGACTGGACATGCTTGAATACCACGCGGCGAGCGCTCAGGTTTCTTCCTTTTCCTGCGTGTCGAAGAGAACCCCGCCGGCCACGGCGAACAGAACGATCATCGCCGTGCCGATCAGCCACGAGAAATACCAGGCGCCATAGTCGCCAATCACCACGCCGAGCACGATGGCAATCACGGCAGCGGCCATGAATATCAGAAAGTGTCGCAATGTTCTCATCACTGACTCCCATTAATACGCGTGCGGATTCGATTCGACGTGTTCCGCCTTCACCTTGCCGCGCATCACATAGAACGCCCAGCTGGTGTAGGCGACGACCGCCGGCATGAACACGACCGTCCAGCCGGTCATCCACATGAGCGTATAGCGGCTCGAAACGGCATTCCAGACCGTGAGGCTTTGCGACGGATCGCTCGACGACGGCATGAGGAACGGGAACAGGCTCACGCCCGCCGTGCCGATCACGCCGATCCATGCGAGCGCGCCGAGCCACCACGCGAGCGTCGAGCGGCCGGCGCGAATGGCCAGCAGGCCGAACAGCATGCCCACGTAGCCAAGAGCCGGCACGAGCCACAGCACCCGGTGAGCGTGGTAGTTGTCGAACCATGCGCCTTCGGCCATCGTGACGCTCTGCTGCAGCGGGGTCTGCGCGACGCCCGGCAGCGGGGCGTGTTCGATCCGGTAGCCTTGCAGATGACTCACCCAGATGCCGCCGACAGTAAAGAGCACGATCGCGACGAGGCCGCCCACCGTTGCCGCACGCCTTGCACGGTCCCAGAGCGCGCCGCGCGCAGTGCGGCCCATCAGCATCGCGCCGCCCATCCATACCGAAAGCGAAAGCGAGAGCACGCCGCACATCACCGCGAAGGGGTTCAGCAGGCTCAGAAAGCTGCCGGTGTAGTACGAGGTCAGGTCCCAGCTGAAGTGGAACGGCACACCCATCAGCATGTTGCCCATGCCGGCGCCGTACACGACCATCGGCACCGCGCCGCTCACGACGAGCGTCCAGTCCCAGGCGTTGCGCCACGCGGGCGAAGACAGCTTGCTGCGATATTCGAAGCCGAGCGGCCGCACGATCATCGTCCAGAGCAACAGCAGCATGACGATGTAGAGCCCCGAAAATGCCGTGGCGTAGATCAGCGGAAAGGCGGCGAATATCGCGCCCCCGCCGAGAATGAACCACACCTGGTTGCCGTCCCAGTGAGGCGCGATCGTATTCAGGGCGATGCGCCGCTCCGTGTCGGTGCGGCCCACGTAGCGCAGCATCGCGCCCACGCCCATGTCCATGCCCACCATGATTGCGAGCCCCATCAACAGCACGCCGAGGAGCAACCACCAGAGCACCTTGAAGACGAGATAGAGTTCCATCAATGCTCCTTTTCGGTCGTGAGGACCAGTGCGGCAAGTTCCGGATCCGTTGTGGTGCTGTCCTCCTGCGCATGATGGCTCTGCGGACCCTTGCGGATCGCGCGGACCATCAGATAGACCTCCACGGCGGCGAATACCGTATAGAGCAGGACGAAGCCCACGAGCGAGAAGATCATGTAGCCCACGCTATGCGTCGACGCGGACATCCAGGTTGGCAGCAGGCCGAACACGGCCCATGGCTGGCGCCCCACCTCCGCCGTCACCCAGCCCATCTCGCAGGCAATGAAGGGAATCGGGATCATCCACGGCGCGATCTTCAGGAACCAGCGTTGACGCGCAACGTCGCCCCGCAGCGAAAGGATCACCGAAATCACGAAGTACGCGAGCATCAGCAAGCCGCACGCGACCATCACGCGGAACACCCAGAAGATCGTGAACACGTTCGGGATCGCATCCTTCGATGCGCGCGCGATGTCCTCGTCCGTTGCGTTCGCAACGTCCTGATCCTTCGCATAGCGCTTCACGAGGAAGCCATAGCCGAGGTCGTCCTTATGGGCGTTGAACTGCGAGAGCGCGGCGGCGTTGGCCGGATCGGCGCTCAGCACCTTGAGCGCATTCACGGCGGGAATGCCGTTCCTGATGCGCGCTGCGGCATCGGCTTCGATACGGTCGATGCCGGGAACGATTGTGTCGAACGTATGCGTGAGGAGCGGCGTCAGCACATAGGGGATCTGGATGCTCCACGCGTTGCGCTGCTCGCCCTGGTCAGGCCACGCCGCGATGTTGAAAGGCGCCGGGGCCTGCTCCGTCTGCCACATGGCCTCCATGGCGGCGAGCTTCGAGGGTTGGGCGTGGCCGCCCACGAAGCCCAGCGCGTCGCCAAGCGTGATGACGCCCGCAACCGATAGCACTCCGAACAGACTCGCCATGCGGAACGAGCGCCTGGCGATCTCCATATGGCGCCCGCGCAGCATGTAATACGCGCTGATGCCCGTCACGAAGATGGCGGCCGTGACATAACCCGCGATGCTGGTGTGGACGAATTTCGTCTGGGCATCTTCGCTGAAGATGAGCGCCGCGAGGCTCGTCAGCTCCATGCGCATGGTGACCGGGTTGAACGCCGCGCCCAGCGGGTTCTGCATGAAGCCGTTCGCCACCAGAATCCAGAGCGCCGAGAAGTTCGAACCCAGCGCGACGAGGTAGGTGACGGTCAGATGCTGTGCTTTCGACAGGCGGCTCCATCCGAACGCCATCAGGCCGACGAACGTCGACTCCATGAAGAACGCCATCAGGCCTTCGATCGCCAGCGGCGCGCCGAAGATATCGCCCACGAAACCCGAATAGAACGACCAGTTGGTGCCGAACTCGAACTCCATGGTGAGGCCGGTCGCGACGCCAAGTGCGAAATTGATGAGAAACAACCCGCTCCAGAACTGGGTGATCTCCCGGTAGATCTTTTTCCCCGTGATGACATAAACCGTCTCCATCACCGCCAGAAGGAAGCTAAGCCCGAGCGTCAGGGGGACGAAGAGAAAGTGATAGAGCGCAGTGGCGGCGAATTGAAGCCGCGACAGCTCGACCACGGTATCGTTGATCATGAAATGCTCCGCTATAAGCAAAACGAGCCGAATCCCGGTGCCTGCATACGAAGGACGAACTAAGCCGCCGGCGCGCCATCCCTGCCCGAGGCTGGGCGCCCGACATCCCGATAATCGCAATGACAGACCCGGCCGAGGTGCCTGGGGGACGCAAATACGCCGCACCTCGATAATTTCAAATTCTACTTAATTAAGTAAATTATCCGGGATGGATTTCGTGCGACGGAACGACACACAGAGAGAAATTTACGGCCAATGATCGCGAAACTAGCGGACGCCGATTGTTCTAATAGTTTGTCTGTTTCGTAATATATGAACTACCATGCCGATGGCGCCTCCCTGAAAGCCACACGGGTAGACTTGCGGCAGACAGGAAACGACCATGAACGACACCGTTACCCCCGCCCGCCCGCTGCGCATCGGCGACCCCGCGCCGGAGTTCCGTGCGAGAACGACTTGCGGCGAGCGCTCGCTCGCCGACTACCGCGGCAGCTGGCTGCTTCTGTTCGCCCACCCTGCCGACTTCACGCCCGTGTGTACGAGCGAGTTCATCAGTTTTGCGAAAGCGCAAGACCAGTTCGACGCACTCGGCTGCAAACTGCTGGGCATCTCGATAGACAGCCTCTACTCGCATCTCGCCTGGTTGCGCGACATTCGCGAAAGGTTCGGCGTATCGGTGACGTTTCCCATCATCGAAGATCCGTCGATGGCCATTGCGACCGCCTACGGCATGCTCGATCCGGTCGCGCCCGATACCGCGGCAATCAGGGCGAGCTATGTGATCGATCCGCAAGGCGTGATCCGTGCGATCACGTGGTATCCCCTGAACGTGGGGCGCTCGGTTGCGGAGCAGCTTCGGTTCCTGCGGGCCGTGCAGACCGCGGACGCCAGCGGCGCTTCGACGCCGGAAGGGTGGCAGGAAGGAATGCCGCTGCTCGAACTCGCCCCGACCTCGCTCGAAGCCGCGCTGGATAGCGGACAGGACGGCGCGGCCTGGTATTTCCGTCAGCGGGATTCGCGATGAAAACCGCGGCCGCCGACTTCGAGGCGCTCAAGGAGCTTGCCAACGAGGCCGCGGAGCTCATGCGCGTGCTCGGCAATGCGAACCGGCTTCAGCTGCTCTGCCAGATCGCGCAAGGGGAGCGCTCCGTGGGGCAACTGGAAGAACAACTCGACATCAAGCAGCCCACGCTTTCCCAGCAGCTTGCCGAGCTTCGCAAAGCGGGGCTGGTTCAGACGCGCAGGGAGTCGAGGTCCATCCTGTATTCGCTGGGCGACGGCCCCGTGCGCGCCGTTCTCGATATGCTGCTCGTGGCGTTCGGCATCAAGCTGCCTGCGCAAGGCGCGCCGGACGCTTCTGCTGAGCCGGCCCCGGCCTCGCCGCCGCCCGCGCTTGGCGACGCCGCACGGTTCGCGCATCTGGGCAAGTGAGGGTGCCTGGACTGCACCAGGGGCCGGGGCCAGCCGGCATCCGGCCATGTGCCTCGAGTCCCGATACCCTGCACGCTCTTCCTATTGGCGCCGCCAAGCGAGCGCGCGTGGACATACACCGGCACAGGCACGGCCTTATTCCACGCACTCGGCGCGCAATTTGCGCTTGAGATCGAGCAAGTCTCGCTCACGGGCCCGCATGGCGCTTTTCAATTGCCCCGAGCCTTGTTGCAATCGCGCGATCGAAGCGCGGCACTGCTCCACCGAATGGCTGGAAAGGCGCAGCAGACTTTCGCGAATCGCCTTGCCGAGCGCGACATGCAGGCGTGCATAATCGACACCCACGACCTCGCGTTGATGCCCGTTTTCCGCGGCACGCTCGACCACAATTTCATCGAAATCCGCATCGTCGTCCAGTTCGATCTGGGCGTGCGACGCTTGAGGATCCACAACGACGTAGCCGGCCAACTGCTCGTCCGCTTCGAGCGAAAAGCAATCGAGGATCGCCTGGGACAAGGCATGACATGTCGCACTTACGTCACGCGCGGCCGCATGCTGCTCCAGCAACCCCGGCAGTGTCGGCACGACGCTACGCCACACCGCGCCGGCGATTTCCTCCTCCTTTCGATCGAGCCGCTCAAGGGCAACTTGCGAAGACAGGCTCAACTCGGCCAGCAACGGCAAAACCTCCGCACTCAGCGTACCCACGACTTTTTCTTCCAGGTGGTGCAGCATCATTTCGGCCGCCTTGCGCCGCTTGTATGCCAATGTCGGCTCGGTGATATCGAGCAATGCGCCGTAGAGCCTTTCGAATCCGGCCTCGGTCATCGCCTGCGCCGTTTGCCCCTGTTCGCGTGCCACGTGGGCGGAGATCGACACGGGCGGCTTCAGCAGCGCCGGGTCCACCCCCATCGCCACGAGTTTCTCCTGCGCTCGCACCTTGACATCGGCCTCCTGTTGCGCGCGGCTTCGGGCGGGCTTGTTGCACAGGACCTTGAGGATCTCGCCTTCGACTTCGTCTTCTTCGTACGCATCGCTGCGGGTCACGACCGGCAGCAGCGGCTTGTTGCGGTGAAGTTCGCGGCCCAGATCGTCGAGTTCCTGAACCTGCCCGGGCGAGGTGGAACTGGTGAGCCACAGGACACCGTCGGCACTGTCGGTGAAGCGTTGGGTCAACGCTGCGTTTTCCGGTGTCATCGAGTGCAATCCGGGCGTATCCAGCAGAACCAGCTTTTCGCCGAGCCGCACGCCTTGCAGGCGCGACGTGGTTTCGGTCGTGCCTTCCTTGAAGCGTTCCGATATCTCCACGATGCGGCCGGCGTCGAGGTAGAAGTACTGCACGGGTTTGCCATGCGCGACGAAACGGTCAGCGAGAAAATTGCAGAACGAACTCTTGCCGGCATTGAACTTGCCGAACACCAGTAGCAACACCTTGTCGCCGAAGGTGTCGGCCAGCGTCTGCGCCTGCTCCAGATCGGCCCATTGCCGGGACCACGCCTGCATGCTTTCGCGCAGTACGGTGTTGACCGTCTCGGCCTGACCCGCCAACGCACTGTGCTCTTTCAAGCCAGCGCACGCCAACCGGTTGCTTCGCAGTTCCTCGCTCAGGTTGGCGAGCCAATCGTCCAGTGAATGCAGGAGTTGCTCGACATCGCGCGCAGTGAACTCGAACTCGTCAGCCTCGGCGATGAAGCGTTGTTCGTGGCTCGCTTGCGCTTTCATGCGACAGTTTCCAGTGCGTGCAACGCGGTCGAGGCCTTGTCCGAAGCGGCAACGGCCGATTCCGTATCTGAAATGAGCGTGGCCAATGCGCGCCTGTCTGCCGACATTTCGTAATACTGAGTGAAATCGCGCTGCATGCGTTCCCGGCCCGGCGCTTCGCAGAACATCCTGCGCAAGTCTTTGCGGAACTTCACCGACACGCCCATGACAGCGACCATCACCGAGTTCAGACTGCGCGCCGCGGTTTGCTGCTCCGCCGGCAGGCCGATCACACCGTGTCCGGCGAGAAAGCCGTCGATCTCGATGCAGGCGCGCGAGTAGGCAATCTGGATGTGAGCGCGTTCCCGTTTCCCGGCCGTGATCGCATAGGCATCCTTCGCGGAGTCCGGCACGGTAGCGTGGTCCGTGCCGAGCGCATCCAACATCGCGCCGATGTCGCCGCTCACCTTGCCGATAACGGCCTCCAGCCCCTGCCCGAAGTCCTGAAGCTGTTGCTGCTGTTTCCAGCGCAAACCCTCGAGCGTATTTTGCTGCCCGGTGCGAAGCGCTTGCAGTTCCGCGCCGATTTCGCCGAACAGGAGCGCGCTCTCATGAGCCCGCGCCTGTGGCACGCGAGCCAGACCCGAGTGCAGCGCCGCACGCAGCGCAGGAATGCCGCTCTTTTCGAGCATCAGCTTCTTGCCGCCCTCCAGCCCCTTGCGATGACGCGTGGAGGAAGCGGCGTTCAGCGTAATGCCCGGCACCTGCTCGCCAATGGCGCTGCCCACTTTCTGGAATTCGCCTTCGTCCGCCAGCTGGTCCACTTGCGAAAGCACGAACAAGGTTTGCCGCTGCGTTCGCGCGCTGTCCGCGTGCAGTTCGGCGAGCAGCGCCATTTCCGCCGCGTCCAGTTCGCCCTCCTTGGCGGCGTGCACGAACAGACGGATATCCGACTTCAGCCACGCGGCTTGCAGGGCATGACGATCGTCTTCGCTGCCGACATCGGCGTCGAGCCCCGGCGCGTCCAGCCAGCGCACGCCCAGGTTCACGCTGTCCGACAGGTTCACGGTCTCGCGCTTGTCGGACACGGCAAAGGCGTCGCGACCCATCAGCTCATTGAGCAGGCTGCTCTTGCCGTGATTATATTTGCCGATGACCGTGACGACGGGCTCTCCTGCGCTCACGAGGATTTTCAGCCGCGCGATATCCTTCGCGCGATGGGGCAGCACGGATGCGACGTCGCATGCTGCCTGCTGATGAAGTTCGCTAGACACCCTCGGCTCCTCCCTTGTCCAAAAGCGTGAAATTACTCCGCCAATACGGCCACCGCCTTGATCTCGACAAAATAACCGGCTTCGCCGCCCAGCATGTGTGCTCCCACCGCCGTCCAGGCCGGCAACGGATGGGTATCGAGGTAACGATCGCGCACGCGCATGAATAGCGGCAGATCGCGCATGTCCGTATGGAACGTGGTCAAATCCACTATATCGCGCAACGTGGCACCGGCAGCCGCCAGCACCGTCTTCAGGTTCTCGAATGCCTGAACCATTTGCGCCTCACGATCCTGCACGAGTTGCATGCGCTTGTCCCGGCCAATCTGGCCGGACACGTAAATCGTGTTGCCGACCTTGACGGCGGGCGCATAGCGGATCTTTTCGTACACCGCTTCCATTCCCTCGGGAATGATGGCCTCACGCTCAGTCATTCAATGCGCTCCCATACGAACTCGATTCCGAATTGCCGCTGGCCTCGCGAGAAAACTTCCATCGCAGGAGCGCGTGCGCTGCCAGGCCGAACAACAGCCCCCAAAATGCGGCGCCCAACCCAAACAACGACATTCCGGATGCCGAAACGATAAACGTGACCAACGCGGCATCACGGTCCTTGACGTCGCTCATCGAAGCGGCCATCGCGTTGGCAATGGTCGGAAACAAGGCGAGGCCGGCGAGCGCGGCGATCAACTCCTTCGGCAACATGGCGAACAGCGACAACACGGTGGCCGCAATGCAGCCGAGGATCAGATACAGCACGCCGCCGGCCACGCCCGCGACGTAGCGTTTTTCCGGATCGGCGTGCGCCTCGTGGCCAGTACAGATCGCGGCCGTGATGGCGGCAAGGTTCAGGCCGTGACAGCCGAACGGCGCAAGCATGGCGGAAACCGCAGAAGACCAGGCAATCAGCGGTCCGGCCGATGGCGACGCGTAGCCGCTGTTGCGCAACACCGCCATGCCGGGCACCCACTGTCCGGTCAGTGCAACCACCATCAATGGCAGCGAGACGTTGACGATCGCCTGCCAGCCGAAATGAGGCATGGTCCACGCCGGCACCGTGAACTGCAACGAAGGCACGTGGCCGGTGAGCTTGCCGCCCAGCACGGCAATGAGCGCGCCCACCGCCAGCACGCCAACCACCGCATAGCGCGCAAACCAGCGGCGGCCGATGAAGAACGCCACAAACATCGCGCCGACCATCACCGGTTGCGCAGGCAGGACAACGAACATCTTCGCCGCGAAGCCGAACAGGATGCCGGCAAGCATTGCCGCAGAAATGCCGGCGGGCAGCCGGGAGACGATCTTGTCGAAGGTGCCGCTCACGCCGATCACGAATGTCGTCACGCTTGCAACCAGATAGGCGCCAACCGCCTCGGGAAAGCTCACCGTGGGTAGCAACGTAATCAGCAGCGCCGAGCCCGGCGCGGACCACGCGATGACCACCGGCACCGTGTAGCGCAGCGACAGCGCGATACCCAGCAGGCCGGAGCCGATCGATATCGTCCACACCCACGATTCCAGCAGCGCGTGCGGCATGCCCTGTGCGGCCTGGAACACGAGCACCAGCGGGCCGGCGAATGAAATCAACGTGGCAATGCTGCCGGCGACAATCGCCGGCAGCGAGGCGTCTTTCACGAGTTGGGACCAGGCACTCATGGGTCAGCCCGTGTCGCCGCCGGCAACCGGCAACACCGAACCGGTGATGTAGCTGGCTTCGTCCGAAGCGAGGAACAGGATCGGTGCGACCTGCTCGTCGATGCTGCCGTAGCGCTTGAAGAAGGTCGATTCGGTGACCTGCTGCACGGCCTCGCTCATCCAGACCTTTTCCTGCTCACTGTCGCCGGCGGCATTGCGCGGGATTCGACGCGCGGGCGCATCAGTGCCGCCTGGCGCGGTGGCGACCACGCGAATGTTGTGCTCCGCGTACTCCATGGCGAGCGACTGCGTAATCGCATTGACACCGCCCTTGGCCGCCGAATACGGCACGCGGCGGATACCGCGCGTGGCGTTCGACGACACATTGACGATGGTTCCGCGCCCGCGCGCGAGCAGATGCGGCAAGACCGCATGGCACGTATAGAGCGTGGGCATGAGCGAACGACGGATTTCCGCGTCGATCTGCGCCGGCTCGAATTCCGCGAACGGACGCATGCGGATCGCACCGCCCACACCGTTGATCAGGATGTCGATGCCGCCAAACCGCTGGACCGCAAAATCCATCGCCGCCTTCGCGCCTTCATACGTCTCGAGATCGGCGACGAATCCTGCCGTGTCCGCGCCCTGCGCCTCGGCCGCCACTTCGGCAACGAAATCCGCACGATCGACGAACAGCACCTTGCCGCCTTCGGCAGCCGCACGCAGCGCCACGCCACGGCCAATGCCCTGGGCCGCGCCGGTGACGACCATGACCTTACCTTCGAATCGTCGCATGATCAGGCCGCCTTCTGGACGACGTTGGGAGTGAACTTCTCGTAGTGGAAGCTGTTGGGCTTCACACCGGCGTCGTCGAAATGCTTGCGCACCGCATCGACCATCGGCGGCGGCCCGCACAGATACACGTCGACGTCGCCGTCGTTGAGCGCATCGGCCGGGATGTGCTGCGTCACCCAGCCCTTGCGCGGATGGTTCGATTCCGCTTCCGCAACCACGGTGGCGTAGCTGAAATTCGGCAGTTTCGCCGTGTAGGCTTCAATGGCCTCCACGAGCACGAGGTCGAGATCGCGGGTCACGCCGTAGATCAGATGTACCTTCTGCTGCGAGTTGGTGCGCGAGAGCACTTCCAGCATCGAGAGGAAGGGTGCCAGGCCCGTGCCGCCCGCGAGGAACAGCAGCGGCCGCTGCACGTCACGCAGATAGAAGCTGCCGAGCGGCCCGATCAAATCGAGCTTCGTTCCCGGCTGCGCGGATTCGAGCCAGGTGCTCATCACGCCGCCGGGAATCTTCTTGATGAGGAAGCTGACCTTCGATTCGCCCGGCGCCGACGAGAAAGAATACGAGCGGTGCTGGCCGCTGGCAGGCACGTCGATATTGACGTACTGGCCCGGCAGGAACACCGGCCCGGACGCGTCCACATCCAGCTCGAGCACGACCGCGGCGTCGTTGTGTTGCTCGACCTTCGCCACCGTTGCGGCAAACTTGCTCTGCCCCGTCTTGCACACCGTGGAAGACGCGGGGACGGCAATCACGCAATCGCTTTGCGGCACCATCTGGCAGGTGAGCACGAGGCCGCCGTCCTTTTCGTCTTCGGTCAGCGCGTCCTCGATGTAGTCTTCGCCCAGGTCGTAGCTGCCGCTTTCGGCGCGGCACTTGCAGGTGCCACACACGCCATCGGAGCAATCCATGGGCAGGTTGATCCTCGCGCGGAAGGCCGCATCAAGGACCTTCTCGCCCGCCTTGCATTCGATGAAACGGGTGACACCGTCCTCGAAATTCAGTGCAATCTTGTAGCTGGACATGGTGTCTCCTTCGTTCCCATGTAGTTCCTGAAACCCGACATCAAACGTGATAGATGTCGAGCACCTGCCGGATGTAGTCGTTCTTCAGCACGATCTTCTTGTATGAAATCAGGAAGTCGTCGCCCACCTTGCGCAGGGTGACGAACATCGTGCCAAAGAAGTGGTCGGTGATCTTGTAGCGGTGGTTCAGCGTATGGAAGTTGTAGCGCACGTCCACTTCATCGCCGCGCTCGGCCAGCATTTCCACGTTCGTCACGTTGTGGCTCGTGCGCGGCTCCGGCATCGAAGCACCGCTGCGTTCGGTCTTGATGCGGAACACGCGGTCTTCGAGGCCGCCACGATCCGGGTAATACATGAGCGAGACCTGGGACTCGTGGTCGTCGGTAAGCTGGTCATCGTCGTCCCAGGCCGGCATCCAGTACGTGACATCTTCGGCGTAACAGGCGAGCCACTCTTCCCACTGGCGATCGTCGAGCAGGCGTGCTTCGCGGTACAGCGCGGCGCAGATCTTCTGGTAATCGTTGCTCATGCCAGCGCCTCCTCGCGTTCCTTCTTCAGGGCGTCGCGCATCACATGCACCCAGTATTCGTGCTGGCATACGAACAGGCCTTCGTCTTCGCTGCGCTCGCCCGAAATGAGCGGCTTGATGCCCATCTTCGTCGCGTTCGCGTCGGGGCCGTCGACCCACAGCGGCGCGCCGCGCGAAAGATCGTTCCACAGCGCGGTCGTGCCCGCATAAGCGACCTGGCAGGCGCGGAATTCTTCCAGGTCATCGGCAGTGCCCATGCCGGAGACATTGAAGAAGTCCTCGTACTGGCGAATGCGCGTGGCGCGATCCGCTGCGCTCTCGCCCTTCGGCGCGAAGCAGAAAATGGTGACTTCGGTCTTGTCGACGCTGATCGGGCGTACCACACGAATCTGCGTGCTGAACTGGTCCATCAGGAACACGTTCGGGTACAGGCACAGGTTTCGCGTTTGATTGACGATGAAGTCTGCCTGCACTGCTCCCACACGCGCCTGGATTTCTTCGCGCTGCTTATAAACGGGCCGCACTTCCGGGTTCATCGTGTTGGTCCACAACAGGATGTGGCCGTGTTCGAACCCATAAACGCCGGCGACCGACTTGCTCCAGCTGTTGGCATCCACGGCCTGGGTGCCGTCTTCCTTGCGCCGCCCCATCGTCGCGGCGTAATTCCAGTGCACGGTGCTGACGTGGTAGCCGTCGCAGCCGTTCTCCATCTGCATCTTCCAGTTGCCGTCGTAGATGTACGAGGAGTTACCGCGCAGGACTTCGAGGCCGTTCGGCGACTGATCGACGATCTGGTCGATGATGACCCGGGACTCGCCAAGGTAGTCTTCCAGCGGCATGGCGTGCGCATTGAGGCTGCCGAACAGGAAGCCACGGTAATTCTCGAAGCGCGCGACCTTCTTCAGGTCATGCGATCCTTCCTTGTTGAACTGGACCGGATACTCCGTGGTCCGCTCGTCCTTCACCTTCAGCAACTTGCCGGTATTGGAGAACGTCCAGCCGTGGAACGGACACGTGAAGCTGCCCTTGTTGCCATGCTTGCGCCGGCACAGCATGGCACCCTTGTGCGCGCAGGCGTTGATGACGGCATGCAGCTCACCGGTCTTGTCACGCGTGATGACCACCGGCTGGCGGCCGATCCACGTGGTGTAGTAGTCGTTGTTATCAGGAATCTGGCTTTCGTGCGCCAGGTATACCCAGTTGCTCTCGAAGATGTATTTCATCTCCAGTTCGAACAAGTCGGTATTGGTAAAGATGTCGCGGCGGCAACGGAACACGCCGGTCTGCTTGTCGTCCTGCACGGCGTTGGACAGCAGGTGATCCAGATCACTGGCTTTGTCGATGATGACTGACATATTAGCTCTCCTATGCATGTCTCACGCTGTACGCAGGCCATGCATCGGTGTCGAATGATTCTCGCGGAGAAGCGGGCAGCGGCCGCGTTGTCGCGCCGCTGCCTCGAAGAGTTACGCCGTGGCCGAAGCGCGCGGGCGTTGGACGATCTGGTTGTCCTTACCTTGCACGAGCGGCGTCAACGTGAAGTTGAACTCGATGTCCTTGTACGTATCGGCCTTCAGGCCCAGCGCCGTACCACCGGTCTTTTCGACCACGTGCGGAATCAGTTCTTCGCGGGTGGCATAGGCGAAGTCGTCCCAGATCAGCGGGTCGCCTTCGATGTTGAACTGCGTGGTGAGCTTGCGGGTGTTCCCGGACGTGACGAAGAAGTGCACGTGAGCCGGACGGTTGCCGTGGCGACCGAGCCCGTTCAGCAACTGCTGCGTGGCGCCCTGCGGCGGGCAGCCGTAGCCCACCGGCATCAGCGTGCGGAATTCG
>NZ_DATJWR010000497.1:0-8313 GCF_035501035.1 Paraburkholderia sp.
CCGCCCTGCGCGCCGCAATGGCGCGTGCCGGCGCCGATGCGGCCCTCGTACCCTCCGCCGATCCGCATCTCTCCGAGTACCTGCCGCGCCGCTGGCAGGGGCGCGAGTGGCTCTCGGGCTTTACCGGCTCGGTGGGCACGCTCGTCGTGACGAAGGATTTCGCCGGCGTCTGGGTCGACAGCCGCTACTGGGTGCAGGCCGAGCAGCAACTCGCGGGTACCGGCATCGCGCTCATGAAGATGACGGGCGGCCAGCAGAGCGCGCCGCACATCGACTGGCTCGCGCAGAATGTGCCGGCGGGCGGCGCGGTGGCCGTGGACGGCGCCGTGCTCGGCGTGGCTTCCGCGCGCGCGCTTGGCGAAGCGCTGAAGGTGCGCGAGATCGCGCTGCGCACCGACCTCGATCTGCTCGACGACGTTTGGGCGGGCCGACCGTCGTTGCCGCTCGAGGCTGTCTATGAGCACGTTGCGCCGCACGCGGATACGAGCCGCGCCGCCAAGCTCGAGCAGGTACGCCGCGCGATGCAGGAGAAGGGCGCTCAGTGGCACTTCATCTCGACGCTCGACGACCTCGCATGGCTTTTAAACCTGCGCGGCGCGGACGTCAACTACAACCCGGTGTTCGTGGCGCATGCGCTGATCGGGCCGCACGAGGCGACGCTCTTCGTCGCCGACGGCAAGGTGAGCGAGCCCCTCGCGCAGTCGCTCGCGAAAGACGGCGTGCGTGTCGCGCCGTACGCGCAGGCCGCCGCGGCGCTCGCCGCGCTGCCGGAAAAGGCCGCGCTGCTCGTCGACCCGCGCCGGGTGACGTTCGGCCTGCTGCAAGCGGTCTCCAAGGCGGTGACGCTCGTGGAGTCGGTCAACCCGAGCACGTTCTTCAAGTCGCGCAAGACGGCCGCCGAGGCCGCGCACGTGCGCGCGACCATGGAGCAGGACGGCGCGGCGCTCGCCGAATTCTTCGTGTGGTTCGAGGGCGCGCTCGGCCGCGAGACGATCACCGAGCTGACCATCGACGAAAAGCTCACCGCCGCGCGCGCGCGCCGATCGGGCTTCAAGTCGCTCTCGTTTGCGACGATCGCGGGTTTCAACGCGAACGGCGCGATGCCGCACTATCGCGCCACGCCTGAGTCGCACAGCGTGATCGAAGGCAACGGCCTGCTGCTGATCGACTCGGGCGGCCAGTACCTCGACGGCACCACCGACATCACGCGCGTCGTGCCCGTGGGCACGCCGAGCGCCGAGCAAAAGCGCGACTTCACGCTGGTGCTCAAGGGCATGATGGCGCTCTCGCGCGCGCAGTTCCCGCGCGGCATCCGCTCGCCGATGCTCGACGCGATCGCACGCGCGCCGATCTGGGAAGCGGGCGTGGACTACGGGCACGGCACGGGACATGGCGTGGGCTACTTCCTGAACGTGCACGAGGGCCCGCAGGTGATTTCGCACTACGCGCCGGCCGAGCCGTGGACCGCAATGGAAGAGGGCATGATCACTTCGGTTGAGCCCGGCATCTACCGGCCGGGCAAGTGGGGCGTGCGCATCGAGAACCTCGTGCTGAACCAGCTTGGGCAAGCTTCGGAGTTCGGCGAGTTCCTCAAGTTCGAGACACTCACGCTGTGCCCGATCGACACGCGCTGCGTCGATCTGGCGCTGCTGCGCGAGGACGAGCGCGAATGGCTCAATGCATACCACCAGACGGTGCGCGTGCGGGTCGCGCCGCACGTGAGCGGCGAGGCGCTCGCGTGGCTCGAAAAGCGCACGCAGCCGATCTGATCCCCCCACGCTTGCAACGCGATTCGCCGCATCCAGCAGATGTGATTCAACGGATCAAGCCGATCAAAACAGATCAGAGTGGACCAAAACAGACTGAAGCGGAGTAGAAGCGCATGACGATCAAGGCAGTGGTGTTCGATTTCGGCGGGGTGCTGGTGGACTGGAGTCCTGAGTATCTCTATCGCAAGCTGATTCCCAACGACGACGAGCGCCGCTGGTTCCTCACGAACGTCTGCAAGATGGACTGGGTGGTCCGCCAGGACGGCGGCGAACCCATCGCCGTCGGCACCGAGGAGCTGGTCGCGAAGTTTCCGGAGCACGAGCCGCTCATCCGCGCGTTTTACGAGCGCTGGCACGAGATGATCGGAGGGTTGCTCGCGGGCGGCGTCGCGACCTTCGAGCGTCTGGAGGCGCAGGGCGTGCCGATCTTCGGCCTCACCAACTGGTCGGCCGAGACGTTCCCGTGGGCGTGGGAGCGCTTCGGCATCCTGCGGCGCTGCCGCGACATCGTCGTGTCGGGCCGCGTGAAGCTCGTAAAGCCCGATCCGGCGATCTTTCACGAGATGTTCCGCCGTATCGAGGCGCAGTTGCCCGGCGTGAAGCCGGAGGAACTCGTCTTCATCGACGACAACCCGCACAACGCCAAGGCCGCGACCGCGCTCGGCTGGCACGGCGTGCATCACACGAGCAGCGACGCCACCGACGCGACACTTCGCGAGCTAGGCCTGCGGATCTGATTGGGCGTTTGCCTCGACAGGCGTTTGCCACGACACGCACGCGCGCCTGCGCGTGCGGCCTCGTTTGCGTGTGTCCGCGCCCGCGCTCCTCGCGTGCGGCCTATTTCGATTCGCTCTGCGGCGCGGCCGGTCGCCCGAGCAGGCTGCGCAACGCATCGGCGATGCCTTTCGCGGTTTCCCCGGCGCCCTGCGCCACACCTTGCGCGCTCACGCCGAGCGCCTGCGCGAAGCCCGCGCGCAACTCCGTCATCAGACTTTCGTTGAGCTTGAACTTCGGGTCGCGCAAGTTTCCTTCGAGCACGAAATGCAGGGTGATGTTGCCCTTGTGCGACTTGAGCGCGGCCACGGCGGCGCGCGTTGGGATCGACAGGAAGGTGTCGAGCGCGTTGCCGCTTTGCGCCAGTTGCAGGTCGTGCAGCGTGACCGTGCCAGGCGCATGCAGGTGATAGCCGCGCACGGTCGAGGTCAGATCGAGGTCTAGGGTGCCACCCGTCACGTTGGCCTGCGCGCCGGCCTTCTTCAGCAGATAGGGATCGATCGTCCTGACGTCGACGCCGCGCAGCGTCGTGTGCATCTGCGAATCCTTGCTCGCGATCTGCACCCAGCCGTCGAAGCTGACGCGGCCCGTATGCGCGGGACCGACGACGTTGCCGGTGAGAGAGACGCGCGTGGGCTCCTCCAGCGCGGGCAGGTGGATCTGATCGACGCTCGCTTGCGCGCGGTTCACCGTGACGCGCCAGGGCGGCTCGCTCACCGAGCGATCGTAGAACTCGAACGTGCCGTTTTCGAGGCCGACGTGGTCGATGACTTTTTCGCCGCTCAGGGCGTTCTCGCCTTGCGCTCCGCTCGCACTGGACGCGGGTGCCGAAGCCTGCGTTACCTGATCGCGCAGGCCAGGCAGGATATCGATGGAGCCGCTCGCGCGGCGCAGCACCGTCATCGTGAAGTCGCTCACGGTGATGTCGCGGATATGCACGCGGCGCGCGAGCAGCGCGCGCAGGTCGGGGGTGATCGTGATGCGCGCGGCGCGCAACGTGTCGGCGCTCGGCCAGTCGGGCGGCGGCTTGAGGCGAACGTCGACGAGCTTGACGGAGGTAAGGTCGAAGGCCACTTCGACGCGCGCCGCCGTGCCGATGGGCGCAAGCGCGCGCTCCACATAGGCCTTCGCCTCGCGCTGCAGCGCGTAGAGCGTGCCGAGCGCCGCGATCACGAGCAGCGCGACGACGATCGCCGATGTGAGGAGAACCCGGTTGCGGAGCGGCATGGCCATACGGAATTCCTCGCGGGGAAGCAGGCAAAAGCGGCGGCGAAAGCAGACGAAAGCGGACGAAAGCGGGGCAGTGGCATAGCGTAGCGGCTTTCGAGCAACCGCCATGCCGCGCGTGCCTCAAAGCACAACGGCGGCCCGCGGGCCGCCGTTGATCCGGATTCACCTGATGACGCGCCGGCGCGCGCGAGAGCTACACCGGCGCGGCGCTTCCTTACCGGCTGATCGGCTTGTAGCGCAGACGCTTCGGACGCGCCGCTTCCTCGCCGAGACGCTTGATCTTGTCGGCCTCGTATTCCTGGTAGTTGCCGTCGAAGAACGTGACCTGCGAGTCGCCCTCGAACGCGAGGATGTGCGTGGCGATACGGTCGAGGAACCAGCGGTCGTGCGAGATCACCATGACCGAGCCCGCGAATTCGAGCAGGGCGTCTTCGAGCGCACGCAGCGTTTCGACGTCCAGATCGTTCGACGGTTCGTCGAGCAGCAGCACGTTGCCGCCCGAGATCAGCGTCTTGGCCAGATGCAGACGGCCGCGCTCGCCGCCCGAGAGGTTGCCGACGATCTTCTGCTGATCGCCGCCCTTGAAGTTGAAGCGGCCGATATACGCACGCGACGGCGTTTCGTACTTGCCCACCGTGAGCACGTCGGCGCCGCCCGAGATTTCCTCGAACACGGTCTTGTCGGCGGCCAGCGCGTCGCGGCTCTGGTCGACGTAGGCGAGCTTGACGCTCGGGCCTTGCACGATCTCGCCCGAATCCGGCTGCTCCTTGCCCGTGAGCATGCGGAACAGGGTCGACTTGCCGGCGCCGTTCGGCCCGATGATGCCGACGATCGCGCCCGCCGGAATCTTGAAGCTCAGGTTGTCGATCAGGAGACGGTCGCCATAAGACTTGCTGACGTTCTTGAACTCGATGACCTCGTTGCCCAGGCGCTCGCCCGCCGGAATGAAGATTTCCTGCGTTTCGTTGCGCTTCTGGTATTCCTGGCTCGACAGTTCCTCGAAGCGCGCGATACGCGCCTTCGACTTCGCCTGGCGGCCCTTCGGGTTCTGGCGCACCCACTCCAGTTCCTTCTTGATCGCCTTCTGGCGCGCCGATTCCGAAGCCTCTTCCTGCTTCAGGCGCTCTTCCTTCTGGTCGAGCCAGCTCGAGTAGTTGCCCTTCCAGGGAATGCCGTGGCCGCGGTCGAGTTCGAGAATCCATTCGGCGGCGTTGTCGAGGAAGTAGCGGTCGTGCGTCACGGCGACGACGGTGCCCGGGAAGCGCGTGAGGAACTGCTCGAGCCACTCGACCGATTCGGCGTCGAGGTGGTTGGTCGGTTCGTCGAGCAGCAGCATGTCCGGCTTTTCGAGCAGCAGCTTGCACAGCGCGACGCGGCGCTTCTCGCCGCCCGACAGATTGCCGATCTTCGCGTCCCACGCCGGCAGACGCAGGGCGTCGGCGGCCACTTCGATCTGCTGCTCGGCGTTGCCGCCGTCGGCCGTGGCGAGGATCGCTTCGTATTTGGCCTGTTCGGCGGCCAGCGCGTCGAAATCGGCGTCCGGCTCGGCGTAGGCGGCGTAGATCTCATCGAGCTTCTTGTGCGCGTTGAACAGGTCGCCGAGGCCTTCTTCCACGGCTTCGCGCACGGTCTTTTCGGGATCGAGCTGGGGCTCCTGCGGCAGATAGCCGATGCTGAGGTTGGGCATCGGCGTGGCTTCGCCTTCGATGTCCTTGTCGACGCCGGCCATGATCTTGATGAGCGTGGACTTGCCCGAGCCGTTCAGGCCGAGCAGGCCGATCTTCGCGCCCGGGAAGAACGACAGCGAGATGTCTTTCAGGATCTGGCGCTTGGGCGGCACGATCTTGCCGACCCGGTTCATGGTGAAGACGTATTGGGCCATGAGAGTGTCTTTGAACGGGAGAAAAAGGGGGCGGGACGCGGTGTTCGCCGCGTCATGACCGCGAATAGGGGGTGCTGCGCAAGCCGCTATTGTACGGGGCTCGGGCGGCCGGCGAGTGACGGTTGGCTTTGGCGGCGCTCGTTGCCGCGTGGCCTGGCCTCAAAGCCAGTGCGCGACGCCGCCGTGGCCCGAACATGTGCCGCGGTGATGGCGGCTGAAGCTATAGGTGCCGTCGCGACACTGCGCGCTCGCGCCTTGCGGCACGGCGCCTGAGCGCGAGTGCGCCGGCGAGTGGACGGGCTGGCCTTCGCGGTTCGTGTAGCTGTGGTGGTTGTCGAGATCGCTCTCGTCGGGGGCGGCAAACGAGGGCTGCAAGGCGAAGGCGCTGGTGGCGACGACGTACATCAGAAGGGCGGCCGCGAGACGCCCGATGACCGGGAGCTGCATTGTCGTTGTCTCTCTTTTCGTTTTTGTTGCTTGCTTCTTGTAATCGATGGCGAACGGTGGGCAAAAAACGCGCGCAAAAAAGCCCGCTCGAGGCGGGCTTCGATCATGCGCCAGGCTACGCGCCCCGCACCAGCGCGCGCTGCCGGGCGGCTCAGACGCTAATCAGACGTTGAACAGGAAGTTCATGACATCGCCGTCGTGCACGACGTATTCCTTGCCTTCGGCGCGCATCTTGCCGGCTTCCTTCGCGCCGGTTTCGCCCTTGTACTGGATGTAGTCGGCGTAGGCGATGGTCTGCGCGCGGATGAAGCCGCGTTCGAAGTCGGTGTGGATCACGCCTGCGGCTTGCGGTGCGGTGTCGCCGATGTGGATCGTCCACGCGCGCACTTCCTTCACGCCCGCCGTGAAGTACGTTTGCAGGCCGAGCAGCTTGAAGCCCGCGCGGATCACGCGGTCGAGGCCCGGCTCGTCCATGCCCATGTCGGCGAGGAACGCGGACTTGTCCTCGTCGTCGAGGTCGGCGATTTCGGCCTCGATCGCAGCGCACACGGCCACCACAGGCGAATTCTCGGCTTCGGCATACTTGCGCACGGCTTCGAGATGCGGATTGTTCTCGAAGCCGTCGTCCTTCACGTTCGCGACGTACATCGTCTTTTTCGCCGTGATCAGGCAGAACGGCTTGATGAGCGCCTGCTCGTCCTCGTTCAGGTTGAGCGCGCGAACCGGCTTTGCCTCGTCGAGCTGCGCGCGAACCTTCTCCAGCACGGCGACGAGCTTCGCCGCTTCCTTGTCGTTGCCCGACTTCGCGGCCTTCGAATAGCGCGTGAGCGACTTTTCGACGGTGCCGAGGTCGGCGAGCGCGAGTTCGGTGTTGATGACTTCGATGTCGGCGAGCGGATCGACCTTGCCGGCCACGTGAATCACGTTATCGTCCTCGAAGCAGCGCACGACGTGCGTGATCGCATCCGTTTCGCGGATGTTGGCGAGGAACTGGTTGCCGAGGCCTTCACCCTTGCTTGCGCCCGCCACCAGACCCGCGATGTCGACGAACTCGACCACGGCCGGCACGACGCGCTCGGGCTTGACGATCTCCGCGAGCGCGTTCAGGCGCGGATCCGGCACTTCGACCACGCCGACATTCGGCTCGATCGTGCAGAACGGATAGTTTTCGGCGGCGATGCCCGCCTTGGTCAGCGCGTTGAACAGGGTGGACTTGCCGACGTTGGGCAAGCCGACGATGCCGCATTTGAGGCTCATGAAAATCTCTGCATGTCAGTGTGGTGACGTGCGGCTCGCCGCGCGCGAAGCGCCCGTAGCCGGGCGTCTCGCTCAAGGGGAGGCGGCGGGCGGGGCGGCGCAGGTGGCACGTCGGGGGGCGTGACACGGGTCAGCGGGTCACGAAAACCGTAATTGTAACCTTGTCCGGGTGGCGTGCCGGTAACAAGCCGGTAGCAAGCCGGCATCCCGCAGGTAACGGATCGAAGCGCGCGTCGCCGATGCTGCCCTGCGGCGCCGCGTAGCGCCTTCCGAAGCGCCGTTTTTGCCGCGCCGCAACATCGGCCCATCCGGCCCTGTCTGATAACCCCCGGCGGCTATAATGCGCGGATGACAGCAACCAACCAGACCTTTGACGTCGCCGTGATTGGCGGCGGGCTCGTCGGCAAGTCGGCGGCGCTCGCGCTGACCCAGGGCGGCCTGCGCGTGGCGCTGCTCGCGCAGCCGTGCGCGCCGCTGCCTGCGGGCGCTGTGTTCGACGCGCGCGTCTATGCGTTGTCGCGCAGCTCGCAAGCGTTGTTCGAGCGGCTGAGGGTCTGGCAGGCCATCGACGTCGCGCGCCTCACGCCGGTCTACGACATGCGCGTGTTCGGCGACGCCGCTGCGGAACTGCATTTCTCGGCGTATCAGGCATCGGTTGCGCAGCTTGCGTGGATTGCCGAGTCGTCGGTCGTGGAACGCGCGCTCGACGCCGCGCTGCACTTCCAGCCCAACCTCGCGTGGATCGACACGCGCGCCGAAACGCTCGACGTGAAGCCCGACGCGGCCGTGATCGGCCTCGCCAACGGCCGCACGATCGAAGCCGATCTCGCGATCGGCGCGGACGGCGCGCACTCGTGGGTGCGCGCGCAGATCGGCTCGAAAGTCGAGCGGCGCGATTACCGGCAAACGGGCGTGGTCGCCAATTTCCGCGCGCAAAAGCCGCACGGCGAGACG
>NZ_DATJWR010000498.1:0-8484 GCF_035501035.1 Paraburkholderia sp.
GGTAACGGCTACGCAGGCCTGTCGGAATTCGCGCTGTTCTACATCGGCGGCATCATCAAGCACGCTCGCGCGCTGAACGCCATCACGAACCCGGGCACGAACTCGTACAAGCGTCTGGTGCCGCACTTCGAAGCACCGGTCAAGCTCGCTTACTCGGCACGCAACCGCTCGGCATCGATCCGTATTCCGCACGTTTCGAATCCGAAGGGCCGCCGTATCGAAACGCGCTTCCCGGATCCGCTCGCCAACCCGTACCTGTGCTTCTCGGCGCTGATGATGGCGGGTCTGGACGGCGTGCAGAACAAGATCCATCCGGGCGAAGCCGCCGACAAGAACCTGTACGACCTGCCGCCGGAAGAGGATGCAAAGATCCCGACCGTCTGCGCGGGCCTCGACCAGGCGCTGGAAGCGCTCGACAAGGATCGCGAGTTCCTGACGCGCGGTGGCGTGTTCACCGACGGCATGATCGATTCGTACCTCGCGCTGAAGGAAGCCGAACTGCAACGCGTGCGCATGACGACGCACCCGGTCGAGTTCGAACTGTACTACTCGCTGTAATTGGCGATGGCGCTTCGCTGCACGCAAGCCGTACCGGCCTGCACGCAGCGAAGCCGCCGGTTCAGTTCGTACGACTCGCACGACGCTTGCGAAAAGCTCTCGAAGGGACGGCGGTGCCGTCCCTTTTTCGTTGGGCCGCCTGCCGTGTCGCGCGTTGCGCCGGCCGGCGAGTCGGGTGAGGCGCAGGGTGTGCACGAAGCACAGGTTGCGCCGCCGTTCTTCACGACCAGGACCGTTGCCGGTGCGCCGCTTGGCGGCCGGCCTGAAACATGGTGCTCAAGAATCTGATCAAGGCCAGAAAGGGCCATGCGGAACCGCTCTCCAACGACGCGCCGCTCGCCGAGTCGGGCCTGCTGCCCGGCTTCGAGGCGCTGCCGACCGTCGTGCTCGTGCTCGAAAAGCGCACGCTGCGCGTTGCCTTCGCGAATCCTTCGGCCGAGGCGATGCTCGATCTGTCGCGCCGTCAACTCGCGCAAATGGCGTGGTCCGATCTGTTCTCCAATGCGGACGAACTGCTCTCCACGATCGCGTCGATCGCCGCGCATCGCTTTCACGCGACACGCCTCGACACCGCGCTCGAGCGCCCGGGCCGCGAGCCGCTGAACGTGCATGCGATCGTCGGCTTTCTCGAAAGCGCGCCCGATTACGTGCTACTCGAACTCTTCGAGAACGAGCGGCACTTGCGCAGCGACCGCGAGGAGCGCATTCACGACCTCACGGCCGTGAACAAGCATCTGATCCGCAATCTCGCGCACGAGATCAAGAATCCGCTTGGCGGCATTCGCGGCGCGGCGCAACTGCTCGAATTCGAACTCGGCGCGCTCGAGCGCGACGAACTGCGCGAGTACACGCAGGTGATCATCAAGGAGTCGGACCGGCTGCAGACGCTCGTCGACCGGCTGCTCGAACCGCACCGGCATCCCCATATCGAAGGCGACGTGAACATTCACGAGGTATGCGAGCGCGTGCGCGCCGTGATCCTCGCTGAATTCCCGCGCGGCCTCACCATCGAGCGCGACTACGACGTGAGCGTGCCCGACCTGCGCGGCGACAAGGAGCAGTTGATCCAGGCGCTGCTCAACATCGTGCGCAATGCGGCACAGGCGCTGCGCGAGCGCATTTCGCAAGGTGACGCGCGCATCGAATTGCGCACGCGCATCGCGCGCAAGGTCACGATCTCCAAGCGCCTGTGCAAGCTGGCACTGGACTTGCATATCACCGACAACGGGCCCGGCATTCCCGAGGACATTCGCGACCGCATCTTCTATCCGCTCGTCTCCGGACGCGAGGATGGCAGCGGTCTCGGCCTCACGCTTGCACAGACGTTCGTCCAGCAGCACGACGGACTCATCGAAGTCGATAGCCGGCCGGGCCACACCGAGTTTCAGATTCTGCTGCCGCTCGACCGCTGAACCCAATTTTTGATTTACCGATACCGCACGCCATCAGGACTTCTGACCGATCTTATGAAGCCGATCTGGATAGTAGACGACGACCAATCGATCCGCTGGGTGCTCGAAAAAGCCCTGGCCCGCGAGAACTTCGCCACCCGTAGCTTCTCGAATGTCCGCGAAGCCGCGAGCGCGCTCGATCACGACAGCCCGCAGGTGCTCGTCTCCGACATCCGCATGCCGGGCGGCTCGGGCCTCGAACTGCTGCAGACCGTGCGCGAGCGCGTACCGGGATTGCCCGTCATCATCATGACGGCGTTCTCGGACCTCGATAGCGCGGTGGCCGCATTCCAGGGCGGCGCGTTCGAGTATCTCGCCAAGCCCTTCGACGTCGACAAGGCCGTCGAGCTGATTCGCCGCGCCGTGGACGAAAGCATGCGCGGCGAACAGCAGTGGGACGACCGCCCCGCCGAAGCCCCCGAAATGCTCGGCCAGGCGCCGGCCATGCAGGACATGTTCCGTGCCATCGGGCGGCTCTCGCATTCGGCGGCCACCGTCCTCATTACGGGCGAGTCTGGCACCGGAAAAGAGCTTGTCGCGCGCGCCTTGCACCGGCATAGCCCACGCGCGAACGGTCCGTTCATCGCGCTGAACACTGCCGCGATCCCTAAGGATCTTCTGGAATCCGAACTGTTTGGTCATGAGCGCGGTGCGTTCACGGGCGCGCAGGCCATGCGCCAGGGGCGCTTCGAGCAGGCCGAGAACGGCACGCTGTTCCTCGACGAAATCGGCGACATGCCGTTCGATCTGCAGACGCGCCTGTTGCGCGTGCTCTCGGACGGACAGTTCTACCGCGTAGGTGGCCACAACCCGCTGCGCGCGAACGTGCGCGTGATCGCCGCGACGCACCAGAACCTGGAGACGCGTGTGCGTCAGGGGCTGTTCCGCGAGGACTTGTATCACCGGCTCAACGTGATCCGCCTGCGTTTGCCGGCGTTGCGCGAACGCAGCGAGGACATTCCGCTGCTCACGCGCCACTTCCTGCAAAAGAGTGCGCGCGAGCTGGGCGTGGAGCCCAAGCGTGTCTCGGACGAGGCGCTCGCCTGGATGTCGTCGCTGCCGTTCCCGGGCAACGTGCGCCAGCTCGAGAATCTCGCGAACTGGCTCACAGTGATGGCGCCCGCGCAGACCATCGAGATCAAGGATCTACCGCCGGACCTCGTGCCTTCGCACGGCGCACAGGGCGCACAGGGTGCGGCGGTCGTGCTCGGCGACGCCGTGAACGCTGCCGATGCGGCGGGCGCGGGTGCCAACGGAGCGGCCGGCGCATCGTCGGTTGCGGGGGCGGTCGGCGGCTCGGGCGTGCCTGGTGCGATCGGCGGTGTGCCGGGAGGCGCGGTGTTCGGCGCACATGGCATCGGGGCACCCAATGGCGCCGCCGCATCGCCGCTGAGCGTGTGGGAAAGCGGCTTGCGCACGGAAGTCGCGCGTCTTTTGCGCGAGAACAGCGCGGACGTCATGGACGAACTGTCGCGCCGCTTCGAGGCCGCGGTGATCCGCGAGGCGCTCGACTTCACGCGCGGGCGCAAGGTCGAGGCGGCCGAGCGTCTCGGCATCGGTCGCAACACCATCACGCGGAAGATCCAGGAGCTCAATCTCGAGTGAGCAAAGCACATCGGGCAGGCCTCGCGCACTGCGAGCCGGCCCGGCGCGCAGTGCGCCAACGCGCGCACAGGGCATAATCGACGCTGTTTTCCCGTCGACGACCGATCATGCCCGTGACTTCCCCCTGGCCCGCTGAGGCCGATCCCTTCCTTTCCCTCGAATCGCTCGACGACCCGGCCGCCATGGCATGGGTCGAGGCGCAGAACGCGCGCACGCGCGCCGCGTGGCAAGGCGGCGCACGCTTCGAGGCGCTCGAGAAACGTCTCGCACAGGCCTATTTGCCGCGCGAGCGGCCGGTGATCCCGAGCCGCTGGAGGGAGTGGGCGTATGACCTCTGGGAGGACGAAGACAATCCCAAGGGGCTGTGGCGCCGCGCACTCTGGGCCGACTGGCGCGCGCACAAGCCGCAGTGGCAGACGCTCATCGACTTCGATGCACTCGGCGCGCAGGAAGGGGTGCCCTGGGTCTGCGCGGGCATCGACATCCTTTACCCGGACGGCGACCGCGCGCTGATCCAGCTTTCGGACGGCGGCGCCGATGCGGTCATCGTGCGCGAGTTCGACATCGAGCGGCGCACATTCGTGGACGAGGGCTTCGTCATCGCGAAGGAGGGCAAGCACACGATCTCGTGGATCGATCGCGATACGGTCTACGTGGGTTGGGAGAACGGGAGAAAGACGCTCACACGCTCGGGCTACCCGCGCGAGGTGCGCCGCTGGACGCGCGGCACGGCGCTTGCCGACGCGCCCGTGGTGTTCCGTGGCGAGTTCGACGACATCAGCGTGGAGGGCGACTACGATCCCGTCGAGAAGCGTCACGACGTGGTGCGCAGCGTCGACTTCTTCGATTCGTGGACTTATCGCCTGGACGAGCGCGGCGACTGGCAGGTGTACGACGTGCCGACGCATGTCGCGGTCGGCGCGTGGCATGGCTGGCTGCTGCTCGAGCCGCGCCTCGACTGGGCGGTTTCGGGCGCGACGTACGCGGGCGGCTCGCTGCTCGCGATCCGCGAGGACGCCTTCCTTGCCGGCGACCGCGCGTTTGTGGCGCTGTTCACGCCTACGCCCGTCACTTCGGCGTGCGACTGGACCAATACGCAAAACGTCTTGGTGGTCTCCTGGCTCGACGACGTGCAGAGCCGCACGATGCTCTGGCAGCCGCAGCAAGTGGACGGTGCGTGGCGCTGGGAGTCGCGCGCGTTTCCCGCACGCGCGAGTTCGCAGGTGGATGTCTCGCCGGTGGAGGACACGCTCAACGACGAGGTGTTCGTCGACGTCGACGACTACTTGCTGCCGCCCGAGTACTGGCTCGCCGATCTCGCGCAGGCGGATCTCCAGCAATGGGAGCTGATCGACCGCTGGCCCACGCAGTTCGATGCCGGGCCGCTCACGGTGATCCGCTCGCACGCACGCTCGGCCGACGGCACGAGCGTACCGTTCACGGTGGTCGGTCCGAAGGCCGTGCTCGAAGGCGACGCCCGCACGGCGTCGCCCTGCCTGCTCACGGGCTATGGCGGATTCGCCATTGCGCTCACGCCGCAATATCTCGTGAGCTCGGGCATCGGCTGGCTGGAGCAGGGCGGCGTGGTGGCGATCGCGCACATTCGTGGCGGCGGTGAATATGGCACCGCGTGGCACGTCGAGGCGCAGCGCGAGAACCGGCAGCGCTCGTTCGACGATTTCATCGCAGTGGCCGGGCAATTGATCGCCGAGGGTTATACGAGCGCCGCGCAACTGGGCATCAAGGGCGGCAGCAACGGCGGGTTGCTCGTGGGCGCGTGCATGGTGCAGCGTCCCGATCTATTCGGCGCCGTGGTGTGCGAAGTGCCGTTGCTCGACATGCAGCGCTATCCGCTGCTGCATGCAGGCGCATCATGGATCGACGAATATGGCGATCCTGAGGATTCCGAAGAAGCACACGCGCTGGCCGCGTACTCGCCTTACCATCACGTGAAGCCGGGCGTCGCGTACCCGCCTTCGCTCTTCACGACGTCGACGAGCGATGACCGCGTGCATCCGTCGCATGCGCGCAAGATGGTCGCCCGCATGCAGCAGCAGGGGCACGCGAATGTCTGGTATCTGGAGAACACCGAAGGCGGGCACGGGCCCGGCAGCGATTCGCTCGAGCGAGCGCAGTATGACGCGCTCGTCTATCGCTTTTTGTGGAACACGCTCTCCGGGAAATGGTGAGGCGGGCGTTCAGCCCGCGATATCGAGGCCGGCGATCACTGGCGTGTGGTCGGACGGCTGTTCCCACTTGCGCGGCACCTTGTCCACCTCGCATGAGGTGAGGTGCGGCGCAAGCCCGGGCGAGAGCAGAATGTGGTCGATGCGCAGGCCCGCATTGCGGCGAAACGCGAACATGCGATAGTCCCACCACGTGAAGGTCTTTTCCGGTTGCTCGAACTGGCGGAACGCGTCGACGAAACCCAGTTCGATGAGGCGATGGAACTGCGCACGCTCTTCGGGTGAGACGAGGTTCTGGCCTTCCCAGGCCTTCGGGTCGTGCACGTCGCGGTCTTCGGGTGCGATGTTGTAGTCGCCGAGCAGCGCGAGCTTCGGGTAGCGCTGCATTTCCTGCGTCAGCCAATCGTGCATCGCGTCGAGCCATTGGAGCTTGTACGCGAACTTTTCCGTGCCCGGCGCCTGACCGTTCGGGAAATATGCGCTGATCACGCGCACATCGCCTATCGTCGCGGCAATCACGCGCTGCTGCGGATCGTCGAAGCCGGGGATGTTGCGCACGATCGTGGCTTCGTCGACGAAGAGGCCCTCGCGCACGAGAATGCCCACGCCGTTATAGGTTTTCTGGCCCGCGAACCAGCTGCGATAGCCGTGGGCTTCGAGATCGGCGCGGGGGAACTTGTCGTCGGGAAGCTTCAGCTCCTGGAGGCAGAGCACGTCGGTCTTGCTCTCGTTGAGCCAGTCGATGACGTGCTGCAGACGGACCTTGAGGGAGTTGACGTTCCAGGTGGCGATTTTCATGTGAGGCTCTATAAGGTGACTGCGGGCTGGATTCAGACCGACCGCGACGGAATGCTCAAAGTGCGCGCCGGCCGGGCGGCGCGCGCGTGACGCGTCATTATCGCCTGCAATGCGCGGCCCGCGACAGCGGGCGCGTCATTCCCCGAACCACGGCTGCCTTCTGCTTTGATCTGCGCGGCGTATCGATTAGTGTGAACTTCGCGTGTCGCTATATTGAATCGGCTGCAGGCGCATTCGGGCGGTAGTCGAGCGGCGGCCAGCCGCGCTGCCTTGGGGGCGGCACAGTCGAAATGCGTGGCCCGCAAGCGACCGCGAGATCGGCGCGCAGGAGAAACGATGGGCGACGTGAAGGCGCATCTCTTGCGTGACTTTGGCAGTCCTATACTTATTCGAGCCAAAGCGAGCGACGCCTTCGGGGCTTGGCAGCAAGTTCGTTTCGAATACGTAGCGGTGCTGCTGGAGGGGCTCTTCGAGGTGAGCGGCCATCGCTCGGCGGTCGAGGCGTTTGCTCACGTGTGGGACCAGGAGCTCGAGACGAAAGACCCCGTGAGGAACCGCAAGGCGCCTGAGGCGGATGGCCCCGACGCCATGGCATTCGAACCGGCGATTGCCGATGGCGGGATGAAAGCTGCCCTGCTCGCGAACACGCAGTCGGCGTTCGAGCGTGGCGCGTTCGGCTCGCCGACTTTTTTTGCCGGCGAAGAGATGTACTTCGGCAAGGGTTCGTTGCGCGACGTGGAGGAGGAAATCGCAGATGTGAAGTCGCGCGCTTGAGGCATCAGGCCTCGGCACGCGGCAAAGCGGGCGCGGCATCATCGCACCCGCCTCGCGCCTTGCATCAGAGTGCCGCCTGCTCCTCGGCTTGCTGCGCTGAAACCACACCGAGGCGCGTGCGCGCCGCCTCATACTCACGCTTCAAACGCGCGATCAACTCGGCTGCCGGAGCGATGCTCTTCACGGCACCGATGCCTTGGCCCGAGCCCCAGATATCCTTCCACGCCTTCACGCGCGTCGAGCCGAAATTCATCTTCGACGGATCCGATTCCGGCAGCGCGTCCGGATCGAGGCCGCTCGCCACGATGCTCTGGCGCAGATAGTTGCCGTGCACGCCCGTGAAGAGATTCGAATAGACGATGTCGCCGGCGCTGCCCTCGACGATCATTTGCTTGTACGCATCGACGGCGTTCGCCTCATGCGTCGCGATGAACGCGGAGCCGATATAGGCGAGGTCCGCGCCGGCTGCCTGCGCCGCAAGAATCGCGTTGCCATTGCCGATTGCACCCGAGAGCAGCAGCGGGCCGTCGAACCATTCGCGAATCTCATGGATCAGCGCGAACGGCGAGAGCGTGCCCGCATGGCCGCCCGCACCGGCGGCCACGGCGATCAGGCCGTCCGCGCCTTTTTCGATGGCTTTCTTCGCGAAGGTGTTGTTGATCACGTCGTGCAGCACAATGCCGCCCCACGCGTGGATTGCATGGTTGACCTCTTCGCGCGCACCGAGCGACGTGATGACGATCGGCACCTTGTATTCGGCACACACGCCCAGATCGTGCTCGAGACGGTCATTCGACTTGTGCACGATCTGGTTCACGGCGAAAGGCGCTGCGGGAGCGTCGGGGCGCTTCGCGTTGTATTCGGCGAGTTCGGTGGTGATGCGGTCCAGCCATTCGCCCAGCACGTGCTCGGGCCGCGCATTGAGGGCCGGGAACGAGCCGATGACGCCTGCCTTGCACTGGGCGATCACAAGATCGGGATTCGAAATGATGAAGAGCGGCGAGCCGACGACCGGAATCGACAGGCCGCGGCGCAGCACGGCGGGCAGGGACATCCATATCTCCTTGACTGGGGCGGCGGCCGGGTGTGGCCGCCGTCGTGTTCTTCCTTGC
>NZ_DATJWR010000499.1:0-5230 GCF_035501035.1 Paraburkholderia sp.
CACACGGGCAACGCCACCTTCACGACCTGGCTCATGCGCCAGGAGGCCATCGTGCTGCGCGGCGGCACGCTGCGCTGGCGCGACGCCACGCGCGACGCGCCCGAGCTCGCGCTCTCGCACATCCGCCTCGCGATCCTCAACGACGGCTACGACCACCGCGTCGCGCTGCAGGCGCCGGCCGAGGGCACCGTGCTGCACGGCCCGCTCGACTTCCGCGCGCACTTCACGCACGCGCGCTCCTCGCTGGCCGGCAAGCCCCTCGGCTGGACCGGCGACGCCTACATCTCGACCGGCCCCGTCGACCTGCCCACGCTCGCGCGCTACGTCGACATACCGATCGCCACCTACGCCGGGCGCATCGACAACGCCATCTGGGCGCACTTCGCGAACGGGCGCATCCTTTCGGCAAGCGGCGCGCTCGCCGGAGCAAACGTTTCGTTGCAGGTGAAGCCCACGCAGCCGGTGCTCGACGTGCCGGTCGCGAACTTTCACTGGAGCCTCGGCATCGAGCCCGGCGACTACACGCTCAAGCTGCACGACTTCCATGCCGAGCTCGGTCAGCCGCCGCTCGACGATGGCACGCCGCTCACGCGCACGCTCGCGCTCACGACGCTCGACGCGCGGTTTCGCCAGCAATCGCTGCAGCAGGGCCAGCTGTTCACCGTGCGCGGCGACCGCATCGATCTCGGCATCCTCGCCGAGTTCATGCGCGCCCTGCCGCTGCCGGGGCGCGTGCAGGGCGCGCTCGTTCGCTTCGACCCGCGCGGGCTCGTCGCGAACTACGAGCTCGGCCTCGAGCGCGCGAAGCCCGAGTCGGGTGAAGCCGCCACGGAGCAGCGCTCGACGAGCGTCGAGCCGGTCGTCAGCTATCGCCTGAAGGCCGACCTGCAGGGCATCAGCGTGAACGCGCAGGAGCCGGGGCCTGGCCTCACGCCGCGCGGCCACCCGCGCGCGGGCCTGCCCGGCTTCGAGAACCTCTGGGGGCGCATCGACGCCGACGAAAGGCACGGCACGATCCGCCTCGCCCCGGCCAAGGCAGCCGTCACGCTGCCCGGCGTGTTCGACAATCCGCGCCTCACCTTCGACAAGCTCTACGGCGCGGCCAAATGGACCGTCGCCGCCGAGCGCGAGCCGGGCAACCGCCTGAAGGCGTTCACCGTCGACGTCTCCGATCTCGGCGTCGAGAACGCGGACGCGCGCGCGAAGATGACCGCCCACTACACGAACCCTGGCAAGGGGCGTGGCTCGCTCGACCTCGTCGCGCATTTCGACGAGGCGCGGGTCAAGGCCATCCCGCGCTATCTGCCCACCAGCATCAGCGAGAAGACGCGCACCTATCTCGGCCACGGCCTGCAGGCGGGGCGCTCGGTGGGCGCAACGATCGAGATCCACGGCGACCTGACCAAATTCCCCTATTCGCGCGACCCCGACGCCGGCCAGTTCCGCATCGTGGCGCCGTTCGCGGGCGGCCGCTTCGACCCGTCGCCGTTCCCGCCCAGAAAGATGCGCAACGGCGCGCCGAACATCTGGCCCGCGTTCGACGGCATCGACGGCATATTCCGGCTCCACGAAAACAAGCTGCGCTTCGATGTCGATCGCGGCCACTATCGCAACTTCGTGCTGCGCAACGTGAGCGGACGCATCGAGGAGCTCGGGGTGAAGGGCTCGGATATCGTCATCGAAGGCACCGGGAGCGGGCCGCTCGCGGACCTGCTCGATTACGCGGACAACAGCTCGATCGGCGCGATGTCGAAGCACGCCACCGCGAAGGTGCGCGCGCAAGGACCGGCCACGCTCGCGCTCAAGCTCACGATTCCGCGCAAGCCGATGCCGAAGGTGCTGGTGTCGGGCGCCATCGGCTTCGAGAACAACACGCTCACCGCCGCCAACGTGCCGCCGGTCTCCAGTCTCACCGGCAAGGTGCGCTTCGAGACCCACAGCGCGACGGTCGAGCGGCTCACGGCGCGCTTCCTTGGCGGCGACCTGCGCGCGAGCGGCGGGCTGCGCGAGGACGGCCGCTACGCGGTGAACGTAGCAGGCAATCTCGCCGTCGATGCGGCGCGCGGGCTGAACCTGCACGGCACGACGGCGGCGGTGATCGGGCGTCTTTCGGGCGAAGCGCCCTACTCGTTCTCGGTTTCGGGCGAGCGCGGCCATCTGCCCGACGTGAAGGCCGACGCCGATCTCACCGGCCTCGCGCTCGACCTGCCCGCGCCGTTCGGCAAGGCCGCCGGCACGCCGATGCCGCTGCGCTTCGAGTTGCAGCCGGGCACGGGCGACGCCACGCAAACCGACGCCGATGCCGCCGCCTACCAGCACGCCGAGCTCACGCTCGGGCCGCTCGCCGCGCGCTACGTGCTGCGCCGCCACCCCGGGCACGTGCCCGAAGTGATGCGCGGCGCGATCGGCATGTACCGGCCTGCGGATCTGCCTTCGGTAGGCGTGACGGCGGCCGTCGATCTGCCGACCTTCGACGCCGATGCCTGGCGCGCAGTGGCGCTGCAGTTGCGCGCTGCGGCGGCGCAACTGCAGGCGCAGGTGGAAGGCACAACGCCCACGCAAGGCGCGGCGCCTGCCGCGGCGCGTAGCGGCCAGGCGCCGGCGGCGGGCGCGACGAATAGCGCGACAACCGGCACGACAACCGGCGTAACAACCGCCGCTCCATCAAGCACGCCCCAATCGGCCGAAGCCAGCACCGCCGTAGCCGCGCCGCAGGGCCCGGCATCGAGCACCGTCGCAGCCGCGCCCGCCGCAGCCGCCTCGTCCCCGCTCGCCCCCAATGGCGCGGTCGGCCAGTTTCTGCCCTCGCGCTTCGCCGTCCACGTCGGCACGCTCACGCTGCTCAAGCGGCAGTGGGAGAACGTCGTGCTCGGCGCCTCGCGCACCGGCGAGCGCGGCAACGAATGGCAGGCGAACGTCGCCTCCAACCAGGTCTCGGGCCACGTCTCGTGGAAGCCGGGTGACGTGCCCGGCGCCCCCGGCACGCTCGAAGCGCGGCTCGCACGCCTCGTCGTGCCCGCCGCCACGAAGAACGACCTGCTCGGCCAGGCGATGTCGCAGCCCGCGCAGAACATGCCGTCGATCGACCTCGTCGTGAACCAGCTCATCGTGCGCGACCGCGACCTCGGCCGCCTCCAGGTGAACGCGCACAACTTCGACGACAACGGCGTGCCGGTCTGGCGCCTCGACCAGCTCGACATCAGCAACCCGGACGCGCACCTCACCGCCACGGAAACCTGGCGCGCGGTGGGCGACGCGGGCGCCAGCGACGACTCGGCCGCCGCCGGCATGCAGACGCCGCGCCACACCGCGCTCGACTTCCACCTCGACATCACGGACGCGGGCGCGCTGCTCGAGCGCGCGGGCATGGCGCACGTGCTCAAGGCCGGCGCGGGCGCGCTCTCGGGCAACCTGGAATGGAGCGGCGGCCCGACGCGCATCGATTTTCCGTCGCTCAACGGCAGCCTCGCGCTTGACCTGCGCCACGGCCAGATCCTCAAGGTCGATCCGGGTGTGGCGAGGCTGCTCGGCGTGGTGAGCCTGCAGAGCCTCGCGCGCTACGCGCAGATGGACTTCCGCGACGTGATCGGCGAGGGCCTGCCTTTCACGAGCGTGACGGGTACCGCGCAAATCCAGAACGGCTCTGCCAGCACCAACGACTTCAGGCTCATCACCGCGCCCGCGCGCGCGACGATGGTGGGCAGCGTCGACCTCGCGCACGAGACCCAGGACCTGCGCGTGCACGTGGTGCCGACGATCAGCGCGGGCACGGGCGTGATCGCGGCGGCCATCATCAATCCGATCCTCGGCCTCGGCGCGCTGGTGGGCGACATCCTGTTCTCGAACACGATCGAGCACGCCTTCACGATGGAGTACGCGATCACCGGCCCGTGGTCCAAACCGCACGTCGAGCGGTTGCACGGCGATCAGGGTAAGATGGACCCGCAGGCGCCCGCCGCCGCGCACTGAGCGCTGTGTACACCCGCTGTGTACATCGAGAGGCGCATGGCGCGCACGCTTTGCGCGCCGCGGGCACACGCCATGCGCGCGTGCCTCCCGAACCCACTCAAGATCTGCCGATGAGCGCCACACACGCCACATCTCTCGCGCCGTTTCGCGTCGCCGCGCTGCAAATGGTCAGCACGCCCGATCGCGATCGCAATCTCGCCGAAGCCGCAAGGCTCATCGCCGAGGCCGCCGCCGGTGGCGCGAGCCTCGTGTTGCTGCCCGAATATTTCTGCTTCATGGGCCACAAGGACACCGAAAAACTCGCGATTCGCGAGCCGCACGGCGACGGCCCGATCCAGCGTTTTCTCGCCGAGGCGGCCAAACGCCACGGCGTATGGGTGATCGGCGGCACGCTGCCGCTGAAAGCGCCCGAGGAAACGCGCGTGCTCAACACGACGCTCGTGTTCGATCCCAACGGAGAAGAACGCGCGCGCTACGACAAGATCCACCTTTTCAACTTCGAAAAAGGCGCCGAATCGTTCGACGAAGCACGCACGATCCGGCCCGGCGCCGAGGTGCGCACCTTCGAAGCGCCGTTCGGCCGCGTGGGCCTCTCGGTCTGCTACGATCTTCGCTTTCCCGAGCTGTACCGGCGCATGGGTGACTGCGCGCTGATGGTCGTGCCTTCGGCGTTCACGTACACGACCGGCGAGGCGCACTGGGAAATCCTGCTGCGCACCCGCGCGATCGAGAACCAGTGCTACGTGCTCGCCGCGGCGCAAGGCGGCAAGCACGAGAACGGGCGGCGCACCTGGGGCCACAGCATGCTGATCGACCCCTGGGGCAAGATCGTCGACGTGCGCGACGAGGGCGCCGGCGTGGTGGCCGGCGACATCGACGTACAACGTATCGTCGACGTGCGCGCGAGCCTGCCCGCCTGGCGACATCGCGTGCTCGACCGCGCTTGAGGCCGCTCGAAGCTGCTCGAAGCCGCCTGAAAAGCCGCTCGAAGCTGCCGCAAACCGCCCGATGCAGTTCGAGACCCGCATCCGGCACGAACGAAACCCGCGATTCGCGCGCTTGATTTCGCTGTACCGCGCGCGAATCTTGATTCACAGACTCACCGATTGATCCCACCCAAGCGCATGAACATCATCGAACCCGGCATCCGCAATCTGGTGACCGCGAAGGACCTGCTCCTCACGCCCTACGGCCTCGACGAGGCGCTGCTCACGCGCACGCTCGGCGAGATCTTCACGCACCGCGTCGACTACGCCGACCT
>NZ_DATJWR010000500.1:0-4105 GCF_035501035.1 Paraburkholderia sp.
GGCAGCCTGAGCGAAATGTTCCGCGCCATCGACGCGGCCAAGCCCGGCTTCCTCACCTTCCCGGCAAGAGGCCAGAGCGTGACGTGGTTCCAGTCCACCGTGCTGCTCACGGCGCTCGGCTTCTTCATGTGGCCGCACACGTTCGGCTCGGTCTACACCGCGAAGGACGAGCGCATCTTCCGCCGTAACGCGATGATCCTGCCGCTCTATCAGTTGATCCTGCTGTTCGTGTTCTTCTGCGGCTTTGCTGCGGTGCTCAAGGTGCCTGGCCTCAAGGGCCCCGATATCGACCTCTCGCTCTTCCGCCTTGCGCTGCAGACCTTCGACCCGTGGTTCATCGGCGTGATCGGCGCGGCCGGCGTGCTCACCGCGCTCGTGCCGGGTTCGATGATCCTCACCACGGCTTCGACGCTGCTCGCCAACGACGTCTATCGCGGCGGCTTCGCGAAGAACGCCGACGACGCGAGCGTCGGGAGGCTCGCGCGCCTGTTCGTGCCGGTGGTCGCGCTCGTGGCGGTGGGCTTCACGCTCAAGGGCGGCGACACGATCGTCGCGCTGCTGCTGATGGGCTACAACTTCGTCACGCAGTTGTTCCCCGCGCTCGTGTGCAGTCTCGCCACACGCAATCGCGTGACGAAGCAAGGCGCGTTCTGCGGCATCGTGGCGGGCGTGGCCGTCGTCATCGCCATCACGTTGACGCACGTGAGCGTCGCGCAGCTGATCCCATTCGCGCCCGATGCGCTCAAGGACGTCAACATCGGCTTCCTCGCGCTGTTCGTGAACGTGATCGTGCTCGCCGTGGTGAGCATGGTGACGCAACCGCGAACGCACGTGGATCACGAGCATGCGCGGGCACATTGAACGACGCCGACAATAGCATCGTTATCCTGATCAATTCAGGTAACTCAGCCCAATCAGCACACGCTGATTGGGCTGTTTTTTCATTCACGCCGCCTTGAATGCCTCGGCGATGCGTTGCGGGGCCTCGGGGCGTGCGTACAGCCGCTCGAGCGGCGCGGCCTCGTGGTCATCGAGCAGGATCCCGAAGACAGGCGCAGCAGGCTGCTCAGCCTGACGCCCGAAGGCGAACGATTGCTCGCCAAAGCGTTCCCTTTGTGGCAGCAAACGCATGCCGAAATCGAGAAGCCATTCTCTCCAGCCGAGGTCGATCGGCTGCGTCAGCAGTTGCGTGCGCTTTCGTAGAAACGCTATCGCTTCGACGCCCCATACAGCGTCGAATCGGCGAACCCTTGCGCCGTCAGCACCCGCCCCACGAGAATCAATGCCGTGCGCTCGATGTCGGTGGCCTGCACCTTTTCCGCGATGTCCGCCAGCGTGCCCGTCACGCGTTCCTCGTCGGGCCAGCTCGCGCGATAGATCACCGCAACCGGGCAATCCTCGCCGTAGTGCGGCCGCAATTCCTCGACGATGCGCGCGATATGGCGCACGCCCAGGTGTATCGCGAGCGTCGCCTTGTGGCGCGCGAGGTCTCCCAGTTGCTCGCCTTCGGGCATCGACGTTTTCGTGGCGTAACGCGTGAGGATGAGCGTCTGCGAGATGCCGGGCAGCGTGAGCTCCGCGCCGAGCGCCGCGGCGCACGCTGCGGTGGCGGTCACGCCTGGCACGATTTCATAAGGAATGCATAGCGTTTGCAGGCGCCGGATCTGTTCGCCGATTGCGCCGTAGAGCGATGGATCGCCCGAGTGCACGCGCGCGACGTCATGGCCCTGGGCGTGCGCCGCCTCGATCAGCGCGACGATCTCGTCGAGCGTGAGCGGCGCGGTGTCCACGACCTGGTGCGCGCGGTGCCCTTCGAGCACGGCGGGCGGCACGAGCGAGCCCGCGTAGAGAATGACCGGGCAGCTGCGCACGAGGCGCTGGCCCTTCACGGTAATCAGCTCGGGATCGCCCGGACCCGCGCCGATGAAGAAAACTGTCATGCGTTGGAACTCCGCTGAAGGTAAGCCGCGAGCGCCGCGATCGCTTCCCGCGTCGAAACGAATTCGCATTGCGCGTGCGGCAGCGGCGGCCGCCGCATCATTACCACGGGCAGGCCCATCTCGCGCGCGACCGCGAGCTTCGCTTCGGTCGCCGCGCCGCCGCTGTTCTTGCTGACCACGACGTCGATGCGCGCCTCGCTGAAGAGCGCCCGCTCGCCTTCGGGCGTGAACGGCCCACGTGCGTCGATTACGCACGCGCGTGCGTGGCCCCGGTGAGCGTCGAGGCAACGAATCGTCCAGTGCTGCTGCTCGGGCACCTCGTCGAGATGCGCGAGCGGCTCGCGCCCGAGCGTGAAGAGCGGCCGCGCGAACGGCGCGAGCGCTTCGATCACGCCGGTCCAGCCGCTCACCATGCGCCAGTCGTCGCCGGGCTGCGGCTGCCAGGGCGCGCGGCGCAGCGTCCAGTACGGCACCCGCGCCGCTTCGCAGGCTTGCGCCGCATTGGCGCTGATCTGCGCCGCGTAGGGATGCGTGGCGTCGAAAACGAGCGCGATGTTTTCGTCGGCGAGAAAGCGCGCGAGCCCTTGCGCGCCGCCGAAGCCGCCCACGCGCACCGCGCAGGCCAGATCGGCGGGCACGCGGCCGAGGCCCGCGAGCGAGTAGACATGCTGGGAGCCGAGCGTGCGCGCGATCGTGAGCGCGTCGCCGGTGCCGCCCAGCAGCAGGACACGCGCCGTCATGGCTTGACGGCCTCGTAGAGCGTGACCGGCAACGCCTGGCGCCACGTATCGAATCCGCCCAACGGCTGCGCCTCGCCGATGCCGATGCGCGTGAGCGTGCCGCCGTGCTGCGCGCGCCACGCCACGAGCACCGCTTCGCTCTGCACCGTCACGGCGTTCGCGACGAGCCGGCCGCCGGGCGCGAGCGCCGCCCAGCACGCATCGAGCACGCCAGGCGCGCTCACGCCGCCGCCGATGAACACGGCGTCGGGCGTAGCCAGCCCCGCGAGCGCCTCGGGCGCGCGGCCCGCGACGAGCTGCAGCCCCGGCACGCCCAGCGCCGCGCGATTGTGCTCGATGAAGCGCTGACGCTCCGCGTGCGCTTCAATCGCGATCGCGCGGCAGGCCGCGTGCGAGCGCATCCACTCGATGCCGATCGAGCCGCTGCCCGCGCCCACGTCCCAGAGCAACGCGCCGGCCGTCGGCGCGAGACGCGCGAGCGTGAGTGCGCGCACGTCGCGCTTCGTGAGCTGGCCATCGTGGCGATAGGCTTCGTCGGGCAGACCTGGCGTGAGCGTCCAGCCGCGCGCGTGCGCTTGCGCATCGCTCTCGCATTCGAAGGCGACCAGATTGAGCGCCGCGACTCCATCGACGTGCCATGCGTCGGCGCGGCCGTCGATGCGGCGCTCGAGCGGGCCGCCCAGATGCTCGAACACGGCGAGACGCGTCGCGCCGAACCCCGCGTCAGCCAGCAGCGCGGCGAGCGCTGCTGGCGTACGCCCGTCCGCGCTCAACGCGAGCACGCGCGAGCGTGTGTGGAGATGGCGGCGCAGCGCATCGACCGGACGGCCGACGAGCGAGACCATCGCCGTGTCCTGCAACGCCCAGCCCAGCCGCGCCGCCGCAAGCGAGAGCGACGACGGCGCGGGCAGCACGCGCATCTCACCGGGTGCCACGCTACGCGCGAGCGTCGCGCCCACGCCGAACAGCATGGGGTCGCCGCTAGCGAGCACGCATACGCGCACGTTCGATTCGCGGTGCGTGAGCAGTGCATCGACACTGAATGGCTGCGGCCACGGTTCGCGCCGCGCGCGCACGCGCGCCGGCAGCATCGCGAGATGGCGCGCGCCGCCCGTCACGATGGCCGCGTCGAACAGCGCACGCCGCGCATCGCGCCCGAGCCCCGCGTAGCCATCGTCGCCTATGCCCACCACCGTCAGCCATGCCTGCCTGCCCTGCATTCGTACTCCGCTTCCGTGCACCGCCATGAACCCGCGCCCCGCCCATGAGTCGGAACGCGTCTGAAAACGGGCATAATACCGTGTCCGCCGGCGCCGTTTAGGCATAAAAGGGAACACAGCAAGCTGTGGCCGCCCCCGCGACTGTGAGCAGCGAGACCGCATCCACCCGAGCCACTGGATTTACCGGGAAGGCCGATGCGGCCCA
>NZ_DATJWR010000501.1:0-9969 GCF_035501035.1 Paraburkholderia sp.
GTCGCACGCCACACCGAAGGCCGCGGCTTCGACATCATCTACGACACCGTTGGCGGAAAGGTGCTCGACGCGTCCTTCGCCGCCGTGCGCCGCTTCGGGCATGTCGTGAGCGCGCTCGGCTGGGGCACGCATGCGCTGGCGCCGCTCTCGTTCCGCGAGGCGAGTTATTCGGGCGTGTTCACGCTCTATCCGCTCTTGAGCGGCGTGAATCGCGCGCATCACGGCGAGATGCTGCACGAGGCGACGCGGCTCGCCGAGGCGGGCCAGCTCGCGCCGCGCGTCGACCCGCGCCGCTTTGCGATGGCCGACGCAGCGCTCGCCTACGAAGCGGTTGCCGATGGCAGCGCGGCGGCCAAGATCGTTGTCGATATCGCTTGAAGATGCAGGCAAGCGGGCCGCCGCGACGCACTCAATGCTGGATGCCCCAGCGCCGCACGGTCAGACGCTCGAGCGTATCGAACACCAGATGCTCGACGAGCAGCCCGATCACAATGACCGCCGCGAGGCCGGCGAACACGCGGTCGGTGTAGAGCTCGTTGCGGTTCTGAAAAATGTACCAGCCAAGCCCGCCCTGCCCCGCGCTCGCGCCGAACACGAGTTCGGCCGCGATGAGCGTGCGCCATGCGAAGGCCCAGCCCACACGCAGGCCCGCGATGATCGAGGGCAGTGCCGCCGGCACGAGAATCAGCGCGACCTGGCGCACACCGCTCAGCCCGTAGTTGCGGCCCGCCATGCGCAGCGTGGCTGGCACGCCGAGAAAGCCCGTGTACATGTTGAGCGCGAGCGGCCACAACACGGCATGAACGAGCACGAACAGCAGACTGCCCGTGCCGAGGCCGAACCAGAGCAGCGCAATAGGCAGGAGTGCGATGGAAGGCAGCGGGTTGAACATCGCAGTGAGCATGGAAAGCAGATCGCGTCCCACACGCGTGGAGACCGCGAGCGAAGTCAACACGAACGCGAGCACCACACCGATCGCATAGCCGCGCAGCAGCACCGACATCGAAATGCCGGTTTTCACGAGCAACTCGCCGCTCGCAATACCCTGCACGAACGCGGCAAGCGTCGCGCCGAACGTCGGCACGAGCAGATCGTTGGCGACAATGCGCGCCGTAATCTCCCAGCCCGCGATGAGCACGAGCGCAATGAGCGAACGGCGCAGCCAGCCTGCATCCAGCACGCGCCGGGCGAGCGGCAGCGGCGCCGAATCGCCGCCCGCCTGTACGGGCTGCAAGGATCGCTCATATTCCGCACGCACCGGCGGCAAAGGCGGCAGAACTTGATCCGGCGTACTCATGAGCGGACCTCCGTGGTGGCTTCAGCGTTGGCGGGCGCGTCAGGATCGGTATCGAACAGCAAGCGATGAATGCGCGCCACGCTCTCGCGAAAGTCCACGCCACCCAGGCTCGCGTGCGAATACGCGTGACTGTTGCGTTCGGCGCGTACGCGCCCCGGATGTGGCGAGAGCAGCAGAATGCGATTGCCAACCACGAGCGCTTCCTCGATCGAATGCGTGACGAACAAGAGCGTGAAGCGCGCGTCGTCCCAAAGGCGCAGCAACTCCTCCTGCATTTTGCGGCGCGTGAGCGCGTCGAGCGCGGCGAACGGTTCGTCCATCAGCAGCACGCGCGGCTGCATGGCGAGCGCTCGCGCAATCGCCACGCGCTGCTTCATGCCCCCCGACAGCGTATGCGGATACGCATCGGCGAAGGCGGCCAGCCCCACCTTGTCGAGGTAATGCAGCGCGCGCTCGCGTGCTTCGGCGCGCGAAAGCTTGCGCGCCACGCGCAACGGGAACGCCACGTTCTCGGCCACCGTTTTCCAGGGCGGCAACTGGTCGAACTCCTGGAACACGACCACGCGGTCGGCGCCCGGTCCGCGCACGGGTTCACCTGCGAGCGAGATCGAGCCCGACACGGGCTCGATGAAACCTGCAATCGCCTTGAGCAAGGTGGATTTACCGCAGCCCGAAGGGCCGAGCAGCACGAAGCGGTCGGCGCCATAGACGTCGAAGCTCACGTCCTGCGTGGCGCGCACGATACGCTCGCGATTGCGGTATTCGAGGCTGACATTGTCGATCGCGAGCAGACGCTCGCTATGCGCCCCTGCCTCAAGCTCGGACACAGCGTGAGCGGCGCGCTCGACATGCGGTTGTGTCCCGGCATCGACGCGGGCTGCCGCGCCCGCTTCGCGGCGAGTTGCCGGAGCGCGTTCCCATAATCTGGACGTGGTGACGTTCACTTTTTGCAAATCCAGCGGATAAAACGTCAACATACCGGCAGGCGCCACGCATCCCAACCAATGAATCGGCATATTCAAACGAGGCCGGCGAATAAGCGGTCAATGCACGCCACAAACGCGAACGGGCCCCAAGGGGGCCCGCTCCGCAGTTGCACGACGACGTGCGCTCAGCTGCCGTTGACAATGGCCGGATCGTCGAAGAAATAGTCGCGCCACGATTTGGGTTCGTTGCGGATCGCGCCCACGCGATACATGAACTGCGCGAGACCCAGCGTATTCTGCGGCGCCGTTTTGAACTGCACCTGCGGATCGCGCAAGATCTTCAGCAGCAGGTTGCGGTCGATCTTCGAGCCGTTCACGCGAATATAGATATCGGCGGCCTGCTCGGGATTCGCGGAGATGAACTTCGCCGCGTCGGCCAGCGCCGCCACGAACGCGCGATAGGTCTTCGGGTTTTCGTCGCGGTACTTCTGGGTCGCGTAGAGCACTGTCGCCGAGCTCGGGCCGCCTAGCACGTCGTACGAACTGAGCACGATATGCGCCTTCGGATTGCCGGCAAGCTCCTGTTGCTGGAATGGCGGATTGCCGAAATGCGCCGTCACGACACTGCTGTTCGCGATGATCGCCGCTGTGGCATCGGGATGCGGAATGGCCTGGGTGAATGCATCGAGCCGGTCGAACTGCTTGTCGCCCCATTGCTTCGCCGCCGCATATTGCAGCACGCGCGACTGCACCGAAACGCCCACCGCAGGCACGGCGACGCGGTCCTTGCTCGTGAAATCGGCAATCGTCCTCACGTTCGGATTCGTGCTGACGAGGTAGTACGGCAGGTTGCCGAGCGACGCCACGCCTTTCACGTTCTGGCGGCCATGCGTGCGGTCCCATACCGTGAGCAGCGGTCCGACGCCCGCGCCCGCCACGTCCACGGCGCCCGAAAGCAGCGCGTCGTTTACTGCCGCACCGCCCGAAAGCCGCACCCAGTCCACCTTGATATCGATGCCGGCCTTGCGGCCCTCCTGCTCGATGAAATGCTGGTCGCGCACGACATTGAGCATCAGATAGACCACGCCGAACTGCTCCGCAATACGGATCTGGCCTTCGGCCCGCGCCGGTGCGGACACGCTCAAGCCAACCGATGCGAGCGCGAACGCAAGCGAAGCGGCGCCCACGCGCCGCCACGTGCTTGCGCGGCTCGCAAGCGTATTTCCCATCAAAGACAACATCTCAGGATTCCTCTTTATTGTGCTCAATGGCGCTCGCCACGCGAGCGCCATGTGGCGCGTATCAAAACGGCGTGTCGCCTTCGATGGTGGTGCGGTAGAGCTTGCGGCGCAAATGGTCGGGCGTGCCCGCCGCGAGATGCATGAGCGAGCGGTTGTCCCAGAACACGAGGTCGTGTTCGCGCCAGACGTGCCTGTAGAGATGTTCGGCACGCACGCTGTGCGCGAACAGTTCGTCGAGCAGCGCGCGGCTTTCGTCTTCGGGCAGATCGACGATGCGCGTCGTGAAATGCTCGCTCACGAACAGCGCCTTGCGGCCCGTTTCCGGATGCGTGCGCACGACCGGATGCACGACGGGCTTCACCTGCTCGATCTGCTGCGCGGAAAGATTCGGCCGCCACGGGCTGCGCGCCTGCAGTTCGGCGTAGCGCGCGAGATAGGTGTGCTCGGCGCGCCGCCCCTCCACGGCGTTGCGCAGATGCGCGGGCAGGCTGTCCCACGCGAGATGCATGTTGGCGAACAGCGTATCGCCGCCTTCCGAAGGCAGTTCCTGCGCATGCAGGAAGGAGCCGAGGCTCGGCTTTTCCTTGTACGAGAGATCGGAGTGCCAGAAGTGACCCGCGTCCCCGAGGCCAATGGGCTTGCCGTTTTCGACGATGTTCGAAACGATCAGCACCTCCGGGTGGCCCGCCAGCGCGAACTGGGCAAGCACGTGAACCTGCAGCGGCCCAAAGCGGCGGCTGAATTCAACCTGCTGGTCCGGCGTGATGTGCTGGTCGCGGAACACCAGGACGTGATGATCGAGATGCGCGCGATGAATACGCGCGAAATCCTCGCTCGACAGCGGCTGCGCGAGATCGAGGCCGACGACTTGCGCGCCGAGCGGCGCATCTAGCGGAAGAATGTCGAAACGTTGTGGCACGGCGTGCGAGGCGCGCTCGCTGGTTGGGGGCAAGGTGGCAGGGGTGGTCACGCGGCAAGCCTTTCTGGTAAGCAAGGGCTCCAATCTACGTGCGCACACGGCGGCTGACAACGAAGCAAATCCGATACGTTTATCCGTTCGAGTCATAAAGACGCTGCTAACGCGTACGGCGGACAACGCTTTCGGCCGGGTTTGTGGCCATACTCGGGCCGCATCTGTCCTCGGGTGCACAAACAAACAGATGGCCCGCGGTGGACTCGACAACGCAACGACCGACGTTTGGAGACATTCGGGCATCCGCTCGAACGCGCCCGAGCCCGATCGCTCACTTCAACCGTTGCCACACGACTTTCGATGCCCCATATCCGAAGCTTCCGGGCGTGTAGTAGGTCAGCCGGTCGCCATCAAGCGTGAACGGACGCTGCTGGACATCGCCGTCCCAGTTCGGAAACGTTCCGTTCTGAATGTGGAAAACGATCACGCGTGCCGCCGCGTCGACGGTATAGGTGCCGAAATGCGCGAAGTTGCCCTGGACGATGCGCTGGTTCTCTTCGGTGCTACCCCACAGCCGGTTGCCCTTGGCGAACTTCGGCAGGTCCGCACGCAATCCGACCAGCACGTACCGGCCGTCACTGCTGAAAATGAGCTGGCCCCGCGGATGCGGCCCGAGCACCTCGACCTCGCTGCCGCTTTTGTATTCGGTCAACGAGACCAAAGACCATGAACCCACCAGGTCGGGCGCCGCCTGGGAGAAAGCCTTCGGAATCACCAAACATAGCGCGAGTGTCACCAGCGCTGCGGCCGGCAGGGTTCGGAGCATGGGTCTCATTGCGTTCTCCAGCACACGTGCAGTCACGATGGCGCTGCACGACAAGTTTGCGTACCTTCCACGATTCACTCGAAAACGGCAGGGAGCAACGGACTCCCAGGTAGTTCGCATTCACTGCTTCCGGTGAAGTCCGGCAGTCCCGTGTGAGCCGGCATGCTAGCGGAGTCGATCATTAACATTCATTTGCATTCCCCGAAGCTCACTGCGATCACCGAAAGGCATCGCTTTTAGCATAGCGTTCCAGCTAGCGCCTTCCAATGGAAACGGCCACCCGAGTCGATGCCTCGTTCGTGTAGACGAGCGGCGCCGGGTCTGTGTCGGGTCTGCGCCTGCCTCGCGCTTTCCTCAGTCTTTTTTTCGATCGAGGACGATAGTCGACGCACAACCCAGCCGCATCACGAAAGCTGCGCTTGCTCTATCGCGCAAGCCACCTGCGTGTGGTGTCTTGTCGAGCGCGCGGATTATCGGAAGTTGACGAACCACCCGCTCGATACAGCATCAGCCAATCACCTTCAAGACTCCTCTTCATTTGTCCCCTACACGACGCGGATACAAAGGGTCTGCTACTATCATCCGCAGCCTCGCAGGTCTTGTCACACCGACGGTTAAACGTACATTACAGTGCGGTTACGATCCGGAGGACAGCGTGTCATGCCAGCTTCATTGATCGCCTACTGCGGCCCCGCAGCCATCCCTGAAGATCTCTGGCTGCGCTGGAATACCGATCCATGGTTGCTCGCGGCGCTTGCCGCCCTCGCATGCGTGATTGCCACCGGTCGCTCGGCCGATGCACGCGCCGGCTGGGTGGCGCTTGCGTTGATGGCCGTCGTATTCGTCTCGCCCCTGTGCGCCTTGTCTTCGGCATTGTTCTCGGCGCGGGTCACACACCACATCATTCTGATCGCCGCCGTCGCGCCCCTTCTCGCGCGCGCCTTCCCGCTGCCGCATTTGCCCTCGCCGCCGCTCGTGCCGGTGGTCGCGGCTCATGCCGTCATCGTCTGGCTCTGGCACGCGCCGGGGCTCTATACCTGGGGCCTCGCCACCGTGCCCGCCTGGTGGCTGATGCAGACCACTCTGCTCGGAAGCGCATGGCTGATGTGGCGCAGCATTCTCGCGCCAACGGTGCAGACCGGCGCCGCATTGATGGCGCTGGTTTCGACGATCGGGCAAATGGGCCTGCTCGGCGCGCTGATCGTCTTCTCTCCTCGACCGCTCTACGTGGTGCACTTCAACAGCACGGCCGCGTGGGGCCTCACCCCGCTAGCCGATCAGCAACTGGCAGGACTACTAATGTGGGTGCTAGCAATGATCCCTTATCTCGCCGTGGGACTCTGGATCACCTGGTCCTCGCTGCGCCCAGGGGAGCCCGCGCTTTGACTACCGTCCTGAAGTTCATCCATCTGGCCGCCATCGCGATCTGGTCGGGCGGTCTCATCGTGCTGCCGTTCCTGTTCTGGCAGCGACGCATGCTCACGGCAGGTCCCGAACTCGACCGCTTGCACCGCATCACGAGGCTCGTCTATGTCGAGCTGACCTCGCCGGCCGCGTTCATCGCCATCGCGAGCGGCACCGTGCTGATCTTCCTGCAGGCCACGTTCGTCGAATGGTTCTCGGTGAAGATGGTGTTCGTCAGCATCATGGCGATGCTGCATGTCGTTGCCGGCCTCGTCCTCCATCATCTGTTCCTGCCCGAGGGGCACTTCAGCCGGCTTTCGTCGATTGCGCTCGCAACCGCCTATGTGCTCGTGATCGTCGCGATCATCTGGGTCGTACTCGCCAAGCCGCACATTCCGTCAAACACGTTCGCCCCGCATCTGTTCGAGCCAGGCGGACTCGCCCGCTGGCTGCATCAGTCCTTCGGGGAAACCAGAATGCCAACGCCATGATCGAACACGAGCTTGCCCCCATGCCAGCCCGCGAAGCCCGTCATCACCGAGGCCATGATCGACAGCACGAGGCCGTGCGGCAAGACCTCGGCCGGATACATGAGGCGCAGGCCCCAGTTGGCGCCCGCGATCGCGAGGAGTGTCATGGCGGCCACGGCATGCGACCAGCTGGCCTCGCGCAAGCGGATGCCGCGCACGAGCAGCAGTTCGGCCGTGCCTGCAGTGCTCGCGCCCACGCCGCTCCAGAATGCAAAGCCGGCGGCCCAGAGACCCGCCCTCACCCAGAACGGATCGCCCGACCACCAGTAGAGGACGTCGACGCCCAGCGTGGCGACCACGAATGCAATCGGGAAGTGCACCATCATGACGTGAATCGGGTGCCCCACGAGTGCCACGACCGAGCCCGCATCGAGCCGCAACAGTTCGAGCATCACCTCGCTCTTCGTATGGGACCCGGAATCGCCTTTCTTTGCCATGGTCAATGCCCCCCGCGTCGAATGAGTGATCCTTCGACGCATCATAGTGCCTTCTTGCATGGGCTGCTCCGGGCTGGATCGATCGCGGCGCTCTCCGGTTGCGCCGGTCCGCTCTCGACGCTCTCGCCTTCCGGGCCCGCCGCGGCTTCGATTGCGGGGCTGTGGTGGGTGATGCTGGCCGGCGCGGCCGTGCTGTTCGCCCTCGTGCTCGTGCTGTTCTTCCTCGTGATCTGCCGACCGGGCTGGGGCTCGGGCGTGTCGCCCGCGCGCTGGATCGTGCTGGGCGGGCTCGTGCTGCCCGCCGTGATCCTGATCCCGCTCATCTGCTATGCACTCTATGCCGGCGAACGGCTGCTGCCGCTGCCGGGCCAAACGCCGCCGCGCATCGAGGCCATCGCGCAGCAATGGAGCTGGACTTTCCGCTATCCCGATGCGGGCGGCCTCGAAACGAAAGACGTTTTGCATCTGCCCGCCGGCACGCCCGTCGACATCGTCGTCACGAGCAAGGATGTCGTGCATGCCTTCTGGATTCCGCGTCTCGCCGGCAAGATCGACGCGGTCCCGGGCCACGAAACGCGCCTGCGCATAGAGGCCGATCAGCCGGGCCGGTACGACGGGCTGTGCAACCAGTTCTGCGGACTCGGCCATGCAGGCATGCACTTCGCGGTGATCGTCGATCGTCCTGAAGATTATTCCGCCGCCCTCAAAGAGGCGGCCGCCAGCGGGGAGGTGAAAAAATGAGTGTGCCCGTCGAGCCCCCTTCACAGGGCGTAAGCGCGCTGCGGCTGCACCGGCAGCTCGCCGCAATATGGGCCACGGGGCCCGGCGTGCAGCGGCTCGCCGCCGTGAACCACAGCGTGCTCGGCATGCGCATGATGATCACGTCGTTCGTGTTCTTCGCGATTGCGGGCATTCTTGGCATGTTGACGCGCGTGCAGCTCGCGAGCCCGCGCGCCAACTTCATGGACGCGGAGACCTACAACCAGGTCTTCACGATGCATGGCTCGATGATGCTGTTCCTGTTCGCCATTCCGATGGTGGAGAGCTTCGCGGTCTACCTCACGCCGAAGATCCTCGGCACGCGCGACTTCGCCTTTCCGCGGCTCACGGCTTACGGTTACTGGTGCTACCTGTTCGGCGGCACGATCCTCACCGTTGCGCTCATCATGCACGTGGCCCCCGACGGCGGCTGGTTCATGTACACGCCGCTCAGCTCCCACGTCTATACGCCGGGCATCAACGCCGATGTCTGGCTGCTCGGCGTCACGTTCGTCGAGATCTCGGCGCTCTCGCTCGCCATGGAGATCGTCGTCTCGATCCTCAAGATGCGCGCGCCGGGCATGTCGCTGGACCGCATGCCGATCTTCGCGTGGTACATCCTCGTGACGGCCATGATGATGATCGTGGCGTTTCCGCCGCTGATCCTCGGCTCGATCATGCTCGAGGTCGAACGCGCCTTCGGCCTGCCGTTCTTCGACCCGCGCCGCGGCGGCGATCCGCTGCTGTGGCAGCACCTGTTCTGGCTGTTCGGCCACCCGGACGTCTACATCATCTTCTTGCCGATGGCGGGCGTGCTCTCGACGATCATCCCCGTGTTCGCGCGGCGGCCGCTCGTCGGCTACCGGACCATCGTCGTCGCGATCATTGCGCTTGCGTTCCTGAGCTTCGGCATCTGGGTGCACCACATGTTCACGGTGGGCATTCCGCATCTGGCGCTGGCGTTCTTCTCGGCGGGCTCGGCGATCGTCGCGGTGCCGACCGCGATCCAGTTCTTCGCGTGGCTCGCCACGCTCTCGCACGGGCGTCCGCGCTGGGACGTGCCGATGCTGTACATCTTCGGCTTCTTTTTCGTATTCACGGCGGGCGGGCTGACCGGCGTGATGCTCGCGATCGTGCCGTTCGACTGGCAAGCTCACGACACATATTTCATCGTCGCCCACATGCACTACGTAGTGGCCGGCGCCCTCGCGTTTCCCATGCTGGCGGCGTTCTATTACTGGCTGCCGCTCCTCACCGGGCGCACCGCCGTGCACAAGCTGTCGCAGCCGGCGTTCTGGCTCGTCTTCATCGGCTTCAACATGACGTTCTTCCTGATGCACCTGACAGGTCTGCTCGGCATGCCGCGGCGCATCTTCACCTACAGCGGCGACGAGGGCTGGAACTGGCTCAACCTGCTTTCCTCGGTGGGCGGCTTCGTCATGACGATCGGCTTTGCGCTGGTGGCAATCGACATCGTCGTGCAATTGCGCTTCGGCAGACGCGTGCGGCGCAACCCGTGGGATTCGACGACGCTCGAGTGGGCCATGCAGATCCCGCCCGCGCCCTACGCGTTTGCCTCGCTCCCGCGCATCGGCGCGGAGACGGACGGCGTCGCGCCGGGCCACCTCGCCGTGTC
>NZ_DATJWR010000502.1:0-3063 GCF_035501035.1 Paraburkholderia sp.
GCTTTCGCCACAACGGAGACACATCATGGCAAGCGTGATCCTTAGAGATGTACTGAAGCGCTACGACGACAACGAAGTGCTGCGCGACGTGAATCTCGACATCGCCGACGGCGAATTCGTCGTGTTCGTGGGCCCGAGCGGCTGCGGCAAGACCACGCTCATGCGGATGATCGCGGGCCTCGAGGACATCAGCGGCGGCGATCTGATGATCGACGGCACGCGCATGAACGACGTGCCGCCGGCCAAGCGCGGCATCGCGATGGTGTTCCAGTCGTATGCGCTCTATCCGCACATGACGCTCTACGACAACATGGCATTTGGTCTGAAGCTCGCGGGCGCGAAGAAGCCCGAGATCGACGCCGCCGTGAAGAACGCCGCGAAGATCCTGCACATCGACCATCTGCTCGACCGCAAGCCGCGGCAGCTCTCGGGCGGCCAGCGCCAACGCGTGGCGATCGGGCGCGCGATCACGCGCAAGCCGAAGGTGTTCCTCTTCGACGAGCCGCTCTCGAATCTCGACGCCGCGCTGCGTGTGAAGATGCGCCTCGAATTCGCGCGGCTGCACGACGAGCTGAAGACGACGATGATCTACGTGACGCACGATCAGGTCGAGGCGATGACGCTCGCCGACAAGATCGTCGTGCTCTCGGCGGGCAATGTCGAACAGGTTGGCAGTCCGAACCGTCTCTATCACGCGCCGGCGAACCGGTTCGTGGCGGGCTTCATCGGCTCGCCGAAGATGAACTTCCTCGAGGGGACGGTGCAGAAAGTCGAGAATGACGGCCTCGTCGTGCGCTACGAGACGGGCGAAACGCAGACGGTGGCGGTCGAGCCGCGCGGCGCGCGCGAGGGCGACAAGGTGACGGTGGGCATTCGCCCCGAGCACCTGCATGTCATGACGGGCGAGGACGGCGTGAGTGCGAAGGCGATGACGGTCGAATCGCTCGGCGACGCCGCCTATCTCTACGCCGAAAGCCCGGTCGCGCCGGACGGGCTGATCGCGCGCATTGCGCCGCTCGAGCGGCACGAGCGCGGCGAGGCGATGAAGCTCGGCTCGACGCCCGATCATTGCCACCTCTTCGACGCGAACGGCCAGGCGTTTGAGCGTCGCTTCGCGCAGCAACTCGCTGCGTGATTGCACCGGCTCGCTGTACGCACCGCGTCGATGTCTCGCGCGGTGTGCTGTGTGGCGAGGTACCTGAGGTTGCCCTTGTGCGCCCGCTTCGTGCGGGCGCTTTTTTGCACTCGATCCGCGCGCAGGGCAAGGCAGCGCCGTTGCTTCAGCGCTCCAGCGCGGCGCGCGCGCACAGCTCGTCGGTCACGAGCCCGGAGAGCCAGCCGCCGTTGAGCGCCGCGATCACCGCTTCGCGCTTGCGCGCGCCGCCTGCGAAGCCGATCGTCGGGCGGCGCGGCGGCGAATCGAGGTAGATGCTCGTCACGCGGCGTCCGGTTGGCGAATCGACGCGCTTGCCGGCCGCATCGATTGGCAGGCCGAGCATCTCCGCGACGGCGCCCTGGCGCATCAGTTCCTGCACTTCCTCGGAGGTGATGAAGCCGTCCTCGTGCAGCGGACAATGCTCGCCGATATTGCCGATACCTACGAACGCGACATCGGCCTCGCTGGAAAGCGATTCCACGATTCGATAGAGCCGGTGATTGCACCATTGCGCGCGCTCGGCCTCGTTGTCGGCGATGAGCGGCGCGGGCAGCAGGAAGTGCTTGCCGCCCGTCTTCTCGGAAATGTGCAGCGCGACGTCATAGCGGTTCGAGGAACCGTCCTGAGCGATCGCGCCCACCATCGAAACGAGACGGTGCTGCGGCCGGTCCAGTTGCGCGATCTGGTCGACGGCCGCCTTCAGCGTGCGCCCGCTGCTCACGGCCACCACCATCGGCCGCTCTTCGGAAAGATAGCGCTCCATCACCTGCGCGCCCGCTACGGCGAGCTTGCGGTCGATCTCCTCGGGCGTGTCGTTGTCGACGGGCACCACTTCGCACACCGAAAGACCGTAGCGCTTCGAGAGCGCATCGGCGAGCGCGAGGCAATCGGCGAGACGGTGGTCGACGCGCACGCGGATCAGGTTCTTCTCGACCGCGAAGGCGACGAGGCGCTGCGCGACCGGGCGCGACACCTGCAGCTTCTCGGCGATTTCGTTCTGGGTGTTGCCGGCCACGTAGTAGAGCCAGGCAGCGCGTGTGGCGAGATCGAGTTTTTCAGTGGACTTGGGCACGGTGGTCGGGGCCTGGCTCGCCTGGCGTTGAGTGGGGTGGAGTGGAGTGGGGTTACGTTGTCGGGGGCGCAGTGTACTGCACGCCTTAGGCGAGGCGTTCGCGCGAGGGCTCGAACAGCGGACGCACGTGGCGGTAGAGCGCGCGATACGCGCCGAGCCGCTCGCGCAGCGCCGCATGGCGCGCGGGGTTCGGCGTGTATTCGGCCACCACGGGCGGCTTGGTCAGCACGTCGCGCGCGTCGCCGCCCGCCGCGAGCCAGCCGAGGCGGGCCGCGCCGAGCGCCGCGCCCGTCTCGCCGCCGCCGTGCTGGCGCGTGGGCGTGTCGAACGCGTCGGCCACGAGCTGCGCCCAGTAGCCGCTGCGCGCGCCACCGCCCAGCATCGACAGCGCGCCCACCTCGGTGCCCGCGGCCGCGAGGGCGTCGAGGCCGTCGGTGAGCGCGAGCGTCACGCCTTCGAGCACGGCATAGCCGAGCAACGCGCGATCGGTCGCGTGCGTCATGCCGAAGAACACGCCCTGCGCATACGGGTCGTTGTGCGGCGTGCGCTCGCCGGAAAGATACGGCAGGAAAAGCGGTGCTTCCGAAAGCGTTTGGGTGCCGAGTCGTTCGACTTCGGCGAGCAGCGTGGGCTCGTCCGTGCCGGTCAGCTTGCAGACCCAGCGCAGGCAGCTCGCGGCCGAAAGCACGACGCTCATCTGGTGCCAGCGGTCCGGAATCGCATGGCAGAACGCGTGCACGGCAGAAGCGGGATTGGGCCGGAAGCGGTCGCCCACCACGCAGAGCACGCCCGAGGTGCCGAGCGAGACGAAGCCGTCGCCGGGCTGCGTCGCGCC
>NZ_DATJWR010000503.1:0-12355 GCF_035501035.1 Paraburkholderia sp.
CGCGCGACGACTCCGGCACGCAACTCGCCGCCGCGGTGAACACGACCTATCGCACCGACGTGTTTGCGAAGTACGGCGAACAAGCCGATGCGGAGATCGCCAAGATCATCGAGCAGAACGAAATGGATGCACAGACGAAGATCGCAATGCGATGACTACGGCAACATTCTGCTTAGGATATCGAATCATCGGAGGACGCGGGATTTTCACTGAGCCGTTCCCGCTGTCTGGCTACTAGCAGCTTCACGACTACGAAGCCTTTTTCGACGAAAAGCTGACGCTGTTTGGCCTGCTCATATGGCAGAGCGGGCCATACTGATGTCGTCTCTTGCGTCAATTGCGCGCAAGAAGCACTGTGGCTCCAGGTGCATAAAAAGCCGGGTTATCATCGGGCACTCGCCAACGTGGAGCCAACATGCGGTACATCCTCGCAATCGGCGGCGGCGGCGGCTTCATGATGGAAAGCACGCCGTCCCCAGTCGACAAGCTGATTTGCGACCTGACGGGGAAAGCAAAACCGCGCATTTGCTTTCTGGCGACGGCGAGCGGCGATTTACCCTGGGTAGCCCACGCGTTCGATGAGGACGTGCGGGTCTTCAAGCATCTGTAGCGTGCGCGCCGTCATTGCGTATCGTGTCAAGACCCGCGATTGATCGCGCGCGCGTATCGGCAAAACCGGGCTTTTTCGCCACACCCCCTGCGCAAGAGGTTGACGCGCCGAGTGCGCGGCCATTACCCTTGCGCGCTGATGGTTCCCGGCGACGGGATCAAAAGGGAACGCAGTGAGGGCGCGAGCGCCACGAGTCTGCGGCTGCCCCCGCAACTGTGAGCGGCGAGTCCATGCCAGAGAGGGCCACTGGGAAACCGGGAAGGCCGGCAAGGAACGAAGACCCGCGAGCCAGGAGACCTGCCATCAGCCGAGTCCAGCAGCCGCAACGGGCGGGGTGCCCCAATGCGCCAGGCGCCGCCGCGTGCGGTCGCCCGTTGCAAGGACAGCCCTTGTTCAGGAGCTGTTTCCCAGCTCACCGCCTCATGAAGTTCCGACAATTCGTATTCACGTCTGCCGTGCTCGCCTGCGCATGGCAAACGGCCCATGCCGATACCCCTGCCGTACCGGCGCAGCCGCAACCCGGCGACGACACCACGTTGCCCAATATTCTCGTCGTAGGCGACACGCAGCATCTGCCGCAATCGTTCGACCGGCGCTACGCGAGCACGCAAGTCCTCACGCGCGAAGACCTCGACCGCCTCTCTCCCGTCGACCCGAGCATCACCCAGGCGCTCGCCACGCTGCCGGGCGTCACCGTCTCGCAAACGGGCGGCCCGGGCGCCTATACGGCGGTGAGCATCCGCGGGTCGTCGGCGAGCCAGGTGGCCGTGTTCATCGACGGCGTGCGCGTGGGCTCCGCCACCACGGGCACGCCCGAGTGGGCCGATCTGCCGACCAGCGCGTTCGACCGCGTCGAAGTGATCTCGGGCCCCGCGGCCGCCTCGTTCGGCGCCGACGCCGTGGGCGGCGTCGTGCAACTCTTCACGCGCCATGCGTCGAATCAGCCGAACCAGACCACGGTGTCGTTCGGCGGCGGCTCCAACAAGACCTTCGAAACGCAGTTGCGCACCTCGGGCACGATCGGCTCGACCGGACCGCTTTCGGCGTTGAGCGGCCTCACGTATTCGCTCGGGCTGCACGACTACAACACGGCCGGTATCGACGCGACACAGCCATGGGCCTATGGTCATGAGAACGGCCGCAACCCGTACCACGCGCAGGATGTCGACGCGCGCCTCGGCTACGCGCACGACAACTGGTCGATCTCGACCTTCGCGCTCTACCACCGCTCCGATCTCTCCTACGACAACCTGGGCGGCAACGACCGCCAGCGCGACTACCAGCTCACGACCGGCGCCGCGTTCCACCTCGACATCACGCCGACCACGCAGTTCGACCAGTCGGTGGGCTATGCGACTGACCGTCAGTTCATCTACTCGAACGACCCGACGATTCCCGCCGACGAGTTCAACTCGACGCGCTTTTCCACCTCCACGTCGCTCACGCACCAGGAGACGGGCCACACGCTCTTCGGCCAGCCGCTTACCGGCGAGACCAAGATCGCCTACGACTTTTCGCGCGAGCTGGCGTTCCTGCCCGTGGACGTGCCGACCGGCCTGCCGGCGCGCAACGATTCCGCCGTGTCGCTGCATCAGTCGACCACGCTCGGGCCGCTCACGCTGTTTCTCGCGGGACGGCACGAGATCATCCAGGGGCAAGCGGTCAACACGGGCAACGTCGCGCTCGCCTGGGAGATCACGCCGGTCTACACGGCGCGCCTTTCGTATGGGAACGCGTTCCGGTTGCCCACGTTCAACGATCTTTACTACCCGGGCTACTCGAACCCGAACCTGCAGCCCGAACGCAGCGACTCGGTCGAGGCCGCGCTGGACGCCACCACCTCGATCGGCACATTCACGGCAGCGGTTTACGACACGCGCGTACACGACCTCATCACCTACGATTCGCAGACCTTCCTGCCCGTGAACGTGGGCCGCGCGCATATTCAGGGCATCGACCTCACGTACAAGGGCACGCTCGGCCAGTACACGCCGGTGAGCCTCACAGTCGGCATTCTGAATCCGCAGGACGTGACCGATCAGACCTGGCTCAATCGCCGCCCCCGGCAAACCGCGAGCCTGAACGTGGATCACACGTGGGACGAGTTGCATCTGCACGCGCTCAGCACGGGCTTTTCGGTGCTGTACAACGGCTCGACCTGGGACGACCAGGCCAACACGCTCTATCTGCCGTCGTGGGTGACGGTCGGCCTGCGCGCGTCGTACAAGGTGAACGCGCATCTCGCGCTGACGGCCACGCTTGCGAACCTGTTCAACCGGCAGTACATGACCGCGTATGGCTACAACTCGCTGGGGCGCACCGCGTTCGGCAAGATCACCTATACCTTCTAGGCGATCTGAAACGGACGGGCGAAGCCATCCCTGCGGCCATTGCAGCCATTGCAGCCGTTGCGGCTCGTTCGCCCGCCGATTTGGCCACCGATTCGCCCGCTGATTCGCACAGCTAGCCCTCGCGCTTCGGCCGCCGCACCGCGCGAATCTTGCCGGTGTTGCCGCCGCCGCAGAAGAACTGCTCGCCGCCATCGGACTCCATTCCCGACACGGCCGTGCCGGGCGGCATATCGAGCTGCTCGAGCACTTCGCCCGTCTGAGCGTCGATGTGCCGCAAGTCGCACTCGTCGCCTTCCCAGGTGCCGTGCCACAGTTCGCCGTCCACCCAGGTCACGCCCGTGACGAAGCGGCTCGATTCGAGCGTGCGCAGAATCGCGCCTGTCTGCGGGTCGATCTGATGGATCTTGCGCGCGCGGTACTCGCCCACCCAAAGCGTGCCGTCCGCCCAGGCGAGCCCCGAATCGCCGCCGCCACCTGGCGCGGGAATCGTGGCGAGCACACGGCCCGTTTCGGGGTCGATCTTCTGGATGCGGTCCTCGGCGATCTGGAACAGGTGCTGCCCGTCGAAAGCGGTGCCCGCATGCGCGGCGACGTCGATCGAGCGCCCCGTCTTGCCGCTCTGCGGATCGAGCGCCGTGATGCGGTCGCCCACGGCGAACCAGACCTGCCTGCCGTCGTAAGTGAGCCCGTGCACCTTGTCGATGCCGGGAAACGGGCCGTACTCGCGAACGATAGTGGCGGCGGAACGTTTCATCGTTTTCTCCTTGGGCGTTGCCGACCCGATGAAGGCCGGCGCAGGCGAACGGCACAGGCACTCATCCTAATCGCCCGGCAGCGGCGAGGGGAGTAACAACGTCGTCGCGAATCCGGGAAGCGGCGGTGTCGTCCAGCGGCGCGCGCGGCCGTGGCCGAACGACTGCACCTTGTCGGCCGCCGCGAGCACGTCTAGCGCGCGCTGCACGGTGCGCTGGCTCGCGCCCAGCGCCAGCGCGAGCGCCGAGCTCGACCACGATTCGCCATCGGCGAGAAACGCCAGCACCGCCGCGTGTCGCTCTTCGACAGGGCGCGCCAGCACGACCACCTCGCGTGCGTGGCACGGTGCGAGAGCGAAGCCTTGCTGTGTCGCGTCGATCCCGGCCAGGTCCCGCAACAGCGTGCGCAGCCTGCCGATTTCGACGCGCAGGCGGGCACGGTGCGATTCGTCGGCGTGCCTCGTGCGAAAGGCCCGCGCGATGAGCGCGTCGCGCGGCGCGTCGGCAGGCCACGCCTCGGCCAGCGCGCGGGCCAGCACGAACAGCACCGGGCGCCTCGCGAGCGCGACGACCGCGGCGCCCTCGCGCACGGCGTACCGGCAGGCATCCACGACGAGCGCATTCGAGGCGAGCAGCGCCTCGACTTCCTCCAGCAGCAAAGCGCGCTCCTCGCCACGCGCGACGAGGCGCGCGGCCGGCGAGTTCAACAGCAGGGCCACGCTCTCCACCTCGGCGCTCAGCGCCGCGATGCCCGCTCGACGCGCGGCGCGCGCGGCTTCGGCCAGCGCCCGATGCGCCGCCTGCGTCTGGATGCGCCGCATGGCGATGCCCGCGGCGATCAGCTCGTGAGCCGCGCGCAAGGCCGGCGGCAATGGCGCGGGGTCGACTTCGGCGAGCATGCGCGCGGCTTCGTCGAGGCGGCCGATCAGCAGCAGACGGCGAATCTCGAGGTAGCGCGCGTGCGCGGCATTGAGGCGGTCGCCGTGTGCTTCGAGCGTTTGGCGCGCCGCTTCGAGCATTGCGCTCGGCCAGCCGAGATCGCGCGAGGCGAGCGCGACCTCCGCCTCGGCGACGACGCAACGCGCGCGCGCCACGGCCTCGCGCGAACCGAAGGCGCGCGCCGCGCGGCGCAACAGCGCCTTGGCACGCGCGAGGTCGCCAAGCTGCGCCATGGCGATGCCGCGCAGCGCGAGCGCGGGCGCGTCGTCGCGCAACGCCACGCGGTTCAGCGCGCCGAGCGGGTCACCGGTCGCGAGCGCGCGCGCCGCAGCCGTGATCAGCGAATCCATGCTCATGCGAATCCCGACACACTTGTCACTCCCCCACCTTCCTCGCCCGGACCTAATCTAGCACGGCGATCAATCGAACCATTGAACCATCGAATCATCGATCGAGCGAAGCGTCGGCACGCGCAACGCGCAGCCGACAAAGTCAATCCATAGGAGGACCAGGCAATGGCAACCCGTCACACAGGAACACGCGAAGACTGGCTCGCGGCACGAATCGAACTGCTCGCAGCCGAGAAGGCGCACACGCGCCGCGCCGACGCCCTCGCGCAGCAGCGCCAGGCGTTGCCGTGGGTGCGAGTCGACAAGGCCTATCGCTTCGAAACCGAAGAAGGCAGCGTCTCGCTCGCCGATCTCTTCAAGGGGCGCTCGCAACTGCTCGTCTATCACTTCATGTTCGGGCCGGACTACGCGGCGGGCTGCCCGTCGTGCTCCTCGATCGCTGATGGCTTCGACGGCGTCGCCGTGCATCTCGCGAACCACGACGTGATGCTCATGGCGGTCTCGCGTGCGCCGCTTGCGAAGCTGCTCGCCTACCGGGAACGGATGGGATGGCGTTTTCCGTGGGCGTCGTCGAGTGGCAACGACTTCAACTTCGATTTCAATGTGTCGTTCACCGAAGCACAGCAGCGCACAGGCGACGTCGAATACAACTACGCACGCAACGGCCACGCGATGGACATGACGCCGCCGCCCGAACCCGTCGCCCAGTTCGCGGCGAGCTGCGGCACGGATGCGGCCACCTATGCGCGCGACAGGCCCGGCCTGAGCGCCTTCGTGCTGGAGGACGGCGCGATCTATCACACGTATTCGACCTACGCGAGAGGCCTCGATGGCGTGTGGGGCATGTATCAGTGGCTCGACCGCGCGCCGAAGGGCCGCAACGAAGCCGGCATCTGGTGGCGCCGGCACGACGAGTACCCGCAAGGTTGAGGGTCATCATGAACGACGTCGGCAAAACGGCACGGTGTGGCGACGCCTCGCGGGCGATCTTCTTCGGCGTTTCGTCGCTGCTCTTCGTGGCGAGCGCGGCGGCAACGCTGCTTTTGTGCTCGTCGATGGAGGCGATGGGCGGCACGCCGATGCCAGGCGGCTGGACGATGTCGGCGCTCTGGGCACCGGTGTGCGGACAGACGTGGCTCGACGCCGCCGTGTCGTTTGCAGGCATGTGGAACATCATGATGATCGCGATGATGCTGCCTTCGCTCGCACCGGCGCTGTGGCGTTACCAGGAGTGGGTGAGCGGCGCGCGTGCGGCGCGAGCGGGCGCGCTGACTGCGCTGGCTGGCGCGGGGTACTTTATCGTCTGGCTCATCGTTGGCCTGCTGGTGTTCGCGGCGGGCGCGCAGCTCGCGGCGATTGCGAGTGAGGCGCCCGCGCTGGCGCATACGGCGCCGGCCGTGGCGGGCATGGTCGTCGTGACGGCGGGCGCGTTGCAGCTCACGGCGTGGAAAGCCCGGTGGCTTGCGGGCTGCGCAGCGATGTCATCGTGCTGCGGGCCGGCACGGTTCGATGTGCAAGCGGCCCTGCGCTACGGCATGCGGCTTGGCCGGCATTGCCTGTGCTGCTGCGGCAATCTGATGGCCGCGCTGCTGGCCGCGGGCGTCATGGACCGGCCGGCGATGGCTCTCGTCGCCGCAGCCATCACCGCCGAGCGATTGCTGCCGGCGGGCGGCCGGGTTGCGCGAGGTATCGGGATCGTCACCGCTGCGGTGGGTCTGGTGCTGGTTGTGCGGGCGGTGACGGAATAAGCAAATCGCCGTTGCGCTTGCGCGAAACGGCGACATACGAGCTTCACGCGCCTCGTCGAGGAAGTGCACGGCGAACTCGCCGTGCGCTACATGGGCAACCTGCGCTATCCGATTGGCTGCGTTTCCGCACTGCTCGCTCGGCTATGCGCAGCATAGGCTCGTTCACGAACGGGTTCAGCGCACGCTTTGCCGTGACGCCGCGCGACTGGCGCAATAGCCATTTGAAATGACGGCGCGACAGCAATCGCGCCACCTCGGCGCGAACCTAGAACCGCCTCAAATTGCGCTCGCGCATGGGATCGGGCGTCCTTTGCGTGAGCCGCAGGATGCCCTCCTGGTCAAAATAGAAGTTGAACATCATGTTGTGGATGTTGCTCTCCATGTACCGGTAGGACCAGACTTCCCTTTGTGTGCGCGGAAAGAACGCCGTCTCGACCGGCCGGCCGAAATTGATCAGGACATCGGAACGTGTCCACTCGTTGACCCTCGCGCGAGCGAACTCGCTTTCCTGCAGGACCTGGCGCACGCTCACGACCTTGCCGCTGGCGTCGACGTCGGCGGCGGTCGTCGTAAAGCCCATCGGCTGGGTTGGCCACATGAGGCGCGTGCCGCCATCCGGCAGTTTGTAGGTCTCGCGCGGCGGCCCGAGCCGCGCGATCAGTGCGGATACATCCGCGCCCGGCGCGACGCTCTGCCAAGGCTGGGTACAGGCGGCCAGCGCGAGGACCGCAACAATCCACGCGCGCTTCACGTTGAATATGAACGGCATTGGCGTGCTCGCTGAAGGTGCCCGAAAATCAACCGCTGTGCGAAACCGGATGCCGCCCGGCGCGTTGCCGCGCGCCACGCGTTCGCGACGACCGCAAGGACAGCAGCCCGGACGCATCGAAAGCGGAAGTGGCGACGAGACGCACCAGATCCGCGAGCGAGTCCACTTTCATCTTCTCCATCACGCGCGCCCGGTGGATCTTGATCGTCTTCTCCGCCGCACCCAGTTCGTCGGCAACGAGCTTGTTCGGCCGGCCCGTCACCACGAGCGCCATCACCTCGCGCTCGCGCGGGGTCAGCTTGTCGACGCGGCGCTGGATCTCCGCGCGCTGTTCGCGTTGCGCGAACAGGTGGCGCGCGCGTTCCAGCGCTTGCCCGGTGGCCTCGAACAACACGCATGCGTCGATAGGTTTCGTCAGGAAGTCCGCCGCGCCCGCCTTCATCGCTTCCACCGCCGTGTTCATGTCGCCGTGCGCCGAAATGAAGACGATCGGCACGACGCCTTCAAGACGCCGCTGCAGTTCGATTCCACTGAAGTCGGGCAACTGGAGATCGAGCAGCAGGCAGGCCGGCACATGCGTGAGGTCGGCGCCGCGCATGAATGCGCTGGCACTTTCGTATGCCTCGACGGCATAGCCGCCCGATCGCAGCAAGCGGCACAGGGCGTTGCGCACGTGCTCGTCATCATCCACGACGAATACGTAGTGAGTGGGCGAATTCATTGTGATCAACGCGTACCCGTCTTCACGGATGCGCCCTCCGCTGGAAGTTCGACATGGAACGTCATGCCATGGTCGGTGTTGCGCTCGGCCCACAACTGGCCGCCGTGCGCCATGACGATGGTACGGCTGATCGAAAGACCGAGACCAAGCCCCCGCGGCTTGGAGGTCACGAATGGCTTGAACAGCGTTGCGAATTGATTGGCCTCGACGCCCGCTCCACGGTCGTGTATGGCGATGTGCACCTTGCCGCGGTCTGCGGAGGCCGTGACGGCGATGCAAACCCGGCGATCCTCCGCACGGCATTCGTGCACGGCATCGAGCGCATTGAGCAGCAGATTGACGAGAACCTGCTGCAGTTGAACCCCGTCGCCGCGCAGCTGCGGCAAGCCATCTTCGATGCGTGCGCCAACTGCTGCGCCGCAAGCCTCGGCCTCGCGACGCAGGCGGCGAATGACGTCGCGCACGAGGCTGCCCACATCGATCGCGCCCGTCGCGGCCGGCTCGCATCGGGCGGACTGGCGCATCTTGCGAATGATCGCGTGCGCGCGCGTACTGTCGGCAACGACCTCGCCGAGCAACTCGCGCAAGTCGCTCATGGCGGGTGGCTTCTGCGCGAGAAACCGCTGCGCCGCCTGCGCGTTGCTGAGAATGGCCGTGAGCGGCTGGTCGACTTCATGCGCGAGCGCGGCGGCCATGTCGCCGATTTCCGACGCCCTCTCCCGATTCAGGAGGCGTTGCTCCTTGCCATCCGGCGCGAGCGCGGCATCGTCGGTGTCCGGTTCGATGACCACCACGGTTCGCGCAGCGAGGCCAACAGGCAGCGACGCCGAAGCCGTCACATGGGCTTCGATATCCATGCCGTTCTTCGCGCGTGCGACAGCCGCGCGCGTGAAGCTATGAGGCAAGCCTTCCGCTGTCTTCAGTGCTGCGAACGACACGGGTCGCTCGTCCCTTTGCGAAGGCACGAGCAGCGCCTCGATACGCATGCCCAGCATTTCGCCCAGGGCGTACCCGAGCACACGGGTTGCCCTGCCATTTGCCCACGTAATGCGTCCTGCGCCGTCGAGCGCCAGCGCGGCCGCGGGCACGACTTCAAGAATGCTGCGCAGGCTTTGCGCGACGCCCTCCGTGACGTACCCGCGTGCCTCGCCGGGTTGCGACAACTCCAATGTCTCGGCGCGCGCAGAACCGTGGGCCTTGATCCGGTGGAGCCAGGCCAGCAGACTGGCCGCTGCCTGCTCGGCTCTCGACCTTTCCAGTTTTAGCTTTTCGTTCCCCATGTTCGCCCTGATCACGGTGTCCTCCTACTGTACTGCGCTGCCCTGCTCAAGCCAGAGATCGTTCTGAACATTCCAGCGACGAACGGGGCCGGTTTGATGAGCACGAGAATTCCGGCCGTGTGCGGGAGCAGGTTGCGCCCGAATACAGACTACCGCTTGTTATTGAATATTCGACGACGCTACGGCAACTGCGGAGAATGCATCATTCACTGAAGAAACAGATGTATGTAATCAATGTTGACTTGCGCCCAATGCGTCCATTATCTGTTTCCCGCACCTCCGCGAGAGAATTATATGAAAGAAATTTCCGCTGACTCCGTGGGAAGGCCATTCGATTCGATAATTCATCCCGGTTCGCGTCATGCCAGTTTTTTGAACAATCTGCGGGATTCATCGCAACATCTATATAAACTGACTATTTTCAATCGACATTTGCAAACGTGATATCGCCATACAGCGTATATACGTTGCTGAAAGATGCTTCAAAAATCGGATTTCATAACTGATCTGCATCAGTTTCACTGTTGTCAGGCGATATGAAATATATCTATCGGCGGAATGACGTCGCTGAAATTCGATGTCAAATTGCAGACCATTTAGATGGTTATGCAACATCAATCGCATCTCGTGCATGGCCTGGCGTGGCCTTTTTGTGCGTTCGATCTGGCGACTGCCGCATGGGGGTCAAGGCGACGACGCCGGCGCCGCCGCGCTCGCCGCTTGATGTTGCGTCGTGCGCTGGCGCGACTGATTGCTACGCGCCTTCTGCTCTGCCTTGCGTTGCACGTCCCGCATCTGGTTCGTCCCCGGCGTGGCCGTTTGCGCGTGGGCCACTGACATGCCAGGCGGCAGGCATAGCAGGAGCGCGAACACGCACGGCGCAGTAAGAAGCGTTTTCATTTTCATCTCCCAGTTTCGACTCCGCCTGCCCGAGGTGCGTCCCGACGGCGCCAACGAGAAGGTGTCCTGTCGAACCGCGCCGAGCGATCAGGTTCGTACCGGCATCGATCCGGTGTCAATAGGGCCCTGGTCCAATTGCCGCCACGATGCGACACGCGCGCCGTGGCTGGCCGATGCCTCGCTGGCGCCGTCAATGCTCGTGCGCGGCATCGGGAGCCTGCGTCTGCACGGGCTCGTCTACATCGAGCATATAGAGTAACAGCGCCTCGCGGTCCGGCACCTCCATGCTGGCCACCGATCGCATCAGGATGGCGCTTGCCCAGCAGACGTCGGCCGTCGTGGCGTCTGGGGCACTCCTGGTCACGCGTGTCATCCGCGCCACGGCCAGGGGGTCGCCCGCGAGTTCGGCGTTCACCGCATCGTCGAGATGCCGCAACGCCTTCTGCTGCTGCGCGGGTGTGGGGAGCGCGATCGGCGCGGCGAGCAGGGAGCGGATCACGATCCGGTAAAGCAGCGCGAAGTATTCGGCGGCATCGGCATCGCTCATGCTACCGACCGAAACGCGATCGACGATCTCCTGCATGCTCGCGGCACCCTGGCAATTGCCGCGCGCCGCCTTGTCGATATATTTCGTGAGCAGCATGAAGTAGGCCAGCCGGTCGTCGGGGGCGAGTCGGGCAATGCCGCTCTTGATGAGGCGCTCGCGCGTCGGCTCGTCGCGCAGCCGCGCTTCCAGGCCCTCCATGCCGCCCGGCACGGCGATCGCAACGGCCGGGTCGGCACGCAGCCGGTCGAACCAGGCCTCGGCAATGCGGGCCTTGGTCGTCTGCGGCTCCACGCCGGCCTGCCGCAGATAACCGGTGTCCTGCCAGGCGGCATCGGCACCGGGCACCACGAAGAACGCGAGAATCTCGAACAGGCCCGCTGGCGTGTCCTCGTTGTGCGGCACGTTGCCCAGCGCATCGCGGCCGGCAAGGGCCAATACCACGGTCACTGCGAGCAAAGCCCATCGCAGCGCACACGACCCGGCGAAGCTCACGATGGCGAAGATGCGCGCAATCGAAGCCGCGAAAGCAGCATGGACGGTCACGATCCGGCTCACGCCTGGCCTCCCGGTTTGCCCCGAATCACGGCCTCGGGACGACGCTCGAGATACTCCGTGAGTCTGCGCACGGATGCTGCCGTGCGGGCCAGCTCACGCATGGTGTCGCTCGTGTTCAGGGCGTGGTCGCGACGGGGTGGCGCGTCACGCCGGCGGCGGTACGCCGAGCACCGCATGAACCGCGCCGATGAGCGACGAATCGTCGAACGGTTTGCGCAGGTAGGCTCGCGCGCCTGCCGCCTGCGCCTGCTCGCGCACACGCGTATCGTCGTGGGCCGTGATGACGATGCACTGAATACCCGTGCCGCTCAGCCGCCGTTGCACCTCGATACCGTTCAAGCCCGGCATCTGGATATCGAGGACCACGCAGGACGGCTCGTATGGCGGCGTCGCCGCCAGCGCGTCGAGCAGAGCCTCGCCGCTCGTGAACACATCGGAGGCAATACCGGCCGACCTCAAGAGACGCTGGATCGCGCGCCCGACGGATACCTCGTCGTCGACGACGGCCACAGATCGTGTCACGTTGTTCATATGGCTTTGCGTGCGGTTAGCGATAAACGCCACGGGCGCTTCTGCCCGCGGGCAGCGCGCCTCGTCACGCAAACCTGCCTGCGCCGTTCGCACCACGGCCCCTTCGCGGCTATTTGTGGGGTGCTGCCTTCACGGAGACGGCGAACGCCTCCGTATACACCGCCTCGACCTGATCGCCGACCTTGACGTTGGCAAGCTGCCCGGGATCGTCGACCTTCAGGTCCATGGTCCCGCCTTCGGGGCCCTGCAAGGTGACCGTTTTTGTTTTTTGATCGACGGCGACCACGTTTGCCGTGACCTTG
>NZ_DATJWR010000504.1:0-6935 GCF_035501035.1 Paraburkholderia sp.
CGCGCGACGACTCCGGCACGCAACTCGCCGCCGCGGTGAACACGACCTATCGCACCGACGTGTTTGCGAAGTACGGCGAACAAGCCGATGCGGAGATCGCCAAGATCATCGAGCAGAACGAAATGGATGCACAGACGAAGACGGCAAAGCCGGCTGAGGCGAAGGTGGCCATGGGCAACCAGACGCGCGGCTAAGCACGTCCAGCGCAAGCGCGCCCCCGGCAACGCGGGCGCGTTCGCGTTTTTTGTCGCCACGCGGCGGCATCACGCAACGCGGCGAGGCGTGCGCCTCACGCGGCCCGCGCCTCGCGTCTCACGGCCTGAGGCGGCACGCCGAAGCCGCGCATGAACGCCTCGCGCATGTGCCGACGGTCGCGAAAGCCGGTTTCTCGCGCGATCACGTCGAGCGGATGCGTGCTCTGCTCGATCATGAGCCGCGCCGCCTCGATACGCAGGCCCTCCACGGCGCGCGCGGGCGACTGCCCCGTCTCCGCCGTGAACACGCGGCTGAACTGGCGCGGGCTCAGATGCACCGCCTCGGCAAGCTGCTCCACGGTGAGCGCCTGGTTCAGATTGCGGCGTGCGTAGTCGAGCGCGTTCTGGATGCGGTCGGATTTCGGCGCGAGCGCGAGCATTTCGGAATGCTGCGACTGACCGCCCGAGCGGCGCTGATGCATCACGAGCTTGTGCGCGACCGAACGCGCCGCTTCCGCGCCGAGGTCGCGCTCGACCATGGCGAGCGCGAGGTCGAGCCCCGCCGTCATGCCCGCAGAAGTCCAGATCGGCCCGTCGACGATATAGATGCGGTCGTCCTCCACACGAACGTCCGGAAAGCGCTGCTGCAGCTCGCGCGCGTAGAACCAGTGCGTGGTAGCGCGGCGGCCGTCGAGCAACCCCGCCTCGGCCAGCACGAAACCTCCCGTACAGATACCCGCAACGCGGCGCGCGCGGCCACTCGCACGGCGCAGGAACGCAACCACCGCGGCCGGCGTACTCACGCTGAGCGGATCGAGCACGCCCGCGACCATCCAGGTATCGATGCGGCTACGCGCGGGCGTGGGCGCGGGCAGCGTACCCACGCCCATGGCGAGCGACGAGCGCACCTCACCGCCTTGCACCGAGTAATTTTCGATCTCATAGAACGACGAACCGGCCACGACATTCGCGCATTCAAAGACGCTTTGCGTGGCGATCGCCATTACCTGAAACCCTTCGCTCAGCAGGTAGCCGATGCGGTGCATGTCCTTCTCCCGTCACTGCATGTCCTAAAACGCAACCCTATACGTCATTTGCGCCATCGTCAATCGCGGCCAGAATGCACTCACAGCAACGTCACATCGACGTTGCCCGACCGCCCGATTCATCCGATCAATCCTGAAATGGAGTGCAATCATGACCCAGCAAGTTCATCGCGGCACCGCGCTCGTCACCGGCGCTTCCTCCGGCATTGGCGCGGTGTACGCTGCGCAGCTCGCCCGTCGCGGTTACGACCTCGTGCTAGTCGCGCGCAACCGCGAGCGGCTCGCGACGCTCGCCGCGAGCCTCACCAACGAGACGCGCCAGGACGTGGAAGTGCTCGCCGCCGACCTGAACAACCGCGAAGACCTCGCTGCGATCGAAGCACGCCTGCGCGATGACGCGAGCCTCACGCTGCTAGTGAACAACGCCGGCATCGGCACGCATACGCCGCTAGTCGAGAGTGACGTCGACCACATGACGCGCATGATCGAGCTGAACGTCACCGCGCTCACGCGGCTGACCTATGCGGCCGTGCCGGGCTTCGTCGCACGCGGCCAGGGTGCCATCATCAATATCGCCTCCATCGTGAGCATCGCGCCTGAGATCCTGAACGGCGTCTATGGCGGCACCAAGGCGTTCGTGCTCGCATTCACCCACTCACTCGATCACGAGCTTGCCGCGAAGGGCATTCGCGTTCAGGCCGTGCTGCCCGGCGCCACGGCCACCGAGTTCTGGGAAGTCGGCGGCCTGCCGCTCGAACATCTCGACAAGGCGATCGTCATGTCCGCCGAAGACCTCGTGAGCGCCGCCATCACGGGCTTCGAGCGCGGCGAAACCGTGACGATTCCTTCGCTGCACGACGTAGAGCAATGGAACGCGTTCGAGAACGCACGACGCGCAATGTCCCCGCATCTGTCCACCAGCAAGCCTGCGCCGCGTTATCGCGCCGCGTAGCGGAGCCGCTGCAATGTATTTTCCGACTGAACCCTCATTTCATCAGGAATCCATATCATAAAAGCGACCGGCAACACGATCTTCATCACGGGCGGCACATCGGGCATTGGACTCGGCCTCGCGCAGGCGCTCCATCGGCGCGGCAACAAGGTCTCGAATCCGCCAGCACCGAAGTGCTCGTGAACGCCGCGCGGCCGCTGAGCGACAATGCCGGCCCGAACGAGCATGCGTTCGTCGAGCAGTTCAATCAGATGATCGAGTCCGAGCCGATTCCCGTGGCGTGATGAAGAACGAATGAAGCGCCGGCTTCGGTCGCCGCTTCATTCGTCATGCCAATCGTTTTGCTTCGCACTTTCATGCGCTTTCACGCGTAACCAGCGTGAAGCCCAGATCGACACGCCGCTCGGCGGGCAGTTCGCCTTCGATGATCTGCAGCAGCATGCGCGCCGCCTCGAAGCCGACCTCGTAGCGCGGCGTGGCGACCGTAGTGATCGAAGGCGACGACCACGCGGCGAAAGGCAGATCGTTGAAGCCCACGATCGCAAGGTCCCCCGGCACCGCAATGCCGCGCCGCTGGCACTCGAACAGCGCGCCGAGCGCAAGGTCGTCGTTGCAACAGAACACGGCGTCGCAATCGGGCGCTTTCTTCAGCACTTTTGCGAGTAACCGGCAACCGAGCTCGACGCTCGACGGTGCTTCGGTCAGCTCTTCCAGCGCCGGATCGAAGCCCGCTGCCGCGAGCGCGCGGCGGTAGCCCGCGCGCCGCTGCATCGTGCGCGCATCGAGCTGCGCGGCGATGAAGGCAGGACGGCGCATGCCGCGCGCGAGCAGATGCTTGCCGATGGTGAAGCCGGCGCTGCGCTGCGAAAAGCCGACCGACCACGCTTCGCCGGGCACGAGATCGAACATGTGCACGAGCGGCACGCTCGCCGTGTGAAGACGCTGCCGAATCGAGTCAGAATCGTCGATGCTCGCCACGAGAAAACCATCCGGCGCATGAGCGAGCCAGGCCGAGAGCAGCTCGATCTGCCGCTGCGAAGAATAGCCCGTGTTGCCGATCAGCAGTTGATATCCAGCCGGGCCCGCGCAGTCCTGCACGCCCGCGAGCGTTTCGACGAACACCGCATTCGAGAGCGAAGGCACCAGCACGCCGATGAGCTTGGAGCGCGCTGAAGCCAGCGTGCGCGCCGCGCGATTGGGGATATAGCCGAGCTCGGCGATTGCGGCTTCGATGCGTTCGCGCACCGGCGGCAGCACACGTGCGGGCTCCTTGAGCGCGCGCGAAACCGTCATCGTGCTCACGCCCACGCGCTGTGCGACATCGGCAAGCGTGACGCGCCCGCTCGGGCGGCGACGCGAAGCAGCGCGAGCAGGTGTGTTGCGCGCGTCACGGCGTGTTGACGCATCGTGCGCCGATTCCGGCAATTGGCGACTTTTCTTGTTCATGACCATTAGTATCGCCGTGTTGCACGCCTGAGAAAAGCGCGCCTCGAAGCAGGGTTCGTCCTGGTGTGGAGTCGATCGTGTTAGCGCTAACATCCACCGCTGGATAATCCGGGGACATCAATGGCCCACCCATGCGTCCACGAGAAGTCGCTCAAAACCACCCCAGAGCCGCCAGCCGGCCCACCGGAGACAGTCATGCGTTCCACTCGAATTTCGCGCCCTAACGCGTCCCACTCCTCATCCAGTACACGACGCACGCAGCGCACACTCCTGATGGCCTGTGCCGCAGCTGCCTTCACGCTTGCCGCCACTGCGGCTTCCGCCGCGCAGGTCGAGGTGCTGCACTACTGGACCTCGGGCGGCGAGGCGAAGTCGGCCCAGGTGCTCAAGCAGATGCTGGAGAAAAAGGGCGACACGTGGGTGGATTTCGCGGTGGCGGGCGGTGGCGGCGGCAATGCGATGACCGCGCTGAAAACGCGCGTGGTGGCGGGCGACCCGCCGGCTGCCGCGCAGATCAAAGGCCCGGCGATCCAGCAATGGGGCGACGAAGGCGTGCTGATGTCCATCGACGACGTCGCGAAGCACGACAACTGGGATCACGTGTTGCCGCCCGAGATCGCGACGATCATGAAGTACAAAGGCCAATATGTGGGAGCGCCGGTGAACGTGCACCGTGTGAACTGGCTGTGGATCAATGCGGACGCGCTCAAGAAGGTCAACGCGCAGCCGCCCACTACGTGGGATGACTTCTTCAAGGTCGCCGACGCGCTGAAGAAGGCCGGCATCACGCCGGTGGCCATCGGTGGTCAGGAATGGCAGGAGGCCGAAACGTTCGAAACCGTCGCGCTCGGCGTGGGCGGCCCCGACTTCTACAAGAAGGCTTTCGTGCAGCTCGACCCGGCCACGCTCAAGGGCCCGACGATGGTGAAGGCGCTCGAAACCTTCCGGCGCATCAAGCCCTATACCGACGATGCCCAGACAGGCCGCGACTGGAATCTGGCCACGGCGATGGTCATCAACGGCAAGGCCGCAATGCAGTTCATGGGCGACTGGGCGAAAGGCGAATTCACGGTCGCGGGCAAAGTGCCGGGCAAGGACTACCTGTGCGTGGCCGCGCCGGGCTCGGGTAAGGCGTTCACGTTCAACGTCGACAGCTTTGTCTTCTTCAAGGTGAACAAGCCTGGCGTGGAAAAGGGGCAAAAGGACATGGCGAGCCTGCTGATGAGCCCGCAGTTCCAGGAAACCTTCAATCTCAACAAGGGCTCCATCCCGGTGCGTCAAGACCTCGACCTCTCGAAGTTCGACGCCTGCGCGAAGAAGTCGTCGGCCGACTTCAAGGCCGCGGGTCCCGCGGGCGCGCTCGTGCCTTCGTGGGCGCACGACATGCTCGTCACGCCCGCAGTGGAAGGTGCGTTCTACGACGTGATCGGCAAGTTCTGGACTGACGAGAGCGAAACGCCGCAGGAAGCCGCGAACAAGCTGGCCGCCGCCGCAAAGACGAACTGACGCCCGCACGTCACGCTAGCCGCACGAGCCGGGGCTGGGCACGGCCCCGGCAGTAACACCGGATCGCGCCGCCTCAGGCGGCCTCGCGCGATCTCATGCGATCACGGGCGTCGCATGTGCAGGCAGCATCCCCTCATCGCGCGCCGCAACGACCGCCGCCGGCTCGCCTTCGACCTCGCTCACGCGGAACATGGCCACGGCTTCGGCCATCTGGCTCGCCTGCTGCTCCAGCGACTCCGCCGCCGCAGCTGCCTGTTCGACGAGCGCCGCGTTCTGTTGCGTCACCTGATCCATCTGGCTCACGGCCGTCTCGACCTGCTCGATGCCGGCGCTCTGCTCCACGGTCGCCGAGGCGATCTCCTTCATGAGCCCCGAGACCTTGTCCACCGAGGCGACGATCTCAGCCATCGTCGAACCCGCCTCGCCCACCAGCGCACGCCCGTTGCGCACGTCGTGCACCGAAGCGTCGATCAGCGACTTGATCTCGCGCGCCGCCGCGGCGCTGCGCTGCGCGAGCATGCGCACCTCGCCCGCGACCACTGCGAAGCCGCGCCCCTGCTCGCCGGCGCGCGCCGCCTCGACCGAGGCATTGAGCGCGAGGATATTGGTCTGAAACGCGATACCGTCGATGATGCCCGTGATATCCGCGATCTTGCCCGAACTGCGGCTGATCGCCTCCATCGTCTCGATCACCTGCTCGACCACGCGCCCGCCGCGCTGCGCGACGTCGGCGGCGCCCGTCGCCAGCTCGCTCGCCTCGTTGGCATGGTGGGCGTTCTGGCGCACGCTCGAAGTGAGCTGCTCCATGCTCGAAGCCGTCTGCTCCAGCGAGGCGGACTGCTGCTCCGTGCGGCTCGACAGGTCGAGATTGCCGGCCGCGATCTCGCGAGCGCCGGTATTGATGACGTCGCAACTCTTGCGTACGCTGCGCACCGTCTGGCTCAGACCACCCTGCATGCGCCGCATCGCGCCGAGCAACTGGCCGATTTCGTTGCGCCCGCCACCATCGATCGCGACCGAGAGGTCGTTCGCGGCAATCTGGTTGAGCACGGCGACCGCCTGGGCAAGCGGCGCGCTCACGAGGCGCCGCAGCGCCAGATGCGTGGCGACGACGAGCACCAGTGCACCCAGCAGGCCCACCGCCACCATCGCCATCACCCATTCGTGCTCGCGTTCGCCCTCGGCTAGCGCGGCGCGCGTGGCGGCCTCGGCGTGCTCGCGCAACGCGGCCACGGCCGCCGAGAATTGCGCGTTCGCCTTCGTCACGTCGCCAGTCGAAAGCGCGGCGTAAGCCGCCGTGTCGCCGCTCTCCAGCATCGTGGCCGAGCGTTGCAGCGAGTCCACGAGCGCCGCCCATGCACCGAGCAAGGCATCGCGTTGCCGCGCTGCCTGCGCATCGAACGGCGCGCTCTCGCGCAGCGCGGCGGCGTGCTTCGCGGCCTCGTCGAATAGATTGCGCGTGTCCTGCTGGGCGCGCTTTTGTGCGTCCTCGCGCGAGGCGGCGTCGCCGTTTTCCTTCGCCGCCTGATACCCGCGCGCCAATGCCATCTGCGCGAGCGCCGCGTCCTCGCGCAACGCGAGCGCGAGCGCGTCCTGGCGCGCGACTTCGTGGATGAAGCGCGCCGAGTCGTCGGCGCGGCCGATCATCAGGACGCCGACTGCCGCGCCCACCACCAGCATCGCCGCGAACGTGCACAGCACGAGCAGCAGCCCTCTTCGAATCGTCAGATTGCTCATTGCCGTGTGCCTGCCTCAGTGCTTCGATGCGGCCCGGCGGCGTCGCCGCCCAGC
>NZ_DATJWR010000505.1:0-3467 GCF_035501035.1 Paraburkholderia sp.
GTCACCTCCCACGATTCGACTCTCTTCCTGGCCAAGCCTTCGCTCCAATGTCGCACTCGATTGCGGCTCCGAACGAAGTATAGACTTATTTACGGATAAGTTCTTAGTCTGGGTCTGCGCCTGGTGACCGAGATATAACGCGTAGTCCCACTTTATAATTCTTTTGACACTGGGCGCATACCAATAGATGTTTGTAAATGGCGCACTGTACAAGCGCTCAAGCTGCTTTGCATTCACGCCACGGCTCTCTATTTTGTAGGCATCAAATGAACCAGCGGCTACCTTTACCTGCTCGAATGCGACAACCTTGCTGGTCCCGCTGACGTCAAGGGTTCCATCTGTGAAGCGCCGAATATTGTGAAAAAACCAGGATTTGCCCACAGTCAGGGGGAAACTAAGGTCTCCAGTGCTTGGCTCATACGTAGTTCCGTTGCCGTCTCGCGTCACGTTTCCCTGACTGTCATAATCTACTTCCTTTGCGGCGCCCCCGTTCCACGTAGACGACATCGTTGTCTGCGTCTCTGTAACCGCGACTACCGTCAGAACAAGAACGTTTCCGGGCCTGGTGTCGGTTCGCCCCCATAGGTATGTCCAGGTGTCACCGACCTTGTAGCTCGGGGCAGCAGTCGTCGGCACATCTGGCGCGCTCGCTAGCTCCTGCGCCGCGAGTGGACTTGTCAGGCCGCTGAGCAACAAGGCGGCAAAGCAGCACTGCCTCGCCAGCATCGACATGTATGCCATCGCCATTTGGGGTTTCATTGGTGACCTCCATGCCGAAATAACACACATGAAAAACCGCGGCGCCTCACGGAGCATAGGCCTTGAGCCCGACGATATCCGTGCAGTTCGGTGTGCTAGCGCACATACTCAAAGTGTTTGTGGATAGACAAGAACGGGGGTGGTTGCTGTTTTTCCCGAGATGACTGCGTGACCGGCTGTTGCCTATCGGCAGCCGTTGCCACGACGCGCCCCCCCCCAAACGGCCGAAACGGCCACCTGCGGCCGTTCGCCATCGCCTTGAAATGGACGCTCGAAGGTCCCTTCCACTTTGGTAAGAGACATCCGAGGACTGAAGGTCGTCGTCGCGACATTTCGCGCAACGCGCCCCCTTGGGAAAGGGACTGTTGCCCTCGGAAGAACGATGCGTGAACTTTGTTGCTCTTGCTACTTTGGGTTGCCCTGGTCACGATGTCATTGCGCTCGACTCACGTTTCAATCACCCGGCGACAGGCGTTGCTCGCGCTCGCGGGCGTGTCGCCGGTGGCGGCGCTGCTGGTTCTTTCGGTCAGGCTTCCGGGCGCGAAGCGCTGAAGATGTGATGCGCTTTTTTTCGCGCGACACGAAATCCATTAGATCAGTCATCCCATGTATTAGAGGTAAAGGGAAATGAAGATTCTCATCGCGGGCTTCCAGCACGAAACCAACACATTCGCCCCGACGAAAGCGAGCTGGCAGAGCTTCGTTCAGGGCGAGGGCTTCCCGCCGCTCGCGCGCGGCCTTGACCTGCTCTCGCTGCGCGACGTGAATGTGCCCGCCGGCGGCTTCATTCAAGCGGCGGAAGCGGCGGGCCATTCGCTCGTGCCAGTGATCTGGGCGGGTGCGAGCGCGTCTGCGCATGTGACCGAAGACGCCTATGAGCGCATCGCGGGCGAAATCGTGGAGGCGGTCAGGCGCGGCGGCTACGACGCGATCTACCTGGATCTGCACGGCGCGATGGTCACGGAGCATCTCGACGACGGCGAGGGCGAATTGCTCGCGCGCGTGCGCTCGATCGTAGGCGCCGACATGCCTATCGTTGTCTCGCTCGATCTGCACGCCAACGTAACCGAGCAAATGTTTGCGTTCGCCGACGCGATGGTCGCGTACCGCACCTATCCGCATGTCGATATGGCTGAAACCGGTGCGCGCGCCGCGCACATCCTGACTCGGCTTAGCGAAGCGCGCGAACGCGGACTGAAGCGCGTCGTGCGCCGAATTCCGTTCCTGATCCCCGTGAACGGCATGTGCACGCTCGCCGAACCGGCGCGCGGAATGTACGAACGTCTTGCGGCGTTGGAGCAGGGTTCGATTGTCTCGCTGTCGTTCGCGCCTGGATTTCCTGCGGCCGATTTCCCCGAATGCGGCGCGGCCGTCTGGGGCTTCGGCTTCGACGAGGCCGCCGTGACAGCCGCTGTTGATGCACTGGTCGGGGCCATCGTGGCGCAGGAGCGTGACTGGGATGTGCGCTTTCTCGCCCCCGACGACGCCGTGCGCGAAGCGATGCGGCTCGCGGAACACGCGACCAGCCCCGTCGTCATCGCCGATACGCAGGATAACCCCGGTGCCGGCGGCGATTCGAACACGATGGGGCTCGTGCGCGCCTTGCTGCGTCACGGCGCGAGCAACGCGGCAGTGGGCCTGATCTGGGACCCGCAAGCGGCCGCGAAGGCGCACGAAGCGGGCGTGGGCGCGACGATCGAGCTTGCGCTCGCGGGAGGCTCGGGCGTGCCCGGCGATGCGCCGCTCGCCGAACGCTTCGTGGTCGAGCATCTCGCCGATGGGCGGGTGCGCTTCGACGGCCCGATGATGAACGGCATGTGGACTGAGATCGGGCCGGTGGCGTGCCTGCGCATCGACGGCGTGAGGATCGCGGTCAGCTCTGTGAAGATGCAGATGTTCGACCGCAATCTCTACCGCGTGGCCGGTATCGAACCCGAGCGCATGAAAATTCTCGTCAATAAGAGTTCGGTTCACTATCGCGCTGATTTTGACGCGATCGCCGCTGCCCATCTCGTGGCGAAGGCGCCTGGCCCCATGGCCGCCGATCCCGCCGATCTACCGTGGCAGCGCATCGATCCGCGCATGCGCCTGCGCCCAAACGGGACGTCGCTGCGCGAGCTGCACGGCAGTGCAGCGCATGCGAGCCGATAAGGCACGCGGGCCGCGTGCCACCAAGGGCCGCGCGTTCGAATCGAAGCCTCGCACGCCTGCGGCACGCGTGGGAGGCGCCAATGCAATGGCGGCCCGCTTCGAGCTGGCCGCCGTGCAGGCCGGTCGTCGAATGCGCTGAGCCCCGGCTGCGCCTCTGCGTTTCCCGAGCACGCGTCATCGAACGCGGCCGCGACTGTGATGCGCGCTCCTATCCTTCCGCGCGGATCAGAATGTGAGCGAGCTGGCGGCGTAGCTCGCCGTGAGCAAGCGGACGCTTGACCGACGATTCAAACACACATCTCGAGGAGCTCGGCGATCCTTGCGCCGAGTTTGGCAATGTGTTGCCCGGCCATTGCCTTGACGTCCGAGCTAGCGCGATCTTGATTCTGCCACAGGGCGTGCCCCCGGGAATTGAGGCCCCAACAGTCATGGAGATTGGCGCCACCCCGAATGATGAAAGAAACTACGGGGTGGAAGGTGGGCAGGTAGAGGTCGTCTGTTTTTTATGGCGGCTCGACCCCGCCCCCAACATGACCCGCCGCTACTGACGCGTACCC
>NZ_DATJWR010000506.1:0-6074 GCF_035501035.1 Paraburkholderia sp.
GCCAAGCTCGCCGCGCGCTGCGTGATGCGCTTCGGCGCGAGCAAGGTCGCGCTGCTCACCACCGACAGCTACCGCATCGGCGGCCACGAGCAGCTGCGCATCTTCGGCAAGATCCTCGGCGTTTCGGTGCACGCGGTGCGCGACGGCGCGGACCTGCAACTCGCGCTCACGGAACTGAAGAACAAGCACATCGTGCTGATCGACACGATCGGCATGAGCCAGCGCGACCGCGCCGTGGCCGACCAGATCGCCATGCTGTGCGGCGCCGGCCGCCCGGTGCAGCGCCTGTTGCTGCTCTCGGCGACCAACCACGGCGACACGCTCAACGAAGTCGTGCAGGCCTACCAGAGCGGGCCGGACGACGCGGCGCTCTCCGGCTGCATTCTCACCAAGCTCGACGAGGCGACCAACCTGGGCAGCGCGCTCGACACGGTGCTGCGCTACAAGCTGCCGGTGTACTACGTCTCGACGGGCCAGAAGGTGCCCGAGAACCTGTACGTGGCGACGCGGCGCTTCCTGATCCGCAGCGCTTTCTGCATTCCGCGCGACCGCTCGCCGTTCGTGCCGCACGAGGACGACATCCCGGCGCTGCTGTCGGCGTTGTCGATGCGTTCGGGCTCCCAGGCTCCCGAGGTTCGGTTTGGATAAGTTCGTCATCGATCAGGCCGAGGGGCTGCGGCGCCTGCTTGCGCGCGAGGGCTCGCGCGTGGTCGCGGTGACGGGCGGCGGGGGTTCGCCCGGCCGCACGACCGCCGTGGTCAATCTCGCGGCCGCGCTCACCGCGCACGGCAAGGACGTGCTCGTGATCGACGAGTGCCTCGGGCCGCGTTCGGTGTGCGCGCTCGTGGGCGGCGTGCGCGGCGCGGGCAACTTCGCCGCCGTGATGCGCGGCGAGCGCACGCTCGAAGAGGCCGTCGGCCGGCATCCGCTCGGCTTCGGCGTGCTCGCCGCCTCGCGCGACAACCGCGCCCAGTACACGAGCGCGCAGCTGCAGAAGGTGATCTCGGGCCCCGCCGACATCGTGCTGATCGACGCGCAGCTCGACGCCGAAGGCGCGCTCTCGCCGCTCGCCATGCACGCGCACGACGTGCTGATCGTGATGCGCGTCGGCGCGCAGTCGATCACGGACGCCTATGCGTGCATGAAACGGCTCCACTTCGCGCACGCGATCGCGCAGTTTCGCGTGCTCGCGAATCACGTGGCGAGCGTGCCCGACGCGCAGGTCGCCGTCGAGAACCTCGCGGGGGTGGCGGGCCGCTATCTGAGCGTGTCGCTCGAAAGCGCCGGTTATGTCGCCGCCGATCCGTACATGGCGCAGGCGCTCAAGCTCGCGCGCTGCATCGTCGATGCGTTTCCCTCGACGGCTGCCGCGCGCGACTTCCGGCATGTCGCCGCGGAGCTGCCGCACTGGCCGATGCGACCGGCCGTCTCGGCGTGCTCGCCGGCCACGGCGCGGGCCAACGCGGCGCGCGGCTACGACACGGCAGGCGACGCGCTCGCCGACGAGCAGGACCCCGCGCCACGGCAAGCGCGTGCGGCGCATGCCGAGCATGACGGCGGCGGTCCGGGCGGCGGCCTGCAAGCCGTGGCCGAGGTGCATGCCGCACACGTGGCGCTCGCCGCGAACGCCGATTCGTTCGTTGCGGCCGTCACGGGTGGGCACGCCGTACCGAACGCAGCATCCGCGTCCGCGACGGCCCATGTGGGCTGGCGGACCGACACGCCCACGCAGCGCCCGTCGCCGCAGCACGTCTGAAGTGCGCACGACGTGACGCCGCGAGGGATATGAGAAGCGAAAGCATTTGCAAGGGATCGGGGCAGGTGCCCTGCATGGGGCCGGAGTAAGGGCTGAGGCACTCACTCCGGCCGACCACTGAAGCACCAGGTCCGGTCGACAGCTTTGCATGGGATCGGACCAAGTGCTCTGCATGGGGCCGGAGTCAGTGCTGAAGCACTGACTCCGGCCGACAGCTAAAGCGCCAGGTCCGATCGACACAGGAGAGCAGGATGTACAACGCTCAAGGAAAGATTTCGCAGGCCGACGTGCTCGCGAAATACGCGCCGCTCGTCAGGCGGCTGGGCTTGCAGCTCGTCGCCAAGATGCCGGCGAGCGTGGACCTCGACGACTTGATCCAGGCCGGCATGATCGGCCTGCTCGACGCCGCGAACCGTTACAAGGAAGATCAGGGCGCGCAGTTCGAGACTTACGCGAGCCAGCGCATCCGCGGCGCGATGCTCGACGAGCTGCGCAGCAACGACTGGCTGCCGCGCAGCCTGCGCCGCACGTCGCGCGAAGTGGAGAGCGCCGTGCACCAGGTGGAGCAGCGGCTTGGCCGCTCGGCGAGCGAAACCGAGATCGCCGAGCACCTGAACATGCCGCTCGACGAATACCAGACGATGCTGCAGGATCTGCACGGCAGCCAGCTCATCTACTACGAAGACTTCGACCGCTCCGCCGAGGACGAGCCGTTCCTCGACCGCTACTGCGTCGATCATTCGGACCCGCTCTCGGCGCTGCTCGACGACAGCCTGCGCGGCGCGCTCGTCGAGGCGATCGAGCGGCTGCCCGATCGCGAGAAGCTGCTGATGTCGCTCTACTACGAGCGCGGCATGAACCTGCGCGAGATCGGCGCGGTGATGGAGGTGAGCGAGTCGCGCGTGTGCCAGCTGCACAGCCAGGCAGTGGCGCGTCTGCGCACGCGGCTGCGCGAGATGTCGTGGGCGGGGACGGAGAGTTGAGGCGGTAGACGGCCCGCGTGTTCGCGCACGGGCCGGGTGCAGGCAGAAAAGCCGGAGCGCGCGAGCGTTCCGGTTTTTTTTTGTTGCCGGAAAGAACACGGCGGCGCAAACAAAAAAGCCGAAGCGGCATCGCTTCGGCTTATCTCTTGTGTGGGCCGCACGTTGGCGCGCGGTCGCTCGCCGGCTTACAGCCCGAACGCCGGCAACCGACCGTCGGGGCCGTACAGCATCGCGCCGTTGCCCGTCTCGCCGCGCAATATCGCGAGCGCGCGGCGGTTATGCTCCATGCGCGTGCGGATCATCATGCCGATCGTGAGGTTCTTGCGGCGCGCCCGCTCGGTCGAGCCCTTGAGCAGCGCCCACTGGCTCGCGAGGCGCGTATCGCCGTCGCAGGCCATCTCGATGCCCTTGCGGCCGCCCGGCAGGCCGAGGCCCGCCAGTTGCGCGTCGCGCGCCTTTTCGAGGCCGGCGAGCCGCTGCGTGAGCGTCGTCTTCTGCTCGACGATCTGCGGCAGCGCTTCCATGCCGTCGGCCGAGACGAGCGCCTTCTCTTCATAGGCGAGCAGCGACGCAAACGCCTCAATCGTGGCGTGTTCGTCGATCAGCGTGGCCAACAGGGCATCTTTCATCGCATGGCACCAGAAAATTCAGCGTTTTGCACAGCACGCGCGCGGCATCGATCAGTTGGCCGACGTCGGCATCACGAGTTCGCGCGCGGTCTGGATCACACCGTCGGCAATCTTGCCGGCGTCGATCTGCAACGTGCCGTTGCTGATCGCGTCCTTGATCGACTGCACGTGGGCAACGTCGATGTCGGCGGCGCCGCTCGCCGCGAGCGAGCGCAGCGTCGAGGAGAGCGAGGAGAGGCTCACGTTCGCGTCGGCCTGGGGCGCGCCGGACCCGCTCGCGGCGCCCGCGCTGCCTGCGGCGCCGGACGTGGCCGCGTTACCGGTACTCGCCGCGCTCACGGAGCTGGACGAATCGCCTTGCGAGCGCGCCACGCCATCCTGCAGTGCGCGCGGACCATTGCGGGTGGAGGAGTCAACTTTCACGATGGGCTTCCTGATCGATTTGACCTTGATAACGGCATAGGCCGAGCCGAACTTTAGCGCGAAAGTCCCGAGGTTACATGCTGTTACGTGTGCTGGCGCACACAGCGGCAAATGAGCCCAAGGCGGGGCCCAGCCGGGCCAAAACAAACCCGATGCGAACCGGCCCTAGATCTGCACCTGCACGGTGCCGGCATCCTTGACGACGCCCGTGACGATCTGGCCGTTGCTCGTGCGCACGCGCACCTGCTGGCCGGGCTCGCCGTTGCTGAGCGCGCTGCCTTCGGCGGAGATCGTGAAATTGGTGCCGACGGCGATCACCCTCACGGTCTGCCCGATGAGGACCGAGGCCGCGCTGCGCAGCATGTCGGTGCGCAGCGGCAGCCCGGCCGAGATGCGCGCGAGCGCGACGGCGCCGCTCGCTTGAGCCGGGTCGGTGATGACCGTCTGCGGCAGGCTCGCGAGGTCGCCCGAGCGCGGCATGAAGTCGGCCGCCGAGAGCGCCTCGCCCGCGCCGATCTGCCGCGCGGCCACGTAGTACGTGACGTCCACGGCGACGCGCGCGCCCACGTAGAGCGTCCACGGCTTCGCGCCGACGCAGCGCACCCCCACGGTCGTGCGGCCGAAGGTGCGCGCGCCCGGCGGCATGAACGGCTCGAGCTCGGCGCACGCGGCGAGGCCGCGCGCGAACACTGGCGCGACCGTGATGCTCACGTGGCCCGGCAAGCCCGCCGACTGTTGCTGCAGAAACGCGAGCGCCGTGGCGCGGATCGATTCGCCGTCCTGCTGGCCCGGCGGCGTTGGCTGGGCGTTGGCGGCGTTCGCGTTGGCGCCGGCGTTCGCGCTGCCGATTGCGTTGCCGCTTGCGTTCACAGCCGGCTTCGCATTGGCGCTGGGCGTCGCGCCTGCGCCGGCCGCTGCGGCATCGACGACCACGGATGCGACACGGTTCGCGCCGCTCGCCACGTTCACGCGCTGGAGCGTGCCGGCGTAGTTTGCGTTGGCGGGCGGCACGCGCATGGGCTGCGCGTTCGCGCCCGGCGCGGGAATCGTGACGATGCGCGGCGCCTCGCCTTGCGGCGCGCGCTCACCGGGGCCGGGGATCGTGATCATGCCGTTCGAATCGACGCCCGCGCGTGCATCTTCCGGTATGCCGCGCGCGTTCAGGTCGGCGTAGCTCGCCGCGCGCAGCGGCGCGGGCGCATTGGCGCCGGCTTCGACAGAGGGATTCGCAGGCACGGCCGCGGCGGGCCTGGCGTTCGTGGCGTTCGAGGTGTTCTTGGCGAGCAGGGCGTTCATCTGCGCGGCGTCGGAGCCGGCTCGGTCGCCGTTGCCCGCAATATAGATCTGGCCGGGCTGGGTTTGCGCCTGCGCGGCCGCGCCGCCGAAGGCGCAGGCGCTCACGAGCACGCAGGTCCACGACACCATGCGCGCGAGCGCGCGCGTTCGCCGCTCCAGGCCCGCGCGCGGCTCGCGCAAGGAGGCAGTCTGCGGCATGGTCGTTCTCCATCGAATGCATTGACACGCATCGCATTCTAGGTTGCGCCCCCCGCGCGCTAGCGTCGAATAGAGGGGCGCTTTACCGGCTATTCGTCAGATTGGTTCTTGCCAGCCCCGCCTAAGATTCCACTCCATGCGCAAAGGCCTAGGGGTCGCGCGCCTAACGTTTGCGCCGGCTTGTTGCCGATTGGCAACCGATTCGCCACCGACTCGGGCCGATTTGCCGCCGATGGCTCGGCCGCCGCGCTCATGCCGATTCACCGCTCGTCTCACGGAGAACGCCCGATGCTGGACAAACTCGATGCCGAATTCGCCTTCGGGCGCGAAGCGCTCGACGTGCGCGCCACACGGCAGGCATTGCTCTCCTCGAACATCGCGAACGCCGACACGCCGGGCTACCAGGCGCGCGACGTGGACTTCGCGGCGTCGCTTGCCGGCGCGCTCCGGCAGCAGGGCGCCGCGGGCACGGCGGCGGGTATGGCCACTATGGCGGCCGGCAATGTCCAGCCGCTCGCGATGGCGCAGCCGGCGGGCGTGACGAGCGGCATGCAGCTCGCGACCACGGAGTCCGGCCACATGGCGGGCAACGCGAAGCTGATCCCGACGGGCGGCCCGGCCGACACCTACACGAGCCAGCTCATGTATCGCGTGCCGGTGCAGCCCGCGCTCGACGGCAACACGGTCGACCTCGATACCGAGCGCGTGCAGTTCGCCGACAACGCGCTGCACTTCGAGTCGGGCATGACGGTCGTCTCGCAGCAGGTCAAGGCGATGATCGCGGCGATC